>CAZGDO010000103.1:0-2511 GCA_964524365.1 uncultured Gammaproteobacteria bacterium | reverse complement strand
CAAGGAAACTTGGGCGGTGGTGTGGGGAAACGACCTAAACGGGACTTGGGTAACCAACAGTCCTATAAGGGTTGTTCCTCTGGAGTCGGAGCGAATCTCCGGAGAGGCTTTGTACTGGCAAAAGACCGGCGAGCGGGGAGAACCACAACCGCAATGCCGGTACCAGGCGACCGCCGTAGAGGTCAATCCCGGGTGGGATAAGACGAAGGCGGTTTATCCTGCCGAAATGCAGGTTACCGCGAGGGTTACCTACGCCTCTCCGGCGGCGAATCAGCGCGATATCACCTGCAAGTGGGGCGACTTGCCCGCGTGGGCGCAGGCGGAAGTGGAGGCGAAGTATCCGCTTTGCTCCTGCGGGCGGGAACGGGTGGATGCCGAGGCTAACAAGCCTTATGGCGACTACCCGAACTGCAAAAAGTGCCTGGCGGATGCTCCGTGCGTTCGCTGTGGTAAGGCTTCGAGCGGATTTGGCACTTCCCAGGGGAAGGGTTTCCCCTTCTATTTGGGAAGTGGGCAGGTAGTTTGCCAGACTTGCTGGCCTGCTTATGAGCAGGAAGCCAAAGCTTTAGCAATTCCAGTTGAAAAGCTGGAGGAGCTGGCGGCAATGGCTTGTGAGCTCGTGGGTGGGCAGGCGATCGAGGGTGTGGGAGGTGAGGCCATCTTGCGGGCGACGCTTGGTCATGTCGAGCAACCGCACCGCGACTGGTGGCTTCGCGAGTGGGCCGGATACCCGTGGTATTACTTTACCGACCACGGGGTATACGGCTCCAAGCTGGCGCCTGCGGCACTGCAGATTCTGCAGTACCTGCCGCAAGCGGCAGGTTCGTCGCAGCTCGCGGAGCTCCTCTTTTGGCTCTCTGGCTATCACAAGCTGGAAGACATAAAAAACAGGGGTGACTACTACTGGAAGACCCAAGTTGAGGGAAAGACGGCAACGCCTTCCCTTGACATGGAAAAGCTGGTAGTAGCGATTCGTCTGCGCGGGTCGGAAGCCGACCGCCAAGCAGTTTTGGTGTGGTTGGCAAAAACCGCGGACAGTAGCGACGGTCGGCTCGAAACCGCCCGCAATCGAATCCAAAAGCTTATGCAGGAATCCGAACAGGACTACGCATTGGCTTTGGCAGAGATTGCGGAGTTCGAGATCGTTCAAGCCACGCGCCAAGCCCGCGCGGAAGCCGGAGAAATCTGGCTGGATGCAAGGGTTGATGTATCCTCCCGAAGCCGGGTAATCAGCTCTGTTTGGTGCTTTGCGCCCGACGGAAGTGAAGTTAAGGGTGCCGAAGTTTGGTCGGGATCTGGCCGCAAGGCAGATCTTATTGCCTACGACTTTGGCGACCTCGCAACCGACCATCTCGTGGTAGCGCATGCCCATGACAATTATGGGTATCGCTACTCCGAGGATTGGACCGTCAACTTCCTGCCTAAGCGGGTAACCGCAGAACAGGAGCGGGCGGTTCGTGCGGCAGAACCCCACCAGTACTTTGCAGGGACAGGAACCGGTTGGGTTCTATCCAAGAAGGGTACGGTGGCGTTTACTACCCAGTACCACCGCGATTTGGTGGAAGGTTCGGAGGAGTACGAAGCGCACCAGCGCATGGTCTCCCAGAACCCAATTCAGGTTGACGAGTGGGAAGTCCTTCCTGGTGAGGGGACTTGGGTGGTGTGGGCGCGCGAACGCTCCGCTACTCCTGCTTTGCGCAAGTGGAAAGAGGACTTGCGCCAAACGGAGCAAGTGGAAGCGAATGCCATGTACATGTACGCAAACCTTGAGGGTGAGCGTAACCGCGTGGCAACAGCGTACGACGAGGCGGTCCTCGCCGTACTGGAACGGGACGAAGCCAACTTTGGCACAAGCCCCGTTGCCCAAGGCACAATCTTTGAGGTGGAGTTCCACCCCGAAGACCGCCAAGGGCAAACACAGCTTGTGACCAATCCCATTTGGGATAACCCCAGTGGGAGTTGGATTAAGTTGGTGGAAGACCCGTTCTCCGGTCGTCGCCCCGCCCCGGGCAAGAACTTGGTTCGGGTGCGGGCGAAAAACAGCCAGCAGGTAGCGCTTTTTCAGTATCGGACACAAAATCCTGATGGTCCTAACGGAAGTGGGGGCCGGATGGTAACGGTGTTTGGGTACTTTGCTTCGGTGGTCTTGTCTCCGGAGTATTTGGAGGCAGAAATCGCCGTGGCGGAAAAGCAGATGCTGGACTTAAAAGACCTTGCCGACCATCTGCGGGCTAACCAGCCCAAAGAAAACGGTAAGGCGAAAAAGGCTTCTAAGCCCCCCACCAGGGTTGTTGCAACCTTTGGTGATGGGGAGGATTTGGAGAATTCTATGGAGGTGGCCTTTGCTGAAGCCTTGAGAAAGGCAAATGGCGAAGGAAAAAATTAACGCTTCCCGGAGTGTTGCCCCAAGACTTCGTTATCAACTTATGAGGAAGAAAAGATTTTATGGGGCGGGAGAGTTGGAATTGTTTTTGCGAAAGCAAGAGCAAGCCAGCTTCCCGCCTCCTTCAC
>CAZGDO010000102.1:0-2514 GCA_964524365.1 uncultured Gammaproteobacteria bacterium | reverse complement strand
ATTACTCTTTAAAGGTGACGGCTGGTTCTTGGACAGTCAGGGCTGTTTCTCAAGGTTATCAAAGTAATCTTCAAAGCGTTGGAGCGACCAGCGGAACTTCCACTCTTAATATCTCTCTTTCAGCTATCTCTGGATATACTTCAGCCACTCCGACCATGGGCTCAATTGTTCCCAGAACCGGAGGAGTGATTCAAGGAGACAATGTTTCTATTGATGCTCCAGCCGGAGCAATAGATTCCCAAGATTCAGATACCGGCAGAGTCAGTATTCAAAAAACAACCAGCGTTCCTCCAACCAATGGGGTAAAACCTTTGGGCAACGCAGCTTACGAGATTTCCGCCAGCAATGCTTCCGGCACTCCCTTTACTATCTTGAATGATGACATTACCATTACTCTCACTTATAGCGCAGCTGATTTGACAGCAGCAGGAATTTCCCAGGCATCATCCACAGAATTGAGTTTGGGCTATTGGGATTCCACCAATAATAACTGGGTGACCATCCCAACTAATGCGGCTACCACTTCTGCTGGAGGAGTAATCTTTACCGGAACCACTCAACACTTGTCTCCTTACGCTCCCTTAGTTTCTTCCGGAGCTAATCCGCCGCCCACTCCCACTGGTTTTGCCGCTACGGCTGGAAATCAAAAGATTACTTTAAGTTGGTCAGCTTCCACTGGAGCGACAAAATATGATATTTACCGAAAGTCAGGCAGTCTTTATCCTTATTTAGCTCAGACCAGCCAGACCAGTTATATTAATTCCGGTTTAACCAACGGAACTGCTTACTATTACAAACTTTCTGCCTTGAATGATGATGACGATGAGTCAACTTCAACTGAGGCGGTTTCCGCTACCCCGACTGAACCTCCTGGTCCTTCATCTGGTGGTGGTGGTGGCGGTTATATTACTCCCACTACGCCCATTACCACTACTGGAGAAGTGGCAGCTACTGCTGAAGCCGGTGGCAAGACTACGGTAACTTCGGCGGAAAATACCACTGCTTCCATTGAAGTCTCAGCCAATGCTATTAGTGCTAACACCACTTTGACCATTACTCCGACAGCAAAAACAACTGAAGCTGTTTCTACTGCCATAACTTCCTTAGCTAGTGGCAAGAGTATTGTTGGAGGATATGTCTATAATTATACGGCTGAGTCTGCTGGAGCGGCTGTTACCACCTTTAATACTTCGGTCACCTTAACCTTCACTTACACAGCTAGCCAAATCGAAGGTTTAGATGAAACAAGTCTTAAAGTTTACTACTGGTCAGAAAGCGCTTCTGAATGGGTAGCTTTATCTACTTTAGTGAATAGCGAAACCAAAACTTTAACTGCTACCACTACTCACCTTACCTACTTTGCCGTAATAGGTGTACCAATTGTGGTAGGTGAGGAAGTTGTTGAGGAAGAAGTGGTGACCAAACCAATTGCCGAAATGACAATTGCTGAATTAAAAGCAGAGATTGTCAGAATTGCCGCTTTAATCGCCCAGCTTCAAACTCAATTAGCCCAACTTTTAGGTGAGGCAGCAATAGAAGGCGTGCCAGCTGATTTCAGTTTTGAAACTACCCTCAAGTACGGCCAAGTCTCAGATGATGTAAAATATCTTCAGATTATCTTAAATTCAGATTTAAAAACCAGGTTAACTGAATCTGGAGCAGGTTCTCCTGGTCAAGAAACTAATAACTTTGGTCCTTTAACTAAAGCTGCGGTAATTAAATTCCAAGATAAATACGCTGACGAAGTTTTGACTCCTTGGGGTTTAACTGAAGGAACTGGCTTAGTTGGTTCTACTACGCGAGCTAAACTTAATGAATTATTAGGGAAATAAATAGAGATAGATTAAGATAGATGGCCCCCTTGAGGGGGGCTTTGGCTAAGCTGTGGATAACTAAAGCTTTTTAAGCCAATATGAGCTATATTGATACCTCTTGACACCCTTTGATGGGTGTCTTATTATGGAAGTGTAAGTAGTATTCTACTTATTCTTCTTCCTCTTCTTCCTTTGCCCTCCATAGCTTTAGCGACGGAGGGTTCGTATATAAAAATCAATGAACGTATTATGCCAGGTAGTGAAAATTCGACCACTGCCGCGGCAGTGATATAATATTATTAGCCGAATTTCTACTACCTGGTATGCCAGGTAGTGAAAATTCGACCGCGATTATGTTCTATTATGTGTATGTATTGCAAAGTATGCAAAATAACAACTTGTATATTGGTTATACTTTTGATCTTCAGAAACGGCTTCAAGAACATAATCGAGGATTTAATTTTTCAACAAAATCATACAAACCTTGGCAGTTGGTACATTATGAAGCATATCGCAATGAAAATGACGCCAAAAGAAGAGAAAAATATTTAAAGACCAGTCAAGGGGCGAGGTTATTAAAACGTATGTTAAAAGAATATTTTTATTCAAAGAAAAATTAAGTCGAATTTCTACTACCTGGTATGTCGGAAATAAAACCCAACGAAGTTTATACAACAGAAGAAGCCAGAGATTTTTTAAA
>CAZGDO010000101.1:0-2547 GCA_964524365.1 uncultured Gammaproteobacteria bacterium | reverse complement strand
GGCGTTACCCGCTACCTTGCTGCCCGATAGGGCGGGTGTTCGGACTTTCCTCCCCGTGAGATAAAATTCGCTATCTCACAGGGCAATCACCCGACTTACTAGGATAAATACATCTTAGCAACTTTAAAATTCTTGTCAAGGCTTTAAAATAAAACCCCACCTTAAAAGGTGGGTTTTTGCTGGTTAACTAAGGACCATTTTTAATAAAGCCATCCGGACGTAAAGCCCATTCTCGGCCTGCCTAAAATAAACTGCTCTAGGATCTAAATCTACTTCCGGGGCAATTTCTTCAGTATGGGGCAAGGGATGCATAATAATGGCATCTTTTTTCATTAAATCCAGTATCTCCTGGTTAATAATACAGAAACCTTTCTTGTTTTCATATCTTTCAAGAAGAGCACCCCTTTCTTTCTGAGTCCGAGTTTGGTAGATAACATCTACCTTAGGAGCGATTTCTCTCAGATCATTTCCTTCTTTGAACCAAACATTATGTTTTTTTAGATAATCTTTAATATCGTTTCTCATTCTGGCGACTTCGGGCGAAATATAATAAATTTTGACTTCGGGAAATTTAGCGAAAAGATATGAGAGAGATCTTACAGTTCTTCCCCGAGCTAAATCTCCACTCATAGCGATTGATGTCCCGGCAATTCTTCCCCTTTCCTTTTTAATCGTATAAATATCTGTTAAAGATTGAGTAGGATGTTGACCAGGACCATCACCGCCATTAATAACTGGTACCGAAGATACCTCAGCTGCTCTTTTTGCTCCACCTTCTTCGTGGTATCTTAAAACAATGACATCGGGCCGATAGCCACACAATACTCTAATCGTATCTTCAAGTGTCTCGCCTTTAACTGCTGAAGAAAACTCTCTGGCATTCTCGGTTGAGAAAATTACCTCTCCTTTTAATCTTCTCATTGCTATTTCAAAAGAAGCTCTGGTTCGAGTGCTCGGCTCATAGAAAAGACTAGCCATTTTTTTTCCCGAAAGAACTCTTCTCTTAAAGAAGTAGCCGAAGAAATACCAGATTCCTTTTTTCTTCACAATTTTTTCCATCTCGTCAGCTAAAGGAAAAAACTCTTCTTCCAACCAGAGTCGGTCAAACTGTTGAGCTTCAATGATATGATGTAATTTTTTCATTCCTGGAACAAAATTAACAAAAAATTTAAGGATAGTCAATGATAAAGGCTCGTTTGTAAATAGAGAAAAAAAACAGTAAAATGAAAAAAGAAAAGTATGACAATATCTCCAAACTCTGGGAAAAAATTAATTATTGAGGTAGAAGGAACAAGATGGGCCAGGTATCCTGTAAAAACTCATTTCATCGGGGTTTCCGACAGGTTAGAAGATATAATTGAAAAATATGTTTTATCCTTTGCTAAAGAATCTGACATCGTTGTCTTGGGCCAAAAAGTCATTTCTATTTTACAGGGAAGAGTAATTTACAAAAAGGAAATTAAAGTTGGATTTTGGGCTAAGTTTCTTTCCAAATTTGCCAAAAAAACTCCCTCTGGATTTTCCGTAGGCAATCCTTTAAAAATGCAGCTGGCCATTAATCTGGCCGGTTTGCCGAGGATTTTATTTGCTACGATTTTAAGCGGAATTTGTAAAATTTTTAGAATTTACGGAGTTTTTTATCGAATGTCTGGCCATCAAATTTCTCAAATAGATGGTTTTTATGGGGAAGCTTTTCCCCAGTATGCTGAAATGGGGATTTTGGCTCCCCAAAATTGTGATAGCCTCTGCCAGCAACTAAGGAATAAATATGGCCTTTCTTTTGTGGTTGCCGATGTAAACGATTTGGGAGGAAATATTTTGGGTAAAACTAAAGATTTAAAAGGGAAAGAAAGACTGCTCTTGAAAATATTGAAGGATAATCCGGCCGGTCAATCTCAAGAGCTGACTCCAGTCATAGTTATTCGGAAAAATGTTTAGAAATATTTTAAATACCCAAACAAAAAATATCACTTCAGCCGCTTTTATCTTGGCCGGGGCTTCCTTTGTCAGCATTCTCTTAGGGTTGCTCCGCGATCGGCTTTTAGCCAGGAACTTTGGGTTAGGCGACGAGCTTGACATTTATTATGCTGCCTTCAGGATTCCGGATTTCATTTCCATGGTTTTGATATTGGGAGCGATTGGAGCAGCAATTATTCCAATTTTTAGCGAACATTTGGTTAAAGATCGGGAAGAGGCTTTTAAATATCTCTCCAATCTTTTAAATTTATTTTTAATTATTTTAATCTTGATTTGTGGAATTTTATTTATTCTTGCCCCCAATCTTGTTTCTTGGATAGCTCCCGGATTCTCGGCCGAGAAAAAAGAATTGACTGTTTTGTTGACTCGAATTATGTTTCTGAGCCCGGTTTTTCTGGGAATTAGCAATATAATTTCGGGAATTTTAAGGGTATTCAAAAGATTTCTAATAACTTCCTTGGCTCCAATAATGTATAATTTAGGAATTATTTCCGGAATCCTCTTTTTTGTTCCTAGAATTGGACTTCCAGGATTAGCCTGGGGAGTAGTCTTGGGGGGATTTTTACATCT
>CAZGDO010000100.1:0-2585 GCA_964524365.1 uncultured Gammaproteobacteria bacterium | reverse complement strand
GAGTTGGGCCAGCCAAATTGGCAATAATTTCGGGCCTACCGGACTGTATGGTTTTCAGGTCGGCATGAACGGCGCGCAGGTAACCGGCATACATGATCCGGAAACAATAGGCTGGATAGTAATGGAGAGTAATGTGCAGGGTGAAATTGGCGGGGTTGAATTTGAAACTCAGCGAACAGCTGATACGGTTGAAGGCCATGGCACTTGCCAGTCCTTTAATTTTAATGCGATTGACTCGGCTAATTCTTTGGTCGTCGCTTCCCAACAGGAAATGGACGGCGCAGACGGAGCCTGGACCGTAATTTGCGACCAGACAAATAATTCCGTGGGCTTACACGCCGAAGAAGATACGGTTTATGACGCAGAGCAGTATCATGCCACGGAAATAAATGGCTTTGTTGCTTTTGCCGAACCATTCAATACAACTTATGATCCGGGCTGGACCACTGTAAATTTACAGCAGGAATATGAATCTCCGGTAGTGATTATTACCGGTTATGAAAATAATTATGATATGCCGTTATCAGCTCGAGTTAATAATATTACTGCCAATAGTTTTGATGTCACTTTGCAAAAACCAAATGGTTTAAGCGGCTTTGCCGATGATATATATTACTTTGTGATTGAAGAAGGCGTATGGGAAGTCGGTGATACTACTATTGAAGCTCACCAAACCGAAATTTCCACGGTTGGTTCAGCGCCCAGTATCGGCGGTACTTGGATTGGAGAAAACCAAGTTTATGAAGCCGGCTATGCTGATTATCCAGTGGTTTTGCATCAGGTTATGTCGTATAACGATCCGAGCTGGATAACCAGCTGGGTCAGTTATCCTTCGAATAATTTCGGGCCGCCCAGCCAATACCGGGCGCAATTGGGCCTGAACGGCGCGCAAGTAACTGCGACCCATGATCCGGAAACAGTGGGCTGGGTGGTAGTGGAAAATACGGGCACGGATTCGGTGGCGGGAACAGATTTTTATATAAATAAACCAACAACCGAAATGACCGGGCATGATAATGGTTGTACTAACTATACTTACGGCGGTGATCATACAAACCTCATTATATTAGCATCTCAACAGGAAATGGACGGCGCTGACGGATCCTGGCTGAAAATTTGTGACATCACCGGCACTACGGTCGGCTTCCACGCCGAAGAAGATCAGATAATCGATGATGAAAGAAATCATACCACGGAAATATTAGGTTATCTGATTTTTTCGGAAAGTTTTGATGTTGGCTATTAATTTTTACCCAGCCCAATTTATTTGACAGAAAATTATGGCTCTATGTCAAACTTGGTGAACATTCCATCATCTTAAGTAGTATAGTAATAGGTAAAAAAGCTAAAGTCATCTTGGCAATATAATTAGTTCTGTTTTTGAAGCCATAAGATATTCTTTTTAATAATTTAATCCTAGTATGCACTCCTTCAGTGTAAGCATTGGTAATATTATATTCAAAATAATTAAGCATTTCTTTTTGCCATTTGATCAATGTCTTATGAATCGATTGCCATCTAGGCCTATTATCAAATTCCAGACCGTCTAATATTACTTTAAACGTTAATTCTGCTTTTTGTTTGTTTTTAATGTTGTAAAAACTTCTCACAAATTCTTTTAATCTCCACAATTCTTGAATTGGTGGATATTTTTTAGATATTTGTTTAATTGTTATCAGTTCTTCTTTAGTTAGATCCTCTTTATTTTTTTCTAAAAGTTTTTTAGGTAAAGGGTAGTTGCTAGAAGTGTAAATTTGTCTTAATTGATTTAAGTGCCAATTAAAGAATTGAATAACATGAAATTTATCAATAACCACTGGAATATTATTTAATTCTTCTTTAGCTAAATTATAGTACATTCTTCTCATGTCACTGCATACACAAATAATGTTTTTTCTAATATTTTCAGGTATTTTCTTTAAAAATTGTCTTATCGTAGACTTATTATCATTTTTTAAAATAGTTAATATTTTATGGTTGGTTAAATCAGTAACAGTAACCATATAATTACGTCCGGAAAAACTGTGTTCATCTATTCCTAACATAAATTTGCCTACTGGCCAGATAATATTATTTTCATTAATTAAAGAAACAGTGTTATTGATTAAACTAGAAGTAGAAATGCCATGTTCTTTAGCCACTGCTCTGAAACTTCTGTCTTTTAGTTTTGGTATGATGCTTTTTCTGAAATGAGCGCTGGTTCTTCTAGCATCAATACCTGGAATATTTTCACAAAACACTGAGTTACATTTTTTACATTTAAAATATTTTAAATTTATATTTAACATAATTAATTTATTATTAAATATGGCATGTTTAATTTTTCTGAAATATTGCTTATGCACTCTGTTTGTGGATTTTTCACAATGTAGACAAAAAGCATGAGTACGGGGACTGCGGACAAACAAATTAATATCTTTTTCATTTATTTCCATCTTGTCTAAAAGTAGTCCTTCTAGACAGAATAATTTAATTAAATTAGACTTATTCATAGACGTGGTAGTTAGTTTGTTAGGGAAAGTTGAATTTTTACCTAACCATACTACCACGTTTTAGTTTTACACCACCAAGTTTAGTATAGAGCC
>CAZGDO010000099.1:0-2610 GCA_964524365.1 uncultured Gammaproteobacteria bacterium | reverse complement strand
GGAAAACAGGCGAAGTTCGTCTGCTTTCGTGAGTTATTTTTCAGTGGGTCTAATGAAAGAAACAAAGCCGAAAGCACTGTTACCGGGCGTTTAGCTGATACGATTACAAATAACAGTAATGTAAAGTTATTTAATGGCTATGGAAGAGAAGTGGGAGCTTTTGAAAAGGATACCGCCGCTTTGGCAAAAATTCGTAAATATACTTGGGATTTATCTACAATTTTTGAGGCAGTTCAAGGATTTCTCTCAATCTCAATAGAATTGGGAATTTTTTATTTTGCCATTAGGTTATGGCAGAAAAATATTTTAACCATCGGCGATTTTGTTTTAATCCAAACTTATATTTTGACCATGATGAACAAGGTTTGGTCTTTCAGCCATGTCTTGCGCCATTTTTATGAAAAATTGTCGGACGCCGAAGAAATGACGATCGTTTTTGACACGCCACACGAGATACAAGATATCCCCCGAGCTAAAGATCTGAAAGTTTTAACCGGCGAGGTTGTTTTTCAAAATGTTAATTTCAATTACAACCAGACGCGGTCGGTTCTAAAAAAATTCAATTTATCCATTCTCGCCAAACAAAGATTGGCGATTATTGGCCCCTCGGGAGCGGGGAAAACCACGATTATCAAGTTGTTGTTCAGAATGCACGATGTTGCCAGTGGTAAAATTTTTATTGATAACCAAAATATTGCCAAAGTCACCCAAGAAAGTTTATGGAAAAATGTCGCCTTGGTTCCGCAAGACCCGATTTTATTTCACCGAACTCTTTTTGAAAATATTCAATATGGAAATCCGGAAGCCTCCAAAGATGAAGTTATTAAAGCGTCAAAAGCGGCGCATTGCCATGATTTTATCAAGAGTCTTGATGACGGTTATGATACTTATGTTGGGGAGCGGGGGGTGAAACTTTCCGGCGGAGAACGGCAGAGAGTAGCTATTGCCCGAGCTATTTTAAAGAATGCCCCCATTTTGGTATTGGACGAGGCGACTTCCAGTCTTGATTCGGAATCAGAATTATTGATTCAAAAAGCTCTTGCCGAATTGATGAAAAACAAAACAGTTGTTGTTATCGCTCATCGCCTATCCACCATCAGAAAGATGGACAGAATTATTGTTGTTGATGAGGGAGGAATTGTTGAAGACGGAGCGCACAATGCGCTTTTAAAGAAGATTGGTGGAATTTATAATAAATTATGGAAACTGCAAGTTAAGGGTTTTATAAAATAGAATAATCTTATGATGAGACTAATAATTTTGGCTGTGGGAAAAATCAAAAAAGATTATTTTCACGAGGCAATAAGAGAATATTTAAAAAGGCTTGGCCCGTACGCAAAAATAGATATTGAAGAAATTGAAGCAGAGCCTTTTAAAAGAGAATCAGATAAAGAAAAAGCGAAAAAGATAGAAGGGGAGAGGATCTTGAAATTTTTAGAGAAAAACGAGGGAAATATTATTCTTCTGGACGAAAAAGGAAAAAATTTTTCTTCTCATGAATTCGCTGAATTTTTAGAAGATAAAAACGAAAGAATTATTTTTGTAATCGGAGGAGCGCTTGGATTTAATAAAAATATTTTAGAAAATTCGTATCAAAAATTATCCCTTTCCAAAATGACTTTTCCCCACGAAATAGCCAGAATGATTTTATTAGAGCAAATTTATCGCGCCACGACTATCACAAGTGGTAAGGAGTATCATTACTAGAAAATATTTTAGTAAATTGGTTTTTTTATGGTATGATTGTTATATATTGATAGTTATTTTTTATGAAAGTATCCATAATTATTCCCGCCTACAATGAAGAAGAATTTCTCCCAAAATGCCTAAAGGCGATTTTTTCCAGTGATTTGCCCAATGATTTTGAAGTTATCGTGGTGAATAATGCCTCAACCGACAAAACAGAGAGGGTTGCTAAAAATTTTAAAGGAGTAACGGTTGCGAATGAACTAAAAAAGGGAGTGACTCGAGCAAGACAGGCCGGTTATTTGGCTTCTTCCGGAGACATACTGGTTTTTTTTGACGCCGATTCCATAGTCTCAAAAAATTGGTTTAATATTGCCATTCAAAAATTTCAAAATGATCCTCAACTAATCGGCGTTTCCGGTCCTTATCATTTTGAAAAAACATCAAAAGTTGTAGCTTTTCTTGAATCTATTTATAATAATATTATAATGCCAGTTGGCGAGAAAATCTGGAAGCATATTTTTCGTCAGGGAGGAATAATGCTTATTGGTGGGAATTTTGCCGTGAGGCGAAAGGTCTTAAAAAAAATAGGGGGATTTGATACGGATTTGGAGTTCTATGGCGAAGATACGAATTTGACAAGGCGAATAGCTAAAATCGGAAAAATAGAATTTTCGAAAGAACTGATAATCGGTTCTTCTTCAAGAAGATTCAGCGGAGAAGGCGGATTAAAATTGATTGTAAAATATGTTATCAATTTTTTCAGCGAGTGGATTTTTAAAAAACCTTTAAATAAAATCTACCAAGATTTTAGATAAAACATAATGAAGGAGGAAAAAAACAACAGCGGAAAAGCCTGGATAGTCTCCGTGGATATGGGTTATGGTCACCAAAGAGCGGCCTACCCCCTAAAGAGATTTGCTT
>CAZGDO010000098.1:0-2611 GCA_964524365.1 uncultured Gammaproteobacteria bacterium | reverse complement strand
GTAGTATTGCGAATTGCTCTGCCTAAAGATGTTGTCTTTGAAAGAGCAACAAGTGGCAGCTTCACACAAGCTGATAACACTCTTGTAATTAATGATAGCGCTATAGCCTCTGGTGAAGAAAAAGTTGTCTTCATCCAAGCTAAAGTTGGCGAAAATGCACAGTCAAAAGAAACTTTGTTAACAACTGTCACAGCTAATTACAAAAACGGTTCTAAGTCAGAAGATGTTTTGGCTTATGTAATCGGTGAAGTTGGCTCTGCCGGTTCTGCTCTTACGGCCGCGGTAATCTTTGGTGAAGGTGGAGTATTGCCAAACACACCTGTTGAATGGATAGTGCTTATACTTGTCATTGCTGGACTTATAATCTTAGGCAGAAAAATCTACTTGGATAAAAGTAAGAAAAAGATTCAATCTGCAATACCAGAAGGACTTCCAGGACAAATACAGAAATAATTATTAAATAGAAGCGAATAAACGCGAATACCTACGCGAAATTACGCTAAACAAAACCACTCCGATTTATCGGAGTGGTTTTGCGTTAACCTGTTCTACTTTAGAAACTTTATTGTGTCGCCAACTTTAATATTATTTTTGTCTGAAAAACCGGCCTTTACTTCAAGAACATAAAGGGCTGGATCTTTTGGAGAAAAAGCTTTGGGAAAAGTTTCCGGTTTTACGTTTTTTTCTATGTAAATAATATGCTTGTCTGCGGATAGCCATATCATGTCTATCGAAAAAAGCATATCTTTCATCCAAAAACCGTAAGTTCTAGGTGTTTCAAAAACAAAAAGCATTCCTGTATTGGCCGGCAAATTAGTTCGGCCAGACAAACCCATTTCTCTTTCCTCTGGAGTTTTAACTAATATAATATTTATCTCTCTATTCCCAATTAAAAGTGATTTTATCTCGCTCGCCGCGCTGTAGCTCTGCGAAGGTGGACTTGTTTGCGACGACGTCTCGCGCGAAGGTTCTCGTATTTGATTGATATCTGTCGAATTTTTAGAACTAAATTTGTTCAGGACAAGCAAAATTGCCCCGGATATCGCCAGAATCAAAACAAAAATCCCGAGTTGTTTTAAAAAATGCTTGGACACAATTGATAGATTTAAAATTTAAGAATTAATAATTTCTTTAAGTTGATTTAAAATTTCAGGCATTTTAGTAAAGCCAGCGTCGGCAGTTATATGGCCGGCATTCGGGACAACAACAACTTTTGAGTTTAGTTTCTCTTCAAAGATTTTTTTATTTTCCGCAAGGCGGACAAACGGGTCATTATTTGAAAGAATGGCAACAGATTTAAGTAAAACACTTTTCACTTTTTCAAAATCAATCGGGGTTTTAAGCCACGGCTTTGCAATTCCGTTCTCTTCTTCGTCGCTAGAAAGATTTTGAAGTGTAAACCACCCAGCCACAAAAACCGCTCCACCCGCTTTTTGATCTTGGCCAGCCAGAAATCGCATGATAGTCTGGCAACCAATACTGTGCCCAACAAAAAAAGTATTTTCATCAACGGTCTTTAAAATAGTTTGTAGGTAAGAAACCCATTTACCTATATCAGGCGTATCTGTGTTGGGCATATCAGGTATGACTACATTGTAACCTAGCTTTTGACACTCACTCGAAAGCCAAGGGATCCAATCTCCCTTCGAACTTCCACCCCACCCGTGAATTATGACGATAGTTTTTATGATTTTATTATACCACTCTAAAATTAAAAAAGAGGGCACGCTTGCGCAAATACCCTCTCATGCAATACGACTGGTCGAGGAACTACTATCGTGGAAGATACACCTCTTTCTCGAAGTTCTCCCGCGAAATCCTGACAATCGCGATTCGAAACAGCACTTCTCGAGAAGATGGAATTCTGGCTCTGACCGCCTCATCCAACCAGAAATTAAGATTAACTTTTTCCGACTCGGAGTAGCGTATCCTGCTTGCGTTAAGCCAACCCTCGTCGAATATAAACTCGACAGTTGGGACGGCCTTTGATTCGTCGATGATAAAACGAAACATGTTATAGGGCAGGGTTGTGGAAATAAATTCCTCCGTTGTCTTTCCCCAGTAGAACTGAAGCTTTCGCTCCGAGGCTAGGCTTCCCGATACCGAACCGATGCCGAGAAAGAAGCTACCATTGTTGAGGTGCCCGTTGATTCCATCCGTCTGCTCGATTCGACGCAGGTCGTGCTGACCGAGAATACCCATTTCTTGGAGTTGATTTTTCTCGTATCGCAGCCTGCCAAAATGCTAACCAGCACAATAATACAAAGTAGTCGTTTCATTGCTCGTTTCTCCTTTCAAAGTACAGTTTGATTTCATCTGGACACCATGCCCAGATTTCACTCAAAGATAAAGATAACATATTAGGCCATAAAAGTCGAGACGGAATGAACCAAAACTCCTTGACTTTTCCTACGTGGTGCTGGAGGAGAGACTCGAACTCCCATGGAATTGCTTCCACTAGCTCCTGCCTGCCCCGTGATTCCGAGCTAGCGAGGAATTTTACGGGGAAGCGTACGCGTCCCGTACAAAGTGCTGGAGGGGAGATTTGAACTCCCATGAGCTTGCGCTCACAACGTCCTGAACGTTGCGTGTCTACCAATTTCACCACTCC
>CAZGDO010000097.1:0-2681 GCA_964524365.1 uncultured Gammaproteobacteria bacterium | reverse complement strand
AATAATGTTACTAACTGGACTTCCTCTGATACTACTTACACAAAAGTCGCTGCCACTACCACTTACTACAGAATGGGTGACTATGCTATGGCAATTCAGACAGCCTCCACCACAGGTGCTAATGGTTCCAAGAACGACACTGCTACCACCACTCCCAGTACCACTGACTGGTCAAGCTACGAGAGATTAAGTTTTTGGATTAAAGCTGATTACACCAGCACTTCTACCAATGCTTCCACCACCCAAATTGTTTCAGTCCAATTTGCCACCTCAACTACCCAAACCCACCGAATCACCATTCATCAAATGAGTGTCTGGCAGTATGAAGAATGGGACATTTCCCAGCACCCAGGACGTTCTAGTGTTAGTTGGGTGGGTTTTAAGATTGATTATGATTATGGTTCGCCCAGTATCTATATTGACCAGCTTAGAGTTTACAACTCAGCTGCCAGAACTTCTGAAATGTTTGTTGATAGTTCGGGCAATTTGGTTATTTGGGGCCAGGAAAGTGTGGAAATCGGCAGAACTTCTCCTGAAACAGGTTCTTTACCTTCAATCAAGGCAGGAACAGCAGTAATTGAGCTTAATCAGCCACTTTCAGTCAATGTTGGAGGAGACGTGGGCATTACTTATGACTTAGAGTTCACTAAAACAGGACCCTCTTATATTACTTCTGCCGGCCCCTTAGCTATTTTGGCGGGAGATTCAAACCACTATGAGAACTTAACCTTAGGAGTAGGCGGCATGGGGAGTGTTATAGTAGATATTTCAAACTCTACTACCACTTACGGGGGCTTCAAAGTTTTAGGTTCAGATGGAGGGAATTATGTTTTATTTGTGGAAACAGATGGAGACTTGTATCTGGGTGGTACAGGTTCTGGGGGGAGTGATTTGTGGGTTAAAGAAAACATAACTCAAAGGGGAGGTGAGCTGCTGGTTCAATCCTTAGACGCAACAGAGGCTGAACCTATTTCAACTTCAGAAAACACAGGCCAGGGAGCTTGGTGCAGTTCTGCCAACAATTATTATTATCAATTGACTGCGCTTAATGATAATGGAGAGACCACACCTTCTGCTTTTGGGGCTAAACTCACTCCGACTGACACCACTTCAACCATTACCGTAGCCTGGCAAACAGTCGAAGGAGCTACTAAGTACAAACTCTACCGACACACCGGCAGCTTGCTGGACGATGGAGAAGATGCCTGGACTTCCGCTTCCTCTACCAGCATTTCAGTTTTTGCCACCACTACCACTTACAAAGTAGGAAGTGCGGCAGCTTCCATTGAAATGAATGCTACGGCAACCGTGGGTTTAGCAGCTTATGAAAACATAACAGACGACACAGACCTGTCTAGCCATTACGCGGTCTCTTTCTGGATTTATTCTTCCATAGATACTAAGAGAGGCGACTTGAAGTTTTTGTTGGATGAAGAAGACAACTGTACTTCTTCAGAAGAAGTGCTTGATATTCCTGCTTTAAATGCCGCTACCTGGAAGTTTGTAAAGCTTTCTTTTGAGCAAGCCAGCACTTCCCGCGATGCAGTAGATTGTATAGGTCTTAGTTTGGGTACAGACCAGGGAACACAATATGTCATTATTGATGATGTCAATGCCTCAAAAGAAGATTATTACTGGATAGATGGAGTTCAAATCTCCACAGCTTCTTCTACTTCTTACACTGATAACTGTTCTACGACAGAAGACACGGCCGCTTTTCCGCCAGCCCAAAATACAACTGGCGGTAAAATCAGGATTTCTCGGGGCAATGACTATTATGGTTCAGAAGCGACAACTTCTGCCTTTGAGATAGATGAGGCAATAGTTCAAATAGGCCAGCCTTTGCAAGTAACAGTCGGAGGAGATATTGGCATGCAGTATGACCTGCAGTTCTTAAACACCGGAGCTTCTTACATTACTTCAGCCGGTCCCCTCTGGGTTCAGGCAGGTTCTCCTAATAAAACCCAGAACTTAGTCTTAACTGTAGCTGGGGAATCAGGCAAGGATTCAGGAGATGTCATAGTTGACGTTAGATATTCCAACAATACTTATGGAGGATTTAAAGTAATAGGAGATGATTCTGGGGGTTATGTCTTTAGGATTTCACCAACAGGAGATGTTGAAATCGGGGGTGGGGGTAGTGGCGGCTC
The DNA here is from genome assembly GCA_964524365.1 of uncultured Gammaproteobacteria bacterium. Lineage (GTDB taxonomy): Bacteria > Patescibacteriota > Patescibacteriia > PEXW01 > CAZGDO01 > CAZGDO01. The sequence continues at coordinate 531 of CAZGDO010000097.1, read as the reverse complement.
TGATTTAACAGTTAAACAAAATCTCACTCTGACTGGCGGCAATATAACTATCAATCAGTTAGCAACCACTTCTGCCCCAACTTTATCTACCACCACTTCCGGTTATTGCGCAGCTGCCGCATATTATTACCGAATAACTGCCGGTAATGAAAACGGTCAAACTACAGGTTCAGCCACCAACACTGTTACTGCTTCAGCTGGCGGTACTGATGCAGTTGTTGTTTCTTGGGATGGCGTGACCGGCGCTACCAAACATTACATCTGGCGGAGTGCTGACAACGACTGGGGAGATGCCGATGATTACCGCATTGAAGTTTCAGCTCCCACTAGTGCTTATACCGATACTTGCACTTCTACCCAAGCTACCTCTACCTATCCTACTTCCAACACTACTGGCGGGGATATTCTTCCGCCGGGAGAAAGATTGGGGAACATTGGAACTGATGCCAGAAGTTGGGCGAATAGTTGGATTCAAACGATGAATGCGGGAGATATTGTTTTTGCCAGCCAGTTTAGATTAACAGAGGCAAT
>CAZGDO010000096.1:0-2714 GCA_964524365.1 uncultured Gammaproteobacteria bacterium | reverse complement strand
GGCAGAAACTGATGGATGAGATCAAGCGGTTCAACAAACTTCAGAAGATTGTGAATAAACAAACCGGCAAAGCACTGGTTGAGGAAAACGACGTGAACATTCGTCAGTATGCCAAATACCTTCTTAAAGAAGGAAGTGTGATTGAAAAACGTGAACTGCTCGCCAACTTAAGGAGTAGGCTTACTTACAAAGACAAAAAAATAACACTAGTACAGGAAATTTAGTGCAATAGTATTTTTAGTAGTTATTTACTCGATAAATCAATCCTTCTAAATAGTCCGAAGGATTTTTTTATCTCATCCTCGGATGGTTTTTCTTTAGGCCGTTGAGTGAGATTGTGGATTGATTGATCAAAAGGAAAAAAGAGATGACCACAACCGAAGTTGTTATCTAGGAAATTATTCATAGCATTGCCTAGAAGAACTTTATATACCTTTCCGCCGAAAAATGTCAGCTTTGAAAAAACTAAGCCGTTTTCTTGATAAAAGACTATGGTATGACCGACAAACCTGTTTCCCGATTCTTTCTCGTGCCAAGTTATCGGATCATTCGAAGTTTCAACGATGATTTCTTTCATCTGAAACGTTTCGTCACCTAATACGAATTTCCTTATTCTGTCGAAAGCACTTTGATAGAGTACCGACTGCTCCTTATCTTGCAGAGCGCAGTATGCAAAGTAGTTAAAAGCCACCTTTGCAACAAACCTGCAAACGTTTCGAGTAATAGTGCACTGCATTTTTACCTCAAATTGCTTGCCGTCGTCTTGAGGCATGGGTGCGTATTTTCTTTCCCTTTCGTTATAGGCAACTCCGTAAGCACCAAGTAGCGCAATTGCATAATTCAGCTGACTGTCATCATGATGATCATCGCTCCTGGTAAATACCGCGAGATTGTCTTTACCCGACATCTTTAGTCTCTTTTTGATTTTATTGAAAGCATCAAGCTTGGTTTTTGATTGCGTCGATTCCTCCTTGATTTTTTCTAAAGCCTCGAGCGAAAAAATCTGATAGCCGCTTTGGCCAGCATAATTTCTGACTTTTACTTGCGGTTTGACATCAATTACAAGTTTTTTATTCTGCTCTTTCAAAAATGGGAAGACTTCATTGAAAAAGCTGTCATCCATGCCAGACAGACATTCCATTTGGACGTTAATGCTTCGGATTCTAACGCTATTCGAGCCGGTCAAGTTTAACATCTGGCCAGTTATCCCCTCATAAGAGTCTTCTTTGAACTCGGTCTCCAGTGCGCTGAATACGACGGAATTACAATGTTCACACACGAGCCCATCTGACGGTAAGATAGTTGGATTGACCGGTGCGAACGTTCCCAAAGACTGGGGGACAATGTGTTCCGTATTGAATGTTTCTTCTGTTCCACAATATATGCATTTCATGCAGAATATATTGATTAGCTTTTAGCTTGAGCTTTTTGTTTTCGTTTGAGCCTCAGGTCCCTTGAAACGTTCGAACCATTGCTGTAGTTCGGGAAGAGTTTTTGCTCTCGGAGCTGGGTTATTGCTTATAAATTTTGCCTCGAGATTCTGATTCCACCACGCTTCGCCCGTTCTGCGTGGATGATTTGCAATCCAAGATTCAAAGTAATCTCCGTAAATAGAATAATGATGTGAAAAAACAAAATCTGTCCATTCGCTAATTAGTCTGTCTTCGTCGCTTGGATCTCTAGTAATAAAAGCTGTTTGTTCTAGGACACGATTTTCAGCGCCACCCCAGGCTATTTTCATTGCTTCAATTGCTTTTGCGTCAGTCTTTGGGCCACCGTAACCAAATATTGTAATCATAAAAGCTCGACGTAATGCTTCTTCAAATATTTTCCATTGAGTTTTTATAAAGCCGTCGGATGCGTAATTTTTTTCTTTAATGGGGAATAACAATTTTGTTGCCTTATATGGTTCATGGCAAACAGGGCACAGGAATTCGTTCCCCATTCGACGATCTTTTTCACAAAATGCAACAGCAACATTTCCATGCAAAAATACCAAATGAGGCATGGTTAATCCTGAATGACTATTTCGTGCGTATGCCTCGACGAGCAACGGATCCCAATTAAATGTTGCGATTAGGTCAGTGTTTCGCAACGAGAGCACAAGATAATCGTAGATTGTTGGTGTATCGGGCAGTCTTAAGTCTTCGAAATACTGATAGGCTCGACGCTCTAATTCTTCAATTTTCGATTTTTCGCCCTTTTCCGCTAAGCTGCTGTATACTTCTTCGAAGTTTGTCGGGAGAGGCTTTTTCCATTCTTCAAAAAGAGGCCTAAGATCAAGCGCATCATTTAAATCAAGCATTAATGGCAAGGGTTTTCCATTTTTATCACCGTTTGGGCAAGTGGCACGACTTGCGCCCGAACCAAGAATCACAACGTGCGGACCAAAAACAGACACCTGATTGGTCTCTTGTTCAGCAGATATTTCCATATCTGACATAGTTTTTGAAGTTAATCGATAGTGTACTAATATACTCCTCCATTTGAGTAAACTGTTAGATTCTATAAGACAATTATACATCAAGCATTCACTGAAAAAAATAACAGCGACTCATTTAAGTCGCTATTACTTTTTGGTTGTCGACTATTTTCCTATCGAGGTGATCCGAGGGGCTTTTGAGGCACTTGGGTCACGTCCGATAAAAAGTTGTCGATCCGGTGTTTTCTGATTGATGTTCGAACATTTTTTGACGAAAATCCGAATTCCGAAT
>CAZGDO010000095.1:0-2764 GCA_964524365.1 uncultured Gammaproteobacteria bacterium | reverse complement strand
TTTTTCAAAATGAGATTCTCCTAGCTGTTGGTTTAGTATATACAGGATGGGTCACAGTTCGTCTTTCGTCTTCGAAAGTATTATCTTTTCCGCACTATAATGTGCGGTTTTTCTTTTCTTGATTGCTCAAACTTTTCTTCCAACCACCCAGCATTTTGCCGATCTCTTCTAATTTGTGGATGATGTCCTCAAACTGCTTATTCGAAAGAAATTTACCTTCCCAAGCTACCTGTACAAAAAATTTTAGCGTGTCCAATATTAAAATACATTGCAAAATCTTTTCCTCCTTTTTCTCTCTTTCTGCATAATATGCGCGATAGGAAAGTTCTAAAAGATCCAAAAATTTATTTTCAATTCTTGTACCAATCGTATAGCGCGCACCCTTAGGAATATGCGGAACAATACTCATCCAAACCAAATATCCATCTTTAATTTTATTAAAAATCGACGCCGTCTGAGAGAGAGCACTGTGTTCCGGCATATAAATTATGAAAAAATAATTTCAATAGATAATTTACTTGATTCTTGGCGTGAATTTTTACGAGGTAAGAAAAAACGCAAGGATGTCATTGAATTTTCGTTACATTTAACTGATCACATTTTACAACTTCATCAAGATCTTAAAGACAAAACTTATCGGCATGGAAAATACCATGCGTTTAAAATAAACGACCCTAAGCCACGCGACATCCATAAAGCCAGTGTACGAGATCGCCTAGTTCACCACTCAATATACAAAATTTTGTATCCGTATTTTGATAACAAATTTATTTTTGACTCATACTCATGTCGTCTAGATAAGGGCACTCATAAAGCTATAGCCAGATTTAAAAATTTTAGTCAAAAAGTATCAGTAAACAATACTCGGACGGTATGGATTTTAAAAGGCGACATTAAAAAATTTTTCGCTAGTATTGATCATATTATTTTGCAAGGCATTTTAAAAAGATATATCGTCGATCAAGATATATTATGGCTATTGAATCAACTCATTAGCAGTTTTAATACTGAAGATAAAACAAATGTTGGTCTACCGCTTGGTAATTTGACTAGCCAATTGTTTGTTAATATATACATGAACGAATTTGACCAGTTTATTAAACATAAGCTGAAAGTTAAATATTACATTCGGTATGCAGATGATTTTGTGGTGTTTAGTAAAAATAAAATTTATCTTGAACAATTAATTCCACAGTTGGGTAAATTTCTCGGTAACAATCTAAGATTGACATTACACCCCCAAAAATTATTTATCAGAACATTGGCTTCGGGGGTAGATTTTCTGGGTTGGGTTATTTTTCCACATCATTTGGTACCACGAACCAGTACAAAAAAGAGAATGTTTAAAAGACTGCAACAACATTGCTCAAAAAAATCATTGACCTCTTACACCGGAATTCTTGGTCACGGAAATACTTACAAAATCGTTCGCGAAATTAAAACGAATTATCCGGATTTCCTTTTTGATTAAATTTCCCCAAACCCCAAAGCCCCAAAGAGACAAAAAAGTGTTAAAACCTCAAAGAATTACTTGCGAAGACGAAAGACGAACTGAGCGCCAGAAAGCCACTCGTACGTAGGTCTCGCCCAACCGTAGCTCAGCCACAGCTCCGCGCCATCACGACTCAGCTCGAAGACGTCCGGATCGCCAGCGGAATCGGCTATCTGCTTCATCCCAATATATAAATACTCATCCGTTGGCTGGTCAGCATACTGCAACCTGTACTGTGGCCCAACTTCAGCCGGACACAATTCCAAACCAAGCTCCTTAATTTTCTGGTAAATTTGATCCGTTGTCGGGTCACCTTTCAAACCAAGATCTCCCACTTTTAATCTAACCAAATCAGTTGGCTCCGATTTTTTAGCAGTGATAAAATCTTTACTGTCCAGTATTGACTGCGCATATCCATTAATTTGAATATTTTTCCCTTTCATTTCCGCCACCAGTTCATTTTTCGTCTTTCCGCCAATCTCAATTGTACTTCTCACAATTTTTCCCTCAGGAAACGCCATATAAACATACTCCAAATCTTTCAACTGTTGAAAAATATTTGGAAATAACTGGCCGACATACGCCTTCGTGTTTTCATTAACTTCACTTTGTGTGTGGGCAATTTGATCAGGTTCGCAATCAAAGCAAACGGGTGCGTCTGCTTTGGGGTCGCGCTGTTGGCGCAACTCTTGGATGCGTGGGTCTGGCTTGTAGCCAAAGCCTTGAATAGGAGAATTGAGTGCATAGAGAAAAACCAAATCCGCTCGGCTTAACTCTTGCTCTTTTTTCATCTTGTTTTCAATGACGGTCAAGTGCTTCATGTCCGCATTTTTCTTTTCATACAGTTTTCCGTCAGGGAACTCTTTTAATTTGTCTTGCACCACCGTGCCAATATGTGGGTCAAGATTTTGGTCTTGACCGAAAACGCCCCGCACTTCAGCGATACTATTTTCTTGCATGCGAATAGCTGCCCGAGGAACGGTGGGTTTACCTTTGGGGTCCAAAGAATAAAATACATAGAAGTCACCGCCGTCCAATTGGGTGCGGGCAGTGGATTCACCAGCCGTGCACCAACCCGTGCCGTGGCCTTGGAGAGATTGGACAAGTGGCGTATGATCCGAACCCTTGGGATATTTAATCCATTCGCCTCTGGTGTCGGCCAATTGTTCTTGTGAAGCGGGTGTTACTTTTTCAATAGCCCAAGCATAGAGCTTGGCGTGACCCATCCTGTATATACTAAACCAACAGCTAGGAGAATCTCATTTTGAAAAA
>CAZGDO010000094.1:0-2840 GCA_964524365.1 uncultured Gammaproteobacteria bacterium | reverse complement strand
CATATTTTTTTATTATAAATTTAATCTTTTCACATTCTACTATTTTGTGTTTCCAAATATCAAGATGAACAACCTTGACATCATCTTCAAAATAACCACAATTCTTCAAACTGTCAAAAAATGTTTTTATCAAATTTCGTACGTTTATTGAAATAAGTTTGCTGACGCGTCTTACCCCAAGCGAAAATAGTAATACTTCCGAGATAGCCGTTGCAATTGCTGACCCAACATGCTGGTAGTGAGGAACTAATATAAGGTTTAGAGCGATATTAACCAAAACGGTAATCGACATGTTAATTGTGTTGATTTTTTGATTATTCGTGGCGTTTAAAAACGAACCAATTGGAAAATTCAAAAATATAACAACCAAAGAAGAAATCATTATTTGAAAGGGAATTATTGATTGAAGGTAGTCCCCTGCCCATAGCGTCACAAAAATATTGTGGGCTAAAAAAACTGAACCAATTGCGATTGGAGCCGCTAGAATTATTAAATAAAATAAAGACCGCTCAAAAATTGTTGCCAGTAATTTTTTATTAGCTACATACGCAGCGCTCATTGCAGGATAAAAAGCCGCAGCAAAAGCCGAAGGAAGAAATTCAAGGGCAAAAGTTAATTTGTTAGCGGTTGCGTAATACCCAACAAACTCCCTTCCGCTTTGTATAAGAAGAATAAATCTATCTGTATAGGTAAAAATTTTAGCTAATATTGCCGCAAGTGCGAACGGAACAGCAGTTTTTAGAAATGTTATAATGACGTCTTTTTGCCACCGGAAGGAAGGCATGATGCCTAAACGTTTTTTTACTACTGTAAATGCGTAAAAAAAGTTAATAATACTACCCGATAGCGTCGCAATGAAAAGACCTCGTATGCCCTCACCATAATGTAACGAAAGCAAGCCAATTGTTATTGTTGCAAATTGAGTAACAATCATCCCAAAAGCTTCATACTTCATGTTTTGAAGCCCTCTAAATACTGCAAAAAATGTTGCGGTAAAGGAGTCAAAAGCAACCACAAGAGCAATAAGGTAGATAATAGATCTCTCTACCTCTGCAAATGATGAAAAATTAGTTATTACCCCAAATAAAATCAGAAGAATAACTGCGAAAATTGCCTTTATGGCTAAAACATTTGATAGGTAAACAAAAGATTTTTCAGGTTTTCTCGCAACTTCTCTTGTCAACACCGGAGAAAGTGAAAAGTCGATAAGAATAAGTAAAATTGGAATTAGGGCCTTTGCAGGATCATAAAGGCCTAAATCGTAAGGACCAAGTGCTTTGGCTATAAAAATAAAATACAGAAATGATAGTATTTTCTGTATAATAAATGCCCCGGTAAGATACGAAGTGTTCCGAAGTATCCGTTCTTGGCCTGTTTGTTGTGGCTGTGATGGTGAACCGCTCATACACTTGTCTTAAGAACAGCTTTTAAGAGTCGCTGCTTATTTTCAAGCACTGAACATAAAGACCAACACTCAAGAACTAGCGTTTCTGCCACTGTGGAGCACGTCTGGCTCGTTTCAAACCGTATTTTTTTCTTTCTTTAACCCTTGGGTCGCGTGTTAAAAACTTCAGTTTTTTTAATGCAGGCTTGTTATGCTCATCTAATATAACCAGTAATCTTGAAATGCCAAGTCGAATACTTTCCGCCTGCCCTTTCATTCCTCCGCCTGTTACCGTGATGGTCCATTTGCCTTTTCGGAAATTAATGGCTTCGAATGGAGAAAAAATAGTTTGTTGAAAAATTGGCTGCGGGAAATAATCAGTTGCTAATTTATTATTCACAAAAATTTCCTGTTGCGGGGAAATATGATAGTACACACGCGCTACAGATGATTTTCGTCTTCCAACTGAATAGTATTTTGAAGAAGCGCGTGTTTTGTGTTCAACGGGTTTTGTTGTAGCTATTTTCTCTACTTTTTTTACAATAGATTTCTTTGTAGTTAATTTTTTCTTTACAGGCATAAAATTAGGTAAAACTGATATGTTTCAATAAATCCTTTCGCAACTTATTCGATGGCAGCATAAGTCTAATTGTTTTCATAAAGGTTTTTTCTGGCTGCTTCATAAAAGTTTCAGATAGCTTTGTTGTCGCGTAACCTCCGGGGTGTAATGTGTGGGTATGGTAAAGCTTTTGGTCCCATTTTTTACCCGTGAACTTTATTTTTTTTATATTTTTAATCTCAACGTAAATCTCTGGGAGTGTGTGTGGCGCAAATGTTGGGCTATTTTTCCCACGTATTAATGCGGCAACTTCCGAGGCAAGTCTGCCATAGATTTTACCAGAAGCATCAATAGAAATGGTTTTTTTTGCTTTTTTCATACAAACTCGATTATTGCTTGTTCTGCGGCATCACCTTTTCTCTTCCCTAATTTAATTATTCGCGTATAACCACCTTTTCGTTTACTGTATTTTGGTGCCAAATCTTTAATGAGTTTTTTTACTGCGGTATCAGAAATTTTTGATCTAAAAAATCTATAAGTTGATTGTCCTAAATTCTGAGTAGCTTTTGTCACTAACTTTTCAATGTGTGGACGCACCGCTTTTGCCTTAGAGAGGGTTGTTGTTATTCTCTCATGTAATATTAATGAAACCATCAAACTGCGTAACAAAGCATTACGTGCCTGCGATTCCCTGCCTAATGTTGTTTTTGACTTTTTGTGTCTCATAAAACAGTTTGCGGATTTATTATTCCTTGACCCCTTCTTTTTTCTTCAATTTCTTTTTTGGCTTTTCTGTAGCGACTTGCTTAATAGCAAACCGGTTTGCAAAAGCATCAAAGTGCTCTACAAGAATTTTCGAGGCGGTTGAAAAAGCTTCTTCAGGGCTTACTGTGCCAT
>CAZGDO010000093.1:0-2881 GCA_964524365.1 uncultured Gammaproteobacteria bacterium | reverse complement strand
TGCCTCTTCAAGCGGTTTTGCTGCTTCTCCTGCGGCCCCTGTAACTTTTTTCAACGCCCATTCCTCACCAAAGTCGCAGAATTTTTCAGAGTGGGCAATATAGCGTGCAATAAAATGAATGTTGATGTAAATAAGTGATAATCCAAATGTTGGGATAAGGGTCAGCCAAGCCCATGAAAGAATTCGAGCAGATAACAATTTGCCGGCTGTATTCGCTGCGTCATTAAGTACGCCAGTTACATCGCCATGCAATACTTTTCGTTTTTCCTCTCGGAGTTTTCTAGCTAAATCCATGTATGGCATGCCGGTAGAATCTTTTCCTTTGCCAAGATTTGCACCAAGATCCAAAGATTTTGCTTCCTTAATACCTTGTTTTGCTTTTTTACTTGATTCGGCAACTTTCTGACCAAACCTTCCAGCGCCTTGCGCTGCTTTTTGCGTACCCTTACTTGCTGCTTCGCCTGCTGCTCCACCAACAGTCATGGCGCCACCCGCGATCATCATTGGGACGCCCGCAATCGCTCCGAGTCCGGTGCCTGACAGTTCAGCGCCTGCTTGAGTTAGTTTTTGTCCACCCTGTTTTACGCCCCTACTAACCATCTCTGTGCCTTTCGCAACCATCTCTGTGCCTTTCGCAACAACTTGGGTTGTTCGGCCCGCAATCTGTCCCCCAGTTGCAAGGCGTTCCGCTCCCTTTCCAGGTTCGCCTTTTTGTTGTTGCTGTTTTTCCTCTTCATTGAGCTGTTTAGGTTGTCTCGCTTGGTATGGATTTTCTGCATTGGTAGGTGTTGTTATCTTTTTTGCATATCCTTGGGTATTAATATTTTCAGACTCTCTCGAGCTACCATCGGCATAATACGAATCATGAGAATCCGGTTGCCCTTTTGGCGCTTCGCGCTTATATTGGTTGAATCTATTATCTGCCGTTAGTTGCCCTTTTGTTTTTTCTTGTGAAGGAGCTTCAGAAGAATTTTTGCGCGAATTTTCCCGGACAGCTCGTAGCTGCTCTTCATATTGCTGTTCTTGCGGTGTTGGTTTGGTATTAGTCATACAAATAACGTATACGGATAGTATACGGTGTTTTTTGGTTTGAGAAAAATAATACTAAAAGAAGTTAAATAGTTTTCCAACGAAGAGGACGTAAACCATAATATACATAGCACCTTCCCATAAGTGCACGCGCTTCGAAATCCCGGATATAACAAATAGTATGGTTGAGATAATAAGCGCAGGAAGGCCAATTCTAAATGTTGCTTCGTCAATGGGGAGGGAGTGGAATAGCGCAGGGATACCTACTACAACGAGAATATTAAAAACATTTGATCCGAAAATATTGCCAAGCGCGACATCACTTTTTCCTTTCATGGCGGCGCGGACAGAAACGAGGAGCTCAGGCAAGGATGTACCGAATGCAACCGCAGTAACCGTTATAACCCCGGTAGCAATATGAGCTGTTTCTGAAATTTTTACTAGCGAGGTAATAAGGTACTGCGCGCCGATAACTAAACCAACAAGACCGAGGGCAAAAAAGAAAATGTCTTTGCCTTCAATTTTTTTTACACGCCGTGTAATCGATCCGAACACAGTTAATAGGCTAAATGTTCGAACTCTGCGGAAAAGCGGTGGCCCAGAATCTTCACCTTCTTTGTGAAGAATTGTATACGCCATGTAAATTGAGTATCCAATGAGCAGAATTAATGCCTCTGGGAAAGATATGTTCCCGTCCCAGGCAACGCCTAAAAAAAGAACCGTCGAGATTGCGAGAAGTGGAATGTCCAGATCAATCAAATCTTTTGTTACCTGTAGTCGTCGGCCAACGATAGCCGCAATGCCAATAATAAGAAGGATGTTTGCAATATTTGAACCTATCGCATTTGCTGCCGGGACATCGTATATGCCTCGAAACGTTGCGAATAGCGATGAGATTAATTCTGGGAATGATGTTCCAACACCAACAATAATAACTCCTACGACAAATGGGGAAAGCCCAAGTGCAAGTCCGATTTTTTCAGCACTCTCAAGTAGCCAGTCCGAGCTTTTAACGAGAAGCGCGAGCGAAGCGATGAATATGAGAACCCAGATGAGAATCATATAAGATATTTATCTATTCAGTATAGCGCAAGCTTAGGATATACAAATATTAAAATTTATAGATATAAAAATTACTTGCGTGTGTGTTTGTAGGATCGGTTTTTATCATAGTAATTGGTTTTTTATCAGGGAATGTAAATCCATACGAGATAACCGTTACCCCTTTAGGTGCGCGTGATTCAATCCAGGCAGCTGTTTTGTTCATAATACCAGTAATTAGGAATACAAAAATGTATGTCGCTTTTTGAAGGTTTGCCGAATGAAAGTCTTTGAAATATACTTTTGTATTCGCGTGGCGCTGCTTCAACGAAAACCACGCTCGACAAAATGCAAACGGAGAAATTTCGAACCCATACGTTTTTGCGCCGGTCGATTTGTCGATTGCTATCAAAACATCTGCGTCGCCGCACCCAAGATCGAAAACAACATCCTCTTTCGTAAAATGAATCTGTTGTAGTAGCAGATCAATATTTTTTTTCGGTGTTTTTACGTAGGGGACGCGAGTATAGATAAGAATAATAAAAATCCAGAGCATCACCAGCGCAAGTGCAAAAATAATACCTAATATCCCAAATAGAATAACACTTGTCGCGATTGTCATGTGATTAGTATACGTCATCTTGCGGAACATGGAAAATACTGATAGTGTGTGTGGTATCTCTTATGCGCTCGTAGCTCAATGGATAGAGCGTCTGGCTTCGGACCAGAAGGTTGGGGGTTCGAGTCCCTCCGAGCGCACCAGTAAGGAATTTGCAAGCAGTTGCGGTTCGCCTCGCTTCGCTCGGCGATT
>CAZGDO010000092.1:0-2888 GCA_964524365.1 uncultured Gammaproteobacteria bacterium | reverse complement strand
AAGAGATTAATAATGGCGAGATTGTAAAAAAAATAAATCTGGAGGCAAAGGATGGAATTATTCTTTTAAAAATTAGCATTGATTGACACAGGTTTTTGTTTTGGGATATTATACAAACAGAGTAAAAAATTATTTTATAAATATATGCTTACCCGGGAGGATTTACAAAATATCGGCTTGGAATTTAGGAAGGTTGTAGAGCAAAATATTATCCCGCTGATGAATAATATGTTTAATAAGATGGAGGACAAAAATGTTCCCAAAAAACAAGTGAAGCAGTTTCAAGTGTCAGTAGGCAAGGCATAACAGATGAAAAATTGAAAGTATAAAATAAAAAATAGCCGGCATTGTTTGCCGGTTTTTTAGTATTTTTATTGCCTTAGAGCCATTTATTCATAATCGTATCATTTAATATTTTAATCATATCAGATTGATACGATAATCACAATTTTTTTTGACACAAACTCTTTTTATGGTTATTATACAAAAAAGGGAAAAATATGAAATAAATTACAAAAAGATGGATAGAATTTGCGGGAGCGGATCTTGATGTTGCCAAGCGAATTTTTGAAAGTCCTCGCCCGACGCGATGGGCTTATCTGTTGGTTTTGTGGCACTGCCACCAGGGAATTGAAAAAATATTAAAAGCGTCAATGGTTGAGAAAGAAATAGAAGTATTAAAAAGCCACGATTTATTGCGTTTAATGGAATTGAGTAAAGTTATCTTAAGCGAAGAAGATATTCGTTTCATCGGTAAATTAAGCAAATATTATTTGCGGTCGCGATATCCGGATTTAAGTGGAGAGGCTTTACCTAAAACCGATGAAGATATGGTTGCCAAATTTTTAATTTCAACGAAAAAACTGTTTAATTTCATAAAAAATGAATTATCCTAAAAGTATTGTTGACTATTATATTAAAAAAATAAATAAAGAGATTCCCGTCTCCGGAGTTTTATTATTTGGTTCTTTCGCTTATGGAAAGCCGACAAAAGATAGCGATGTTGATCTGGTTGTCTTATCCGACGCATTTCGTAAAATGGATTTTGATGAAAGATTGGATTGGCTTATAGAAAGACGAGACAAAAAAACTTATGGGATAGCAATGGATATAATTGGCTACACTCCTTCCGAATTTCGCGATATAGAAAAGCATTCGGCGATTATGGCAGTGGCCAAAAAACGAGGTAAGTGGATATATCAAAAGTGGGTCTATCAGAGGAATGGTTTTTCCGTGGATAATTTTTCTTGACAGAATCTGTAATTTTGTTATACTGATAATGTCAAATATGAAGCGCAATTGTGCCTCAAAAAGTTCGAAATTTTTATAAAGTTCGAACTTTTTGTTTTATCAAAAAAATGCTAGAATTATTTTGTGGAGTCAAAGGGGCCACCGTTGGTGCGGCGCTTCGTATTTGACATTCGAGATGAGGGGTTCAATTCCCCTTGGCTCCACAAAAGAATAATATTTTCAAAGGACAGTCCTTAATTTAAGGACTGTCCTTTTAAGTTTTTTCTGCGTTTTTCTAGTTGATTAGGGAAAAATTAGAAGCCGGGCGTCCAAAGTTTTGGACGCCCGGCTTCTAATTTTTGTGTAATGAAAAAAAATGAGGCCGTTACACTCGTATGTAACGGCCTCTGTATTTGTCCAACTCATCTCCCGCCGAGTGCGGGAGATGAGATTAGTTTGCGTTTTTTGCGGACGCTACCGCTTAGTCTAGTTGGGAATTGAGAAAAAACAGCTATGACCGTTGAGTGTCCGTCGGTCAATAGCTATCTCTTCTTCGCAGAGTTGTTGGCCGAATATCCACACAAAGGGTGTGTCTTCGGGACAACCCCAACCTCCTCCGACATTTATGTCCACCATAGTATTCCCATCTCCGCGATGGACGTAAAAATTTCTTATTTTGCAGAGGAGGGGTCCCGTCCCCTCGCATTGGACTTGCCAGTCAGTTCGGGATGTCCATACCCCTCCCGCCCACCCGGATTCGGCCATAGCCCAGACGGCTATGGTTTCTCCTGGGTAGCAAAAAAGGACATAAATTCCATCAGCTGGCGGGGGGAAGCCGGTGAGGGGGATGCACTCGGGCGGTGGTTCGGGGAATGCCCCTTCATCCACCAGCCCGTCGCAGTCTTCGTCTACCTCGCCGTCGCAGATCTCAATGGTGTCCGTGCCGGTGGAGCAGACCGTGGCGTTCAGACCGTTGCACTCGTAGACGTCGTCGAGACAGCGGTCCGCGTCTGAACCGTCACAGACGGTGGCTGGAGCAATGGCCAACGTACAGACGCCACCGCAGGCGTTGGCTCCCTCATCAACGGCCTCGTCGCAGTCATCGTCCCGGCTATTGCAGACCTCAGCGGGAGGAGCGCAGTCCGTCCACGCACAGGTCCGGCAAGTGCGGCTGCCGGTCGAGCCGCAGGCGGTCGGACAGGCTCCCGAGCCAGTGCCTTCACATTCCTCGTCGTGAGTCACCGCGCCGTCACCGCACACGGCCGGGCAATCAGGCTCGCAGGATGAGGCGTCCTCGTCCCCGGGGGCGCAGTACCCGTCGCCGCAGGCGGCATCGCAGTCCGCGGCGCAGGTTGCGTTGGTCTCACCATGGGTGCAGCAGCCGTCGCCGCACACGGCCGGGCAGTCTTCCCGGCAGGAACAGGCGCCTTCACCGTGAGTGCAGCACCCGTCGCCGCACACCGAGCTGCAATCCGCCGGGCAGCCGCACGCCCCCTCGGCATGGGTGCAGGCGCCGTCGCCACAGTCGGCCGGGCAATCGATGGCGCAGGAAACCGCGTCCTCGTCGCCGGGAGTGCAGAAACCGTCACCACAGACCGGCGAGCAGTCGTCCGGGCAGCCGGCGTTGGTTTCGTCGTGCGTGCAGTACCCGTCACCGC
>CAZGDO010000091.1:0-2912 GCA_964524365.1 uncultured Gammaproteobacteria bacterium | reverse complement strand
AACTTCAAATAAAAATAAAGACTGATGAAGAACTTCTTGCAAGAAAACACTATATTGATGCTCTTTTAGCAAAGCTCACAAAAGAGTTTAAAGAAGAGCTAATTGAAAGAGGTGTGCTTCCCGGCAACTCACCTACGATAATTGGGCATGGTTTGGAAGATGTGCGTTTTGACACAATATATATGAGCAGTGCGCCGCTTACGATTTTGTATGATAACGGGGTTGGTGATGTTTCAGCAACAGTGACTCCGCTAAACCATTATAATTCAGGCAGACATGCAATAGATGGTTTTCAGCAAAGTTTTGAATTTATTTCCCGCTTCAAGTTGTCAAAGTTCTTTGCCTTTAGGGTTCAGCCCAGAATAGAAGCTAATATATGGAGTAATAGCCGTGATTCTGAAAACAAGATGCTTTTGCAGGAAGGTTATGGAGTTGTGCAAGTTGGTGATGCAGCTCTTACATTTGGTAGAATGGGGATTGTGTATGGACCGGGAACACATGGAAGTTTGATTTTAACAGATAATGCGCGTCCTTTGGATCAAATTCAAATCTCAACTCCATCTCCATTTCGGTTCCCTTGGATCTTTAAGCATCTTGGTCAATGGCGCATATCTTTGTTTGGAGCTAATCTTGGACCTGAAAGTTATCTCAAATATACATGGTTAACAGGATACAGGCTGTCGTATATGCCTGTTCGTTATCTTGAGTTTGGTTTTGGAAATAGTACAATGATGGGAGGAGATGGTTCTCCTTATCTTTCATCATTGGATATCTTTGGTGAGTTTTTTGGATTCAGACCAGCTGGGACAACTCCCACATCTCCAAACAAAACCAATCATTTAATGGAAGCCACTGTAACAGCACGTATTCCTCCTCTTTGGGGTGCAACTATCTATGGTTCGCTTCTTAATGATGACAAAAGAGATACATTAGAACGTTTCTTTGTTGATGGATCAAGTTATCTTGGAGGATTGTACCTTCCAAGAATAAATCCAAGTGGTACAGCAGATCTCAGATTAGAGTTTCGCAGGATGTGTGCGATTTCTTATAGACATATACTATATTTAGATGGTTATACACTTGATCATCTTTATATTGGTGATGCTCTTGGATCAGATGCACTTGGTTTTCATGCTAATCTTAACTACGATCTATCGAACAAAATATTATTATCTGCCTTTTTCGATTGGGAGTTAAGACGCTCTAATATGCATGTTTTAACAATGGAACCAGATGGAACTTATGGAGACACTGTAGTTACCCAAAGAGGCCCTGCAGATGAGCGATATAGAGGTGTTCTTAGAGCAAGGTTTCAATCAAAACATTATTATAAATTATATACGAGTTTTGGATATGAAAGGGTGCTAAACGAGCAGTATCAAGCAGGCGTAGATAAAAATAACTGGCTGTTTTCGGTCTTGATAAAATTTGATTTGGATAGATATTTTAGATTTCAGACAAAGAATTAACTAAATTTTCCCCTCCCTCGATGGGAGGGGATCTCCGCCAGAGGCGGAAAGGGAAGGGTGGCTGTTTAAAATTTAAATTAAAAAACCCCATTTGTTGCCCTTTTCAAAGGGGGGAGAATTATTGTCGACCAACGACTAATTTTCCATTATATCGCTTTTTAGCAAGCCCGCTCTTAAAATAAAAAGACATTCCAATCAAAGTTACAGGAATAAACTGAACAGCATGATACATAAAAGATATGTTAAATGCTGTTTCTGTTTTTAAACCAATCCATGTATAAGCAAGCACTCCTGCAGCTTCAAATGGACCTATTCCACTTGGTGCAGATGGTATTATAATAGCAAGATTAATTGCGATAAATATAACAGCTGGTATCCATGGAGCCATGTCTATATTAAATGCCATCTGGCACATCCATATGGTAAGAATTTGTAACAGAGAGGACACAAGTGAAATAAGGATTGTAGCAAGAACAATCTTCTTTCTGGACAACATGTTCATTCCAGCTCCCAGCTTTTGAATTAATGTGGCTATTTGTCCGAGCTCGGTTTTTTTACGTGTTCTTTTATGATAGATAAGTAAACCAGCACAAATGCCTAAGGATACGATAATTACTATAGACACGATTATAGAACCGGTTTTGACCCACGTTGGATATGTGTGATGTTGACCCAGAAGTACTGCATAAAGAGCAAAAAGACCAAAGAGCAGGAGTATTGATATGCCATCAAATATCTTATCAAGAGCTGTAACTGAAGCTAAAGATGCTTTGCTCATGTTTTTCCATTTGCCAAGCAAATATATCTTTAACCAATCTCCACCTCTTGCTGGAAGCAGGTTATTGCCAGCAAACCCCATAAAAGTTACTTTACAGATTAGCCAAAAGGAATTTCTCCTCTTTCCATACTTTTTTTTAGGATCCATTATAAGTTGCCACCTGTAGGATTTAATACATACTACTATCAATGACGTAATAGCAGCCATTGCCAGCCATATCCAGTTTGCCTTGACCATATGGGAGACAAGGACATTTATATTCATATTGGCAAATAAGGATATTAATAGGGCTATAGATATTATCCACCCGATGATTGCTACCAGCTTTTTTTTGTTTATTTTATGCATAGTTGTTGAAAAAATTTTTGTTACAAAAGATGTACTGTCATTTTGTGAACTCTTATATGTATTTAGCTTTTTTTTCCATCTTTTTCTTGTTGATTAGTTTTTTTAGAAATACTAATAACATACGCTTTGTTATAAGCGCCCATAGCTCAGCGGATAGAGCATCTGCCTTCTAAGCAGAGGGTCCCAGGTTCGATCCCTGGTGGGCGCGCAAGTAAAGGGGCGGCATGAAATGCTGCCCGTTTGCTATGCCCACATTGGGAGAGAAGTGGTGCGATCCTATGAAACATGGCTATAGATCATTGAGATATTTAGGAGTA
>CAZGDO010000090.1:0-2920 GCA_964524365.1 uncultured Gammaproteobacteria bacterium | reverse complement strand
CCTCTGGATTTTGTTCAAAATGGGTTCGGATTTCGTCCAACAAACACCACCATAATCAATTATTAATGATTAATTATTAAATTCATTATGAAAACTGATTCCAAAAAAATAGAAGAAATTTTGACAAAGGGCGTTGAACAAATAACTGACAGAGAGCATCTTAAGAAAGTTTTTTCTTCGGGCAAAAAATTAAGGATTAAGCTTGGCATTGACCCGACCGGAGACAAAATTCACATCGGCCGGGCTATCCAGCTTTGGAAATTGAAAGCGTTTCAAGATTTGGGCCACAAAATTGTGCTGATTATCGGTGATTTTACCGCCCGCATTGGCGATCCATCTGATAAACCAGAGGGGAGGAGGGGGCTCAAGGAGGAAGAAATCAAAAAGAACGTCAAATCTTATTCCTCTCAAATCGGAAAAATTCTTGACTTGAAAAAAACCGAGATTAGATACAACAGCGAATGGTTTAAGAAAATGCCCCTCGGAGAGTTTCTGCATTTAGCCGGCAGTTTTTCTGTCCAGCAATTGGTTCAGAGGAGGAATTTCCACGAAAGGTGGAAAAAGGGAGAGCCGATTTCTTTAAAAGAAATATGCTATCCCCTTTTGCAGGGCTATGACTCGGTGGCGATAAAAGCGGATATGGAGCTGGGGGGGTATGACCAGCTTTTTAATCTTAACGCCGGCCGGGACATTCAGCGCTTATTCGGGATGCCTCCGCAGGACATAATGACCCTGAAAATGCTTTCCGGCCTTGACGGCAGAAAGATGTCCACCAGCTGGGGCAATGTGGTTAATATTATTGATAAACCGGAGGATATGTACGGCAAAATTATGTCTATGAGGGACGAGATGATTCTTGATTATTTCGAGCTGTGCACGCTTATCTCTGATAAAGAATTGATGGAAATCAAGAAAGACATCAAGGGCAAAAAGAGTAATCCGAAGAACATAAAAGCGAGATTGGCTTATGAAATTGTTTCAATGTATCACGGAGGAAAGTCAGCGCAGAAAGCGGAGCAGGAATTTAATAAAATATTCAGAGAAAAGCGCTTGCCTTCCAAAATGCCCGTGTTTTTCACCCCGAAGCCAAGCTATCCAATTACTGAATTATTGTTTCATTTAGGGTTGGCGAAATCCAAAACAGAAGGCAAAAGATTGATAACGCAGGGCGGAGTCAGGGTGGATTCCAATATAGTAAAGGATTTTAGGCAAGAAATAAAAGTCAAGGATGAAATGGTTATTCAGGTTGGCAAAAGAAAATTCGCTAAATTAATAACCCATGACGGCAGATGCGAATAAAGAGAGAGTAGCCATTATCGGCGCCGGAATTACGGGGCTCTATTTGGCTTGGCGGTTAAGACAAAAAGGGCACAGCGTTGTGGTTTTTGAAAAAAAAGACAAAATCGGAGGTAAGCCCTGTACCGGCTTAGTGTCGGAAAGAATTAAAGAATATATGCCAATAGGCGATGGCTTGTATCAAAGGAGGGTAGAGTCAGTTTTGGTTCATTTTGAGAAAAAAGACGTCAGGATTAAGGTTAATCCGGCCTATCTTGTTTTTGAAAGAAGGGATTTGGACAATTTCGTGTATAATTTGGCGAAAGGCGCCGGAGCGGAGATAGTTTTTAATCATGAGATTAAGGAAATTCCGGATGGTTTTGACAGGGTTATCGGCTGTGATGGCGCTCAATCAAGGATGAGGCGGATTCTATCCTTGTCAGAGCCGGTTTTTCGGTTGGGGACGCAATATTTTGTCGGGAACGAAGGTCCTGCGATAGAGATGATAGAGGTTTGGCCCAAAAAATTCGATTATTCTCCTAAATACGGCTTTATTTGGAAAGTTCAAAAAGTAGGGGAAACCGAATACGGCATTATCGGGCCAAAGGAGGATGGCGCGAAAGAGTTTGAAATCTTTTTAGATAAGCAAAAAGTTGAATTAGGGTCGCCAGATGTTAAGGCGGCGCTCATTCCTCAAGAGTTGAAACTTCCAAAGTCAGAAAAAATTACTTTGCTCGGCGATTCTGCCGGCATGACCAAACCGACCACCGGAGGCGGCATTGTTTGGGGGCTTAAAGCGGGCGACATTTTGGCGGATTGTTTCCCTGATTTCCTCAAATATCGCAGGAAAGCAAGGTTATTTTTCCTCCCCAAAATACTAAAAGGCAAAATAGCGGTTTTCTTTAGTTATTTTTTGGGCAGATTTCTCCCTTTTCTGCTCCCAAAGACAATATCCGTGGACCCTGACTTATTTTAGAATTAATTTTCATAATATGAGAAAACAAACATACGGCATCGAGCTGCAGATTAATAAAAATCTTTTCAGATTGTCGGTTTTCGTGACAATCGTGGCAGTGGGAATGATGCTGGCGGGATTTTTTGCCCGGGGCGGTTTCCCGACTACTAAGATAGGCGCGTTCTATATCGGCGTCTTGTTTATTTATTCAATGCACAAAGAAGCGCTGCGCTGGATAGGAGGCAAGAATATCCAAAAGGGCGAGAGAAAGGGAGAGTACTTTCTTTATCTCTGGATTATATTGGCCACCTTGCTTTATTTAATTAATTTTTTGACAAAAGATTACTTTGTTTTTGACAGCCAAGGGAATCAGCTATCCTCTTTAGCGGAAATCACCCTTACCGCGCTTGAGGTGTGCGGAGTATTCATTTTTGCCCGCATTGCCAAAGCGGTCTTCAGCGTTGTTTACTCCGGAGACAATAAATGATAAGAGAGGTTGGGATTGGGAGGGGTGCCTGAGAGGCCGAAAGGGATGGTTTCGAAAACCATTGTAGCTATTGCTACCGTGAGTTCGAATCTCACCCCCTCCGCCAAAATTGAAAATCGGAATCGGAAGCCGAAATGGGGTCGGCACAAAGTGCCGACACAAATGTATTCCCCCCAAAAAATCCTGAATCTGAAAGGGTTCGC
>CAZGDO010000089.1:0-2929 GCA_964524365.1 uncultured Gammaproteobacteria bacterium | reverse complement strand
GGCACCCGAAATCGTGCTCGATGACGTTGATGGTCTTGGATCCCGCGGTACGACAGCGCCGGTGCGCATTTACCCGACAACAAACCCAGAAGCTGAAAAAATAGTTACGCTGTATCTTGTGCCAAATGTTAATTTACAGACGCATTATGCGTTCGCCCAATCCCCTCAAACCGATATAGAAGATACCAATACAACAGCAGCGAGCAAACCATTAAACGTTGTCGCGACGATTACGGGCTACAACAATGCAGTCCCCGCAAACACATTAACTTGTAGTGGATGTACGTCAGGGTGGACTTTTTCAAAAAATGCAAGCAACCTTGGTCCGCATTTGATTTCGGTCACATGGACGCCAACTACAGGATATCCGGCAGACGTACAGCTTACTAAATCAAAGACCGTTTATGTATCAACGCTCGTTGTTCCGGCAAATGCGTCTGGTGTGCACGATACAAACATAGTTGTTCCGGTTACTGTCAATTTCAACGCCACAGGACCAGATCTTGCGACTATACTATCCGCACTTCAGCCGCCGAGCGTCTATCAGTTGAATACAACGGTACCAGTCGGTACCGATTACACAGTAAACCCAACGGTTAAGGGTGGTAATAACCATGTTTTAGCTATTTCATCAGTAGATAACATTTCTGAAATCACGTTTAACTCAAGTTCATGTAACAATGGCACCGCATATACTGTCAGCTTGCGTAATCCATCAGATTTACGCGAAGAAAAAACCGTGAGCATTTCAGTAACTGGCTGTTCAACAAACACGTGCGCGAACTGTGGCGGTTGCCCGAATGATTTGAGGAATTGCGATCCGTGTTGTGCTTCAGCCGGGAATATCGGTGGGGCGTATTGAATAGTTATTTATATGAACACACATACGCAAAAAAATAATTCGCTTCTACTTCTCATTTTTGGCGTGGTATTCTTTTTTGTTGCGAGTTTTGTGCACGCACAAGGATTTATTGAACCGTCAGATCAAGCCCCGAAAAATAACGTTGTAGATTTTATTTCAAAATCCGCTCAGTCACAGGCGCGATATGGGAAACTTCGCGTTGGGTCAGACATAATTCCGAATCAGTCGACAGATCCAATTGTTGATGTCATTGGAAATATATATATACAAGGAAACACGTATTTTGATAGGCAAGCGAGTCCGGCTTGGCAAGCTATTGTGTCTCAAGTACCGCATCACGTAAATGCTGGTACATTTGTCACGAACGGCAAATTAACGATTCAGAGCACAGCAGGCCCCGCGTTGTACGCGAATTCGACTTTAGATAATGCAATTTACGTAAAAACGTTTGCTGAAAATACAAAAGCAGTATTTGGTCAAACGATGCAAGTCTCTGGCGGTTCAGTGAGCTCTGGGGTTCGTGGAGACGCTACTGATGCTGCTGGTGCTGGTATATTTGCCCAACAGCAAAATTGCCCAGGGACGGATATCTCTGTCTGCGGCACCGCGGCGCAATTTATTGGTAACGTTGTTGTTACTGGCGTTATTAAGGGTGATGGGCGCGGGATTGTCCGCACATGGACGATGAATGACGCAAATTCGCAAAGCAAAGGTATTTCAGTTAAAACATTTGACGTGACTGATGGTGATTATGATGCAGGTACTCCACGAACTAAAACTATTGACGAAGCATTGCCCTTAGAAGCAACTTTTGTTTCAATGAGCGTGATGGTTAATGCTTCTCCGTATGATCCGACACGAGCAACAGTAAATTCACTAGAGTCAAGTTATTTACGAGTTACCTATGATACGACAACCCGCACCTTAATTATTCAGAAAGGTAGCACCAGTGAAGATATTGTTATTTTAATGTATTATCATCAGGAAATTTCCGCGACAATTGTTGATCAGAACGGAAATGTCTTGGACCCTGCCCGAGCATTAGCAGGATCAACAAGTCCGCTAACCTTCCGTGGAGCAATCGGCGGTGGGGAATTTGAGGGCGGTGAATTTTTATGGACGCTACATACTGACCAATCAGCAACTGATGTAAACAAATGTGCCGGAACCGCCTGCGGCACTGTCGCTGAGTCAGGGTCAAGTACAACCTACATCCCACCTGCGGATATTCCTGCAAGTACGCAGGCAAACACCGTGTGGCTGAAGGCTACATGGACGGCTGATCCAGCTATTTATAGCGTGCAACAAATTGATTTGTATAAAATTACATGGACGCAGACACCAACAACCGCATCTCAGCCGGGCTATGTGTTGATTGGTGATCAAAATTTTACATTTCAGGCAACAGTTTCGTGCCCTGAGACTGAATGCGCCGTGAATCCAATAACATGGTCGCAACAATCGAGTATTGGCAGTGAACGTATCGAATTAGTCTCTGCGACGACCGGAGACGGCCTCTATACATCACCAACGACAATCGACAGTGGTTCTTCATGGACGTCAGTTGTTCGAGCGGCAATCGCATCGCACTCCGAATTATACGTTGAAACATCGTTTCCGCTGTTGCCGCAAATCAGTATCACTGCAAGTGTTGACGGCACGCCCATTAGCACCGGTGGTACCGCATCAATTGGTATCAGTAAAACCGTTTTGTTAAACGCAACGGCTAACGGAATTCCCTCATCACTTGCACATGACTTTAATTGGACACTCCAAGAGTTACCATCTGTGGTTGGTGAATCACTGACCGATGGATCTGCGGAAGGCCAAACAAATAATTCACAGCCAAATATTACCTATACGGCTCCGAATTCTGTAACCACTGGCGGTCGGATTGTGACAGCGACATGGCGGTCAGCAGGTTCGGGCACGCTAGCTTATCAACCCATTCGTATATATGAAGGGAATGCGAATAGTGTTACGTTTGCGCAAGCCGAAAATACAACAGGGAACGAACGTTTCGTTGTTTCAGGATTCGCATCAGAACGCAGGATTTATTCCTTCTGC
>CAZGDO010000088.1:0-2955 GCA_964524365.1 uncultured Gammaproteobacteria bacterium | reverse complement strand
CAATTTCAACTCAGATCAATGGCTAAAGCGTCACCCTTGACCGTTAACTAAACAACCTCCCAAGCTAACAGCTTTGATAAATTCTTCCAGAGCGTCGAGTACACGAAATGCAGATTCCTTGTCACCCACCACCTCAAAAGTAACCATTGAGCCGGGTGACAAACACTGTTCTGGTAAATTGCACATGAATTTCCAGACCGATGACTGCCTCATATTTATTCTTCATACCCTTATTGTATCAATAAACTCGCAATAAAAAAAGGTCCCGCCATGGCTTGGCCGGGACCCATCAGCACATCATGATGAAGGGATTACTTCGTATACTGCTTATAGTTGCGAAGTACCTCATACTCATAATGACAATCATCTGTCAGACAAAACGCGTTTCCGATCGGAATGAGCGATTTTACTGGCTGTCCGCCGACTCGAGATGGGGCAAATACCCATTTGGGGAGTACTTCCGCTATCTTTTTTGCGAAGAAATACCCGGAAGGCTGCTCCAGCGTCACGACGTAATTGAACGGGCGTTTTTTCCCATCAACTTTGACGGACATCTTCTCGACCGGTATGTTTTTTTCCCGGAATTGTGCAATGACGTCATCCGGGAAAAGCGTTACCTTACCGGCTTTATCGATACAGACGATGATGCCTGCTACGCCTTCCTTGCCTGCTGACCGGGCGACATACGGGTACTCGGGTTTTACGGCTACCAGTACACTGCACGGTACAACCTCCAGCTCAACGACCGTCGTTTCCGGTGGGAAATCAAACGTATATTCCGCATCTCCAGGTACATACGGACCAGACTCACCTTCTGTCAGATCTGAAACGGAAATGTCCGAATCAATGACGGTGGCGAGCTCTTCCTGCGTATGTACGACGGGAGTCGGCTTCAAAACAAACTCCGAGGTCGGATTATCCGGGACAATTTTTACTTTTATCCCGAATTGTCCGTGGAACGCCGCCGTATTGTCAGGCGCTCCGCCGATATTGCGCTTCGTAGGCTTCGTCCCGGGAGGCGTCATCGCATCCACGTGCACGTTATGCACACGCACACGGAGTGTCTGCGTCTGTTCAGAGCTAAATATTACCCATAGACCGATCGGTACGGCAAACAGACAAATGACTGCCAGTTGAGCATAAAACATGTTCTTCTGGTAAGCCGCCTTCATCCGGTGCCGGTTAATGTCACATTGCATGTGAACACCTCCTGATAACAATCAGAGCTCGCTATATTTCGGCCACCCTGTCATCTGACAGGGTGGTCTCATGCGCTGTCCCTAGCAGTGCTGGATTATGTCCAGTGCTGGATCATAAGATCCCACACCATCCCAATGTTGCCGGCTACGCAATGCACGTAGTTCCACGCCTGTGAATGCGTTCCGGTCACAGACGTTTCAAGAGCTTCGCATGCGCGTGATGACGACGACATAACATTAGCCGCTGTGGCTGCCATGGAGACCATCATGATCACTCCAAAAAGGATTTTCTTCTTCATCTTTCACATCACCTCCTCATGCCAGATGTATGGCGGTTAGGGTTGTATACTCACCAATGTTACTGTTCGTGAGGAAATAACATTGGCTTTAGTGCCAGATGAATCAATTTGCAACACTGTCTCGTCAATCAATGAATCCGTATCGCACCCGCAAAATGATGAATACAGCTTCAGTTGGCCGGCTAAATGTCGCTGGCCAAACAGTCCGCACGGCACGACGGTAACTTCAAGATGCATACCGAGTCGTTTATCAGCCGTGAGACCGATCAAATCGCCTTTCTCCATAAATCTGTCAGTATATACAGCTGCCAGTCGCCCTTCCTCTGTCCTGGGAATATATGGCTGAGCAAACTGATTAGCCGGAGTGAAGAATGTTGGCTGATTGCCCGTACGTGCGACCGCCTGGATAGCCTCAATGCTATTCTGATAATCCAGCTTATTATTTATCTGGATCCAGACAATCGCTGGGATAAAAACCGCCAGGGTAACGAGGAGGACTGACAACGTGTGCCAGCCCCGGCGCAAC
Source organism: uncultured Gammaproteobacteria bacterium (assembly GCA_964524365.1). Lineage (GTDB taxonomy): Bacteria > Patescibacteriota > Patescibacteriia > PEXW01 > CAZGDO01 > CAZGDO01. The sequence goes on along the minus strand of CAZGDO010000088.1, from coordinate 931 downwards.
CATCGGTACCATCTCTTACGCCCTCGCAGGATCAAACGCCGTTCTCCGTCTGTGAGGTCAGTTAGTTGCGACATAGACGCTCCTATACTTTTCCAAAACCTGTGCCACGAAATCCCGTAATCCCGGCGCACATTCGAATGCCAGCAACGTACCGATCTTGGTCTCGTTTGTCTTCCAGTTCTGGACGACGGTCTTACGCACCCTAAACCAATAATTCCGGTAGAATCCCTCATCCAGTTGGACGAGTTTCGCCTGGCCACCCAGTTCTTTCACTAGTGATCTGATGATTTTGGCATTCTTGTTCTTCCCCTCCAACTGGAGAGTCATGATATCGGCTGATAGTTCCTGCAAGGACACGGTCGTTATAAACGAAGCAGTCTTGAGCGTATCAATAACTACCTGACTACTGTCATACGAAAACCAATAACTGGCTCGCCGAGTGCCCGCCCAGACGACAAATGGAAATTCTTCATCCAGGCCATTGACCGTATTCCGGACACTTGTCGAGTCGTTCAGTACGTGTTGTGGCGGCAGGATGAAAATATACAGCGTATCGTCGAGCTTTTCCATCCAGAATAGGCAGGATGCACCTTTGTCGCTCAGGATATCGAACCTTGGCGTCCTGTCTCCAGCCGCACCGTCAAAATTGACATAGAGCTGGAACTGCCTATCCTGAGGCGTCCAGTTTCGTAAATCCGGCGGTGGCAGGACTTCCTGGTAATTATCCTCAGAACCATCATCAATGTCCGGCTGCGCATTCACCGGGAAGCACGTGAACAGCACAACCGAAAAAATCGCCATACAGATTGATATGACACTTTTCATGATACCTCCTTTATACTTCAACAATATCAACATTTTTCATTACATATAGTTCAATTGTCAAACAACTGTATTGCGGGCATGTAAAAACGAGCCTTTCTGAAATTTG
>CAZGDO010000087.1:0-2979 GCA_964524365.1 uncultured Gammaproteobacteria bacterium | reverse complement strand
GATATTAAGCTGGCTTTCTATAAAAAGTGCACCAAGTCATTTACGGAAAAATATCTTAATATTACCAAAAAATTATTTATATGGTTAAAAGATCAATACCAAAAAATGTAAAAAAGGAAATTGATGAATTCGCCGAGCTCTTGCGCGAGGATAATTTGCCTATTGACGAAATAATTTTATATGGTTCCTTTGCTAAAGGGACTAATTATCCGTGGAGCGATATAGATGTGTGTGTTATTTCGTCCAGTTTTCGGGATACATGGGAAGCGACTCGTTACTTGTGGTCCAAACGACCGCGGGATTTTGGTTTAACAATAGAACCCATAGGTTTGAGACCGAACGACCTTAAAGACAAAACTTCATTAAGCGAGGAAATCAGAAAATATGGCATACGGGTTTATTAGACTTTTAACCTAGAGGTGATAAAGATTTTTTGGAAATAAAAAAGGAAGTAAAAAATACTTCCTTTTTTGTTATTCCCAATTAAAGTCTCCCAAGGTTTTAAAGTTGAATTTTCCCTAAGATTCACCCATGCTTCAAGAGAGAAAAGAGTGGAGAGAGAATCCTCAATTTTCTCTAGATTGGTATGAGCTAGTCAGGCTGTCCGAGAATACCAAAATTTAATCTTCGACCTTGTGGAGAAGTTAAATTTTTTATGGATTGGTTCTCGACAAGCTCGAACAATATTGACTTTTCGGACAGCCTGACCCTTGGAAGACTTTAATTGGGAGCCCCCGATTTCCGTTTTCCTCCTCATCCACACAGACAATAATTTATCTATAAAGATGAGGGGGCGTGTTAGCAGTAGTGCTACTAACACGCCTTCCTCGAGTGCAAAAGTTTTGGTGCCAAGCCTCCGAGTGGCTCAGCTGTCGTTCACCCATGATGGGCTCTCGGATCCCGGATATCTCGCCCAAAAGAGCCGCGAGAAAGATTTATCACCTCCTTTTTTATCCGGGTTGTAGGTCTTTAGCTGGTAAAACAATTTTATCAGCCTTAGTCCGCCCGCAGGCGGGGCCCACTTTCAGGTACTTAGGCCTACACCTCGTACCCTAGATTAGTGCCACGTTTTTTCGTGACTTTTGTCCCCAAAAAGGGACTACTCAACACAGAAGGAGACTAATCACTTCCTGTTCCGTGTTGGTTGCCCCGATTGGTGGGGCCGTCCTGTGTCGGTCTACATGAAAGATTGTAGGTAGCAACCTCTCATCCGACAACGGGGGAGTTGACGCCTTCCCCAATCGTCCACACCTTATTACCTCTTGCCCGGTAGTGTGGATTGGCAATTAATTTATTGTCTAGGCAAGGTCGACTTCTCTCCACGGCGGTAGCATTTGCCACCTCCTTTTTACGGCTCTACGGCCGTTTACGTTTGGAGCACCATGCTCCGATCCCGCACAACGTCTTTGACGCAATGTAAGATCGGAGGGTGAGAAAGTTTACGTTGTGTGTACATTGCAAACCTTCTCCCCAACCGAGTGCTTTTGCTAGTTTTGACGACACTAGCAAACGAATGTTTTCTATTTTTGATTTGCGAGGTCTTAGTTTGACCTCGGGAGGTCGAGTTTAGAACTTCTCGACTCCGACCCCGCCCGTGCTCTGGGCGAAGGCGACGAGCGACTTGTTCGCCACCTCCATCGCGAATCCGTGGACTCTCGTCCCCGGAATCTGCGCCGCTTTGAGCGACGCAACCGAAGTATCATCGTCCGTTAGGACTACGATCTCCGGCCGATAGAGCGCCTCGCCCGACTTGATCTTCTCCTCGATGTACGCGTGGGCAGCGCGTACAGCAGCGGCGATATCCGTCCCGCCGCCGGAAAAGTTATTGGCCGCGAATTTTTTCACCAGCTCTCGCGCCTCTGCTGGTGTCCCGGCGTGTTGAACCTTGGTCAGCTTCGTGTCAAAGACACTTAGCCAGACCTCGGCGTTGCCACTAAGCACGGCCTTCAACCGGTTCATCACGACCCCGGTTGCTTTCCAGTGCTTCTTGCCGGACATACTGCCCGACCCGTCTACGAGAATGAAGATCGCTTGTTTCCGGACGATCCTCGTTACTCGCTCACGCACCGGCAGTTGATGCGTGACAACCTGATGCAGAAAAAAGGTGGGGTTTTGCTGACGCATCGCCCACGCTGTCTTCTGCACCCGGCCGAGCTCACCGAAATTACGAATCGGACGCTGGCGAATTTCTTCGCCAGCCGGATCCTCTTCCAACTTCTCCTGCTTGCGCACTTGAAGCTTGGTGAAGGAATCCAACTTGCGGGAAATATCAAGCATCACCCGCTTGTCCGACCCGTCGACGAGATCTTCGGCAACCTTCAGCCGATTAAGGCTTTGGTTGCCGGAACGCTGGCCGTCCTGCTCGGATTCGGACTCGACTTCATGGTTTTCCCCTTCCGGGTCTACCATGTCGAGCTCCTCATCGCTGAGCGAGTCGACTGCGTCCATAGTCTCGTGGAGGGACTCGGCAATTCCCTCCGGCCGCTCTGTGTCTACGAAGATGGGGAGCGGCTCGCCCCCACCTTCGCCACCGCCGCTACTCCCCCCGCCCTGCTTTTTGGAAAGCAGTTTGAGACAGGCCATTGCCTGCTCAAGCGGTGAGTTTCCGGGGAAACGCGCGAGGTCCAGGGTCTGCAAGAAGTCGCAGACATTCTGGTGATACCTCATCGCGTCCTCGGCCATGGCGACGATGGTCTCCTGCCGGTCTTTCGTCCACTTCGTGGACTTCTCTCCGTCCTTTCGGACGGTGATCGTCCACCTTCCATTCGAGTCAGGAGCCGGCAGTTTCTCCTCGACCCGTTGCTCCTGTAGGCAGATGGGGGGTTGACGCGCCCTCCCGCCGCTAGATTCGTTATGTCGGCCACAAGGTCAGGGGCGAACCCCTTGAGGCCGACCGCCTGTGCCGCAGCTTTCATCTCATCCCGTGAGGGAGAGATGTAAGTCGCGGGAGGCGACGTTCGAAACGTGAATTGACTCATT
>CAZGDO010000086.1:0-3049 GCA_964524365.1 uncultured Gammaproteobacteria bacterium | reverse complement strand
TGAAGCGATCGCTTTCGCGTCTTTTTTGGTTGCCATGCGAATGTTTGGTTTCATAGTTATTACCCGCCTCCTCTATTATAAAATTATTGTCATTCGCACATTCGCCACCGCCTATGGCGGGACAAGTCCGAATGAGCGAATGTGGGGTTTGCGACTGTTTAACGTATGTTACGCGGAGTGGATATTCTAGGACTGTCCTGCGGAAATGTTATTTTCTTATTCGCGCGAATAAGAAAATAGTTGGTTTCAAGAATTAAAGACAGTCTTTAATGGAAAAGCTTACTTGTGTTATTTTTTCTTTCTTTGAAGGTCCAGCTGGCTAATTATTTTGCTATTGGTATAATTTTTTTTAAAATAAAACGCTCGACGTCTTGCTTTAGTAACCCCACCTCTAACATCGGGGGCGTCGCGAACGTCTAAGTGGTTTTTACCTTTAGTTTTTGGCTCAATATAGACCCCCATGCTACAGGATAACTCCTCTGCTTTACCTCGTTTTACTAAGTCAACGATTTCTTCCCAATCTTTTTGAAATATTTTCTGTGTTTCACCCTCAGGAACATCAATAAACCAATCCAGAAGTATGTACTTAGTCTGCGGATCAAATTTACCATTTGTTTTATTAACCCCATAAACGACCCAAAAAATTGTTTCAATTTTATCGCGAATAGTTGCTGATTCCCAAGTTTCATGGATAACCTCCATATAATTTATCATCTTTATTTGTGTGGGCTCTTTTGCTTTCAAGTTTGATAAATTGATTGGGAGAACTTTAATTTCAACTTTTAAATATTCGAGATCGGCTTTGGGTGATCCAGAGTTTTCTAATCCTAATAAATTTTCAATTATTAGACCACTTGCCCCTTTTTTGAAATGCTTATGGGCGTCTCCCGGGATGCTTTTAAAAATTTCACCAAGCGCCTTTCCTTTGTTGAGTTCAATTATATCTATATATTTTTGTAAAGCCTTAAGCTTCTTACTAGACAGCATTTATCTTTTCCCTTTTTTATATCTTTTCTTAGACAAATCCAAATATTGCTTCTCGGTGTCGATTCCGATAAATTTTCTACCTAAACGATTTGCAACGACGCCAGTTGTTGAACTTCCTGTGAATGGGTCTAAAATTTTGGCGTCTTTGTTTGTGCTGGCAAGAATTATACGATTCAATAACTCCTCAGGTTTTTGGGTTGGGTGTTTACCAAATATTTTTTCATCTCGTTTTGGTGTTCCAATAGCCCAAACGCTTCGCATCTGCTTCCCGGGTCTTTTTATAAAGTCGCCATTCCATGCACTATTTTTCATCAGTTGGTAATTATAAATGTGCTTTGCGTCAGGATCTTTTCTTGCCCAAAGTAATGTTTCGTGACTTGCTGTAAAATACCTTCCGCTTAAATTCGGAGAAGCATTTGGTTTGAACCAAGAAATATCATTTAAAATTTTGTATCCGTGTTTTTGAAGTGCATAGCCACACTGATAAATGGAGTGATATGTACCACTAATCCAAATTGTGCCTTCGGGTTTTAAAACGCGACGACACGCTTCAATCCAAGCTGAATGAAATGCTAAGTCCTCATCAATACCCTTGCTTTTATCCCAATCACCTTTATTAACCGACACTCTTTTGCCCGCGTGGACAGTAAAACCGCCATTCGAAAGATTGTACGGCGGATCGGCAAAAATCATATCAAAATAGTTTTCGGGCCAGCGCTTGAGATAATCGATAGAATCCCCTAAAAGAAGGATAAAATCGTCATCTTCGAAATATGGGTTCAGCATAAGGTCGCGCTTTAGATTGCTCTTGCGCTCACCCTTTTTTGCTTTCTTTTTTGTGGTTTTTTTAGCTACTTTTTTCTTCCGAGGCATGAAGGTATTCTAACCGAAGTTTTACCAAATTACAACCGCCCCAAAAATCAAGTTGGGGCTTTGTATGCTTTAATTATCAACTTTCAAATTCCCTTTATCAACTCCCCCAAAACTCAACTATTAATTACTCTATCTGATATTTGTTTAAACCTACCAACATTTGTTTTAATAACTGCGCCTGCGTCAGATTTATAGATAGTTTCAAATTCTAAATTATTCTGAAAATTCTTATACACTAATATTGCTTTCAGGTTCGGGTCGCATTTATCAATCTGCGTGGTTAAATCATCGGAAATATTGTATCCAATCTCTTGACCTATACCACAAGTCTGAAAATTAACACTCATTATAGACTCATCTTCCCGAATAAAAAATAAACCAACTTCTCTAGCAATGTTATTGCCTGCATTCTTGACACTTATTTGATTGCCAAGTTCTTTGGCTACAAGTATTAAAGGTCTGCCAGCTATAATTTCATTATTCTTTTTTTGTTCAATCCTCAAAGCATGCGTTTCTCTTGAATACCACAGAATACTTAAAAAGGTAATAAAAAACAATTACTACATACCACTCAGCAGAAAAATTATGATAAAAGTAGGTAGTTAAAAGAATTGAAAAAGGAAAGAAAAACCAAGGGTTAAAAAACTGTCTTATTAATAATTTATTAAATAAATAATCAAGAATCCTCTGTAAAATTGAAGGGACGTAATTTATGGTCCATACATTATCTTTAAAAATATTAAAAAATTCCTTGGACCGTTTTTCACGTACAAAATCTTCCCAAAAAGCTAGAACCAGCAAAAGTGTTGAAGATAAATAAACAATGATGTTAAAGTAATCCATAGCTTAAATACTCCCATTTTTAGGCGAGAAAATCAACCCGCCGTCTACTCAAGCAGAGTCGAGGCAGGGCTTTCCCGCCCGTTGATCCGCCTAAAGTCGAGAAAAAAAATCGATGAAATATAAACTTCGCCCATTGACCCACGCCTTTGACGAGGTAAAAAAAATCAATGAAATACAAATTGGGAATGAGCGCACAAAGAAATCCGCTCGTTGAGCATATGACCATAAAGCCTTCGGCTTTAAAAACTGATTTATTTTTATATACATATTGCCGTATGCACGGCAGGCTTATATGCCCTTTTGCAATCGTCCAAAAGGGCGAAAAGACTTGTCCTATGAAAAAAGG
>CAZGDO010000085.1:0-3077 GCA_964524365.1 uncultured Gammaproteobacteria bacterium | reverse complement strand
CTCCATCCTGTTTCATCAGCGTGTTTGACCAAAGAATCTTGGTATTCTTTGGTCAAGGGACCCATAACCGGTGAAAATATTTTGGCCAGCCGATGAAAAATATCAACTAGTATAATGTTTCACTAAAACATTTACATATTGTTAAAAATGAATTATGACACCCCTCAAAGGGGGTATCATGAGAAAAAGAAAAACAGCTCAGCTGATATTAACAGGCAGCGAACGCGAGAGACTGGAGAAGATTTTTGGGTCAAGAACGGCACCACGTCGAGAGACAGAGCGAAGTAAAATATTGGTGAAATACTCGGACGGAATAGACATTATGCAAATTTCGAAAGATGTGGGCGTGAGCCGCCCCACGGTGTATAAATGCATTACCAAGGCTTTAGCGATGGGTGTAGATGCGGGTTTGAAGGATAGTTACCATAGACCATTTGAACCCATAATTACGATGGAGGCAAAAACTTGGGTCGTTCATTTGGCCTGTAACAAACCCAAAGATTATGGGTATGCCGCCGAACTATGGACAAGAAATTCTTTGGCCAAACATGTTCGCCTACACTCCAAAAAGGAAGGACACCCCAGCTTGTGCCGAGCCGTGGGAGCAACCGTTCAAAGGATTTTAAAGGAAAACAAACTGCGTCCCGACAAGGTTCGCTATTACTTGGAGAGGCGTGATCCTGATTTTGAAAAAAAGATGAAAGAGATCTTGGTGGTTTATCAGGATGTGGCATTGTGGCACGAAGGCAAGAAAGAGATTTTTACTGTGTCTGTGGACGAAAAACCTGGGGTGCAAGCGATCGAAAACACGGCACCGGATTTGCCGCCAGTGCCTGGCAAGCACAATGAGTGGGGCCGCGATCATGAGTATGTGCGCCATGGGACCCTATCAATACTGGCTTCTCTTGATCTTCAAGATGGGCATGTGCTTGCGAAGGTGGAAGAACGCCACAGAAGCCGCGAGTTTATTGGTTTGTTGAAAGAGCTGGATGCTTATTATCCACAGGATGCAATGATTCGAATAATTTTGGATAATCACTCAGCCCACATATCAAAAGAGACCCGTGCATATTTGGCAACCCGCCCAAATCGGTTTTGTTACGTGCACACTCCGACACATGGGTCGTGGTTGAATTTGGTGGAAACTCTGTTTGGGAAAATGGCACGAACATTTTTGAAGCAGATTAGAGTTAAATCGAAACAGGAGCTGAAAGAAAGAATTTTAGCAGGCATCAGAGAAATCAACATGGCTCCTGTGGTTCACCGGTGGAAAAAATTTGATCTGCTTCAGGTGGCTTAATGTGTAAATGTTTTACTGAAATGGTATACTAGTGGTGTTTTCTGAAATTCTAAAATATCTCCAGTTGGATTGTTAATTTCCAGCTGCGACATTTGTGTGTTGCGTGTGACAAGAAAATCTTTTGTGGGAATCTGTTCAGCTTTTTGAAGGCATTCTCTTGTCGCTGCCTGAGATGGGCTTGAATTGGGCGCAAAGCCACATTGTTGTTTTACATGGGCGGAACAGGTTGTGGCAATGGCTTGTCGAATTGAATCGATGTTCCACATGGTTTTACCCCCAGCAAGCAAACGCTCAGTTGTCAAAAGAGTCCGTTTACTTACTGGGGAGATTGAGAGAACCAAGAGAACCTAAATCAATGCGAATATTGGTTAACGGTTCAGGGACCTTGTACTTTGGTTGTTGGTAACCATTCAAGTGCCTTTCTCTGAGCGCGGCAAGATGATCCAAGCCGCGACCTGACCAACTCATTTTTCGAAGTTTAAAACGACTGCAGACTGCAGAGCAGATGTTGCTTTCCATTTGGCCAGAGCCTCGTAAAAAAACTCTGGGATGCTTCTCTTTCATTTCTGGTGGTATGTTCGATGGCAGCAAGCCTTCCCTGTTGTTTTTAAGATACTCGATGAGTTCCTGCATTTTTTCTCGTTCCTGAGATCGTGGTTTGGTGTGTTGAACCATGAATAAACCCAAAGTTGAAACAAGTTCGTCAGGTTTACCGTAAATCAACTCTTCCCAGGCTTTGGGGACTTCTATGGTCCCCAAAGCCTCTCTCATTTTCTTTTTCACATGCCACGGATCCAAACGATAAAGTGTTTTGTGAAAATAGTTGATCTTAAAGTTTCTGATCCACACATCGCCATCTCCGTGAATGACCACCAACGTATCCCGATGGGCTCCGTAATGTGCAATTGCTTTTTCTGTCACACGATCCAAGAACTGATCCAGCGTCTCCGAGGTTTTTGAGAGAACGATTTGTTTATCGACCAGCCTGTGTTTTTTTGAATTTCCGATCCTCTGTTTATACCGATACAACACAGCTTGTTTGATGTCGTGTTTTGGAAAGCGTTTCTTCTGTGTTTTACAAAATGTTCCGTCCAAGTCGATGCACAGAACTTCGCACGGATCGGGCTTGGACGGATCACGTTCAGGGATAGGCTTTCTTTTCCATGAGTATGGCCTCATCCCACGCTCACTGTCTTGCCAGAGCACCTTTGCCGATTCGGCCTGAACCATTTTCCAGTTGGAGAGCGGATTGCGTTTGATCCCCGTCCATTGTGTGATTTCCTTCGTGGCCTGGCGGTAAGGCCTTTGCACACACGCCTCGACAATCTTGTGCTTTAAACCGCCAGAGATTTGTTGGTGAGGTTTGAGCCCCAACCATTCATCGATGAGATAAACATGTCGTTTTGTTTTTCTGTCAAACACACGATAACGCTCCAAACAAACTTCTCCCGAAAGAGTTTGATATGTTTTCTGGCGTTTATCTTTGATGAGATACTTTTTCTTTTTCAGCTCTTGTTGTTCGTGACTGAGCAAAATTTGTTTCATGAGTTCGACGCCAAAGTTAAGCATCGCGTCATGAGCTTTTTGCTCACAGGCTTGAAAAGAACCCTGGTTCTCGCCTAAATCAACATCGACTACCATGTGTAGTTTCATAGGGACAGACCTCCTTTTTATCGCAAAATAAAATTAGGTTCTGTCCCTCATTTTTATCATTTTCAAGTTATTTGAGTTATTTCAACAACTTGAAAAATTTTACCCCCAGTGAATAAACGCTCAG
>CAZGDO010000084.1:0-3101 GCA_964524365.1 uncultured Gammaproteobacteria bacterium | reverse complement strand
CTATGTTATCCTGTTCCGCATTAGCGTTGAAAAACTCTTTAAATTGTTCGATTGGAGTTGGCATTGTTTTGTATGATTTAAACTTATTTAGCACACTAATTATACCATAAATCAGCTCGTTTCACTAACATAAAAAGAGGCTATCTTTACCCAAAAACCCCACGGATCAAGGATACCGGGGTTCGGAGTTGATGTGAAGAGATATCCAGGAATTCCGACTGGGTTTTGAGCATCTTCTTGAGTTTGGCGGTGGCAGACTCCACCATTTCCTCCATGTTGTTGTACAGCCGGGCGTTTTCGATGGCTACCGAGGCTTGGTTTGACAGAGTGGTTAAGAGTTCAATGTCTTCCTTGGTGTAGGCCTCTTTGGTGATTTTAGTTCCAACTACAACTAAACTGTTGATACCACCTTTGATCACAAAAGGTAATACCAAAGCCACGCCCAGGTCTTTCAGGAGCTTGGCGTCAGCCAGGAGGTTGTCCTCTTTGTTTTTCTCGTGATCAGAAAGAAGCTCATCAATGACAATCGGCTTTTTTATTGATTGCAGGTGTTGGCAGAAATGTTGATGGGAACAGATGTTTTCCAGTGTTTCTTTATTGAAGCCAATAACTTTATGCAGAAGAAAGGGTTTTATATTTGACGAGTCGGATAAAGCCACGGCCATATTATCCACCCGCATGGCGCCCTGGATAGTGTCCATGACTAAACTCACCACCTCATCCAGCTTAATGGTCTGGGATATCTTTCTGGCAAAGGTTTCCAGTACCTGCTGGTAGTCGTACAGGCCAGTGAAAAAATACTTGTTGGCGATATGCTTGATCCAGCGGCTGATATAGCCAAAGCCAAGAAGAAAGATCGGGGCGATGGCGATGGCGGAGAGGTAGCCGCCGATGCTGTACGACCCGCCGAAAAAGGTGTTATCTATCCAGAGGGCGAGGTAGTATGCCGCGAAGACGAAGATGGCCAGACCGACATAAATAAAGGATTTGCGAAGGATGAAGCGGATGTCGAGGAACCTATATTTAATAATGGCGTAACTAATTGCTAATAAGAGGGGTAATGAAAATATTGAATCAAGAGGGATAAATTCCTTAAATCCAAGACTGGGAATAACAAATGACGCCAGGGACGCACCAATTCCGAAAGTCACAAAGCCGATAGCAATGTATTTTAATTGTTGTTTTTTTTGACCGATATTTATTTTAGTTCCTCGTATAACAAACCAAATATTGAGAAATGTCATTAATGCGGCAAATATTAGATATGGAGTAAATAAAATGCCAAATTCACCTTCAAAACCTCCATAATAAAATTTTGTTGCTTTCCTTATTATCAACTCATCAGTTAATGATAAAGTTGAAAACACGATGGCTATAGTAAATATAAACCAAAACCATGCTTTTTTTATGTTGGGGTACAAAAAATTTAGTAGCCAAATAAAACTGGCTGAATATATCAACGCACCAAGCGCATAAGCCATTTTTAGCCAGAAAATATTTTCGGTAACTCCAATTAAATAATTAGATATTACCCATATACCAGTAATTAAGGCAAACAAAAAAAATAACAGGTTAGTAATCTTTTGATAACCCTTTTTTAATACAAAAATGCTGAGTAGTATTTCAGCAATGCCTATTAATAATAATACAATGCCAAGCATAATATTAAATGATTCTTATATATGCAGGTCATCCTTAATTTTCTGGCATGAGTTTATCAGGTATTCTATATCCTCTTTTGAATGAGTTAGCATGACAGAAAATCTAATGCGGCTTTTATCCCTCGGTACGGCTGGCCATTGGATGCAGGGGGCTATAATTTTTCGTTTCCTCAATTCAGTCTGAAATTTCAAGGCCATCATAATATCGCCAATTAAAATGGGGATTATTTGCGTTTGGCTACCAAGTGTTGAGAATCCTATTTTATTTAGCGAGTCTCTAAGAAAATTAGACTTTTTCTGAAGCTCATCACTTAGACCTGGATTATCTTTCAAAATTTTAATAGCTTCTCTACTAACAGCTAAATCAGGGGGGGGGAGTGCGGTAGAAAAAACATACCCCCTTACCGCAACTTTTAGTAATTTAATAACTTCTCGACTACTGGTAATATATGCGCCAATAGAACCAAGAGCCTTGCTAAAAGTCCCCATTATGATATCAACATCTTTGGTAACGTTTAGAAAATTAGCAACTCCCTTTCCGTATTTACCAATGACGCCCGTAGCGTGCGCTTCATCTATTAATAACATCGCGTTATATTTTTTCTTCAGCTCAACGATTTTATCTAAAGGCGCTATGTCACCATCCATACTAAAAATACTATCCGTTATAATGAGCTTCCGGTAGCTATCATGCTTTTGTAACATTTCTTCTAAAAACCCCATATCTTTATGTGGGTATATTGTAACGGCTGATCCAGATAACTTAATACCATCAATAATACTCGCGTGATTATATTCATCGCTAAATATCATTGTTTTAAAATCTGGCTTCTTGCCTAATATTGAAAAACTATTTGCCAGCACTGGTATTAGACTAACGTTGGCAGAATAGCCGCTGGTCAAAACCATAGCCGACTCTTTTTCTTTAAAATCTGCTATTTCATTCTCAAGTTTAGTGTGTATATCATACGTACCTGAAACAATACGCGAGGCACCAGAACCAGTGCCATATTTTTCTATCGCTTTTATTGCGGCCGCTTTGCACTGAGGAAGAGACGAAAGCCCTAAATAACCATTTGAAGAAAATAAATAATAATCTATACCATCAATTTTTACTTTCGGCCCTAATGAACTTTCAATTGTATCGATATGGGGGTAATTGCCCAGTTTTTCAATTTCTTGGATGCTCCTTAATAATTGTTGCATGGTATTATTTTATTGATCTGTGTTTTCATTATACCTCAAAACCACCCATAAATCCACCAAAAAATAGTGAAGTTCTAATGTCTCAATTCTGACACCTAATCCCCTAAAACTTAATTCCCTAATACCCTAACGACGGTGTGTACTTCAAGGCGTTCGAGATCAGATTCCCGATGGCCTGGTCCAGGTATTTTCGTTCTCCAATAATCGCACCCATGGGCTTGCTCGGTTTCTGCC
>CAZGDO010000083.1:0-3194 GCA_964524365.1 uncultured Gammaproteobacteria bacterium | reverse complement strand
AGCGATATCGTAAATTGCGTTCCCAATCCAACAAATCCGCCATGGAGTGGCTGTATCGTGACAAGTGGTGTTTGCTCTAAAGTAGATGAAACTGAAACAGGTGAATGTATCCCTACGCCACTCGAAATTTATCATCCAAATAATCCTGATAATAGCAATGTATCTCAAATTTGTTCTGAAACGCGACTCGGTGTCGGATTCTATTCATGCGGTGGGACTGACGGCATTTGTAAAACATGTATCGGGGGCGATCGAAATGGGCTCATGTGTAACGATGAAACTGATTGTCCAAACGCAGAACCGCAGGACTTCGACGGCGATGGCACGTTAGATAGCCCATGTTACCAAACGTTTGGTACCGGTGAAGTTTTGGGTGCACCAGATGATACAATCGCGCCACCACTCACAAATGAACCGACCAATCTTCCTACCCAAACCGCGTATAGTGGTATCGCAAGAATTAAACAGTTATTCGCTCAGTCATACGGTATGTGGTCATGGGATAGCGTGAACGGTAAATATGTCCGCGTGACAACATTACAGAATTGGACCCCCCCGATTGATAATGGAATACTTGTCTCGTCATCTGGTAAAGGTGGGGTGTGTCTCGATGCTACGTACCACACAACTCATCCGAATGTGTACTGCGGTATTCGACCGACCGTTTCAAACGTGAAGGTGAATGGACAGGAGTCTGGAGACATCATACTTTCGTCAGGCAGTCATACCGCAAATCTTGAGTTTAATTATGCCATAGATGCGGAACAGGTGCCGATGAAGAATATCACTATCGATTGGGGTGATAGCCAGCCAAAATCCGTTTATCACACATCTACAGCAACGAAATTGTATAGATGCGATGCTGCTGGTGAAAGCTGTATAGCCTGCTATGGAGGGATTGTCCCGAGTGATATCGATAACGACGGCACCATAGAATGCGTGTACGATCAATACCCAAAGATTCAGGTGAAAGATAACTGGGGCTGGTGTAACATCAGATCAACATCGATTGCGTCAGGCTGTATCGCGGGGTCTGAAGATTGGGATTATTTCAACGGACGGATAATCGTTAAACCGTAGTATGTCTGGATGGTTTAGGTTCCACAAAGCGAAGACAGACGGGGGGCAGGGGAAAGCAACCCCGGTTTCTGTGAAAAATACCCCAAAGAAAAAATCCTTTCTTTGGATTGGTGGTATATTTTTTTTGAGTGTCATTTTTTTATTTTCCCCTTCAGGCGCACAGGCAATTAGCAGTAGTAGTCTTATCATCACAAGTCTCGGTTCGGTGGCCCAACTTGCGGTTGAATTTTTAGGGAAAATATTGATCGCAGTCATTGATATGTTGGTGCAGGTTGCGCAATATAATGATTTTGGGGACTCGGCGGCGGTCAATATTGGTTGGGTCGTGACACGCGACTTGGCAAACATGCTTTTTATTGTTGCATTGATAGTTATTTCTTTTGGAACTATTTTGCAATGGGAACAATACCGATATAATCGGCTTCTAGGGAAATTAGTAATAACAGTCGTCATAGTTAATTTTTCAAAGGCGATTACACTATTCTTTATTGATTTTTCCCAGGTGATCATGATGACGTTTGTGAACGCGTTTCGTGATGTTGCCGCAGGCAATTTGACCACTGGCTTTGGTATCCGTGCGTTATTGTCATATGCCGACAGTTCGACATCTGTTGATATTAATTTGACATCAACAGTATTGATTTATGCGCTGGCAATCATTCTAATATTGGTTGCGCTTATTGTTACAATAACATTAGTTGTCGTGTTGCTCCGTCGTATTATCTCGCTTTGGATAATTATTATTTTATCCCCGCTGGCATTTATCTCTTCGATTATGCCTGGCGGTGTTGGTTCATATAATGCGGGTTGGTGGAAACGTCTGGGTCAGGAAATGTTTGTCGGACCCGCGCTTGCGTTTTTCTTGTGGCTGTCATTTTCTGTTATTTTTCTTACATCTGGTCAGGGCACCCAAGAAACAGCTGAAGTGGTCAGTTTTAGCTCAGACAAGGTTGCGCTGCAGGAAACTGAAGAAGTGCAAGCAACGTTGAGTCAGATTGGAAGCACGAAGAATTTGTTTAATTTTATTGCGGTGATTGTCCTTTTGATTCATTCGATGACTATTGCGCAACAAGCAGGCGGGTTCGCAGGAAAATTTGCCTCGCGCGCGTCAGGCTGGATTGATAAAGGCGGGTCAAAACTTGTAAAAGGCATTGGCAAGGCACCGAAGAAGGTTGCAGATTTTACTGGAGCAACGGGTGTGGCAAAACGCGCTGGATTCACAGCCGCAGATTCAATGCTCGGGGGCTTATCAAAACTCCCTCTTGTTGGGAATAGAATCGCGGTACAGCGCGGACGTCTTTCGGGCGTGCGAAAGAAAAGCGAAGAACAAGACAAGCGTGATCTTGCAAACGTGTCTAAAGATGCGTTGATGCGAATGGCTAACGGGAGCGCGAAAACAGAACGCGGCCGCGCGTTACGTAAGGGTGCTATGGAGTCATTAATGGATTCTGGTGATCCAGATGATTTAACAGAAAAAGCACGAATGGATTACAGAAAATATATTGGGTATAAAGAAACAGCAAAAAGAGTTGAAAATCCGGATAATACCCCGATATTGGATACTCAAGGCAGAGAACAGTTTAAGCTAAATCGCAACGCCCAAGATCAACAAGGATACACACGTTTGCGTAGCATGCTGAAAAAGCATCCTGAATTTTGGTATGATGGCATGTATCAAAAGGATAAACAGGGGCGTAATGTCACGGGCGCAAACGGACAACCATTATTAATAAAGAATACGGCCTTAGCTCGTGCAACTGAAGCTAAATTTGATAGTGAATTAAATAAATTTAATAAAGTAAATTGGATTGATTTTGATGTTGACGCGATTGATGCAGGTAAATCATCCCCAGAGGTGAGGCGCAAAATTTATGAGAAGTTTCACGAGCAATTTGGTGATCAATTTACGCGCGATCCAAATGGCGATATAACTGGATCAAGATTGCGCTGGTGGAATGAATTAGCTCCAAGTAAAAAAGCATTCTTTTCTGGGCTACCACCAGCATCAGCGGTTTTACCAGGTGGAGGTCCAGCGCCAGCACCAGGTGGAGGTCCAGCGCCTCTTATGGATGCAAGTGAAGAACAGCGAGAACAGTTTGAACAAGAGCAAAAAC
>CAZGDO010000082.1:0-3271 GCA_964524365.1 uncultured Gammaproteobacteria bacterium | reverse complement strand
GTATCCGACCGTGCCAATAAAAATTAACGGTGCGACGTTGGTCAACGTGATAAGACTGGAATTTTTGAAGATCAAGGTCATCACGACGTTAAAGAACAAAATAAAACTAAAACTTATCGCCAGCCCGGCGAGAATATAGCGCAGTTGCGCTTTTTGCACGCCCGTTGTCTTCCGAATCTTTTTTACCAGCAAAATAATCGAGCGCGCTAGATAGTACATGAATACCGCGATGAAATAGAAAAAGGCCGGTCCTTTGCTGGCGACGATATTACCGTCGACGATGTCTACGTTCGTGAACATCCAAGAGCTTATGGCCAAAAGCATACTGCCTAAGGTAAATACAATGGTGAGAAAAACTTCCCAGCGAGACACCACCAACGTTCGTTCAGGAAAATTCTTGATGAAAATATAAAACGGCGGTGTTAATATTGATGCGAATAACATCGTCATACGAATCCATGTTAGTACTTGATTCGCTTCGGTAAAATATACCGTCAAGTAGTTCGATCCGATTGCTCCGGCGAATCCCAGCGAGAAAATGAATAGCATAATGTGAATGACGGATTTTCTGTTGTTGAGCAACACAATCACCGCCAGAGCGATGGTGCTTAATACGGATATGATTGTAAAAATAAGACCGGCCATGCTATTTATAATAATTTTTCAAACTGAATATATAAACGCTCCGATGATAACTCCTTGCCCAAAGCAATCCGTTTTATCGTGTACGCCATGATGGCGCCACCAAGAAAAGAAGCAAGCGCCAACTGCGGATGCCCCGCCAACTCTTTACCGACAAGTTTTAGCGATTCCACCATCCGTTGCGGTACGTTTTCCGGACCAATCATCTTCATGGCAATCTGCGCAATATCTTCATACTTCATTTTCGGAGGCAAATTTTCAATTTCTTTTTCATCGACTCGACCATTAAAAATTTTCGTTGCTTTATTGACGTCATAGCGTTCGATATCGATGATCGCTCCGTCACCCAAATCCGTGGCCATCACTACTGGGATACCAAACTCTCTTGCCTTTACCCGTAATTTGATTTTCATCTTAATATCGTCAAAAGCGTCAATAACCGCGTCAACATTATACGGTCTTAAAAAAAATGCCTCTAAATTCTCTTCAGTTAAGGGCACTGGATATAGTTCAAGCTTGGCAAAGGGATTCAATTCATAAATTTTTTGTGCGACGTAAGTTGCCTTATAAAAGCCAACGGAATCAAGCGATGCGTGAATACGATTTAAATTACTCGCCTCAATGACATCAGGATCCATCAGCTTCATTTGGTCGCACATCCCGCTGGTAACAAGCGTCAGGGCGGAAGCCTGGCCAACGCTTAGGCCAACAATGCCAATCTTGAAGGACCGAAGCTTTTCTTGCTCTTCCCTGGTAACCAAGTTACGATTCCGAGCTGTCCGAACGGTAAAATATTCCTCTTCAGATAAGCTATGCACTAACGTATTTTTCCACGGATAATATACCCACACGCCATCCTGGGTGAGGTCGCCTGATTTTTCTTTACGTTTTTTGAAATAAGCCTGTACCTCTCCTTCACGCTTGAATTTTTGTTCTTTCAGTTCGGGATGCTGTATAACGCACAATTCTTCAAGCAATGACTGATACGCATCAACAATGTGGGGATTTTCCTCTTTTTTTAATTTTTCGAGTAGTGCGACATGTTCCGTGCGACTCATGAAATATAGTCTCGGTTTTTTCTCTTCTTGTTTTGCGCGGATAGTCATTATTATTATTTTACTTTTGGCTTTAGGACATATTTCTGCTTGTCAGATGAAAAATAATTGCGGTCTTGGAATGGTCGCAAGATAACTTTTACCAAATCAGCGCGAGTCACGCTTTCGGTAAGCTTATTAAACTCGCCATTTGCTTTCTTAATGCTTTGCACGATCATCTCGTGGACTTGATTTTCCAGATCGGCACTCTCTTGTTGTCCGCGAGACAATTCAACATAAATCTCAAGTTGCTGGTCCATTTTTTCATTCTCCGCTGTTTTCATTGCAAACCGGCTCGTTACTTGCCCTCGCAGCTTTTCATCGAGCAATGCCGGTTTAATGTTTTCCGGGTATACATTTACCGCATAAATTGTAGCCATAACGTTACTCCGACCAAATAAGTAGGCAAAAGGAAAAGTCCAAAGCGATACGTCGGCGAGCGCTTCGGAAACCTTGTCTTTGCTAACACCCTGCTCTACCAATATCTCCATTACGCGATCAAAAGGCATGATGCCGCCCGCATCCTTGGTGTTGTAACGTACCAACGGAAGGCCACCAAGGTTAGTTAATACCAGTTCATCCTTTAACGCTTCGATAAACCTGCCCACCGGATTAAACTGCACCACCGACGGAATGTGTTCAGAATTGAACAACGCTTTGTTTAATTCCACATTATTGAATATTTGTTGTCTTATATATACACTCAATGGTGTCTCAATGCCAACAATCCCCCCTTCTGATGAGCCAAGCACCGAGGTGATGTCTTTATAGCGATTCGTCATCTTTCCATTGGTATACACATAATCTCGCCAGTGCTCGGTAAAAACTTCGCCGCCCACTAACGTTTTCAGTTTAAGTGTCGCGAGATCAATGCCTTCATTGTTCGCCGAGTCAATAATGTCTTTTATAAACGCCGGGTACCCGATAATAAATGTCTGCTCATAAAGCGGAGCGACTGTTTTGAGAATTTTCAGTATTTCCTCAAGGTAGATTCCTGGCGTCATGACAGTCATTGGGTGGCCTTTTTGCGCCATGAGCTTGCCAGAACCGTACATCATCTCGCCAGCAGTCCATACCCCCATGCCCAGTGAAATGAGTAACAGGGTTGATTTTGACTGAATCGAAAAATTGTTTACATAGAGCGTCTCCAGTGCTTTGGCAATATTCAAGTCCTGCTCAAGTAACCGCGGCCAGTAGAACGGATTGCCGGTTGACCCTGAGCTCGATGAAATAATATTTGATTTTGATAAATCGCCATTGATGCACAAATCATGAAGTGAGTATTTCATTAGATATCCCTCTTTGTCAGTAGTTGGTACCTGTGCAAAATCTTCAAACGTTTTAATCTTTGAATGATCAATCTTATGCTGTCTTAAAAAATCCTTATAAGCCGGTACGGTCTCTGCGGCGATATGGAACGTCTTAATGGCATTTTCCTGCCCTTTACCCATCCACATGGCACCAGGAGCTTTTGAGAGGGCTATGTTATCCTGTTCCGCATTAGCGTTGAAAAACTCTTTAAATTGTTCGATTGG
>CAZGDO010000081.1:0-3281 GCA_964524365.1 uncultured Gammaproteobacteria bacterium | reverse complement strand
CAATACCTGGCGGAATATATTAATTAAAAACCGCCATAAGTGTGTACCTAAAACAGGATGATTCGTTGCAGGGTCGTTGACAAAAAGGTAAATAACGCACAGTATTCCCATGCAAACAACACAAAAACGAAATACAACGCTTGTTGTGTTCGTTGACAACAAAAACAAAACAGGGGAGGTACGTATGTACAACCAACCACGCCAACGTGGCCAGGATGAATCGGATCTGCCTCTTGTTTTTCAAGGAGGCATGGGCATCTATGTTTTTAGCCCCGGTGCTGCGAAAAAAGTTTCACTACACAAGCGATGTGTTGGGACCGTCTCAGGCACAGGCATGCATCTCGTCTTACCACGACTCCTTCAGTTAGGTGATGAAGGAGGACGGTACAGAAGAGCTCTGAAGGCGTTCCCAGACCAAGAGATGGCTACGCAAATTCTCGAACGTTACTTTGTGCCAAACGGGATTTCTTTAAAAGAGCGTTTCAAAAACATAGACCAATTTTCACTGAATCCATCTCGTGAGCTTATCGAGTTGACGATTGTGGCAAATTTTTGTCAGGTTTGGCTGGCAAAGGAAGGTCATAATGGTTTAATAGCTGTCAACTTTCTGGAGAAAATACAGATGCCTCATCTGTATGCTGTGTATGGTGTACTGCTCGCAAGGGTCGATTACGTGCTTGTTGGTGCAGGAATAGCAATGCAAATTCCAGCGGTGCTGGACAAACTTATCCAACACGAACCAGCAACATACAACACATATGTTAGTGGCGCTGAGAAAGCTTTGATATTCCAATCCCACTTCATCCCTCGCGATTTTTTACGCTGTACACTCCCTGAATTGAAGCGGCCGTTGTTCTATCCTATTATCGGATCATCATCACTCGCTCAGATAATGACGAAATCTGGGCAGCTTCAAATCGATGGCTGGATTGTCGAGGAAAATGAATTTGCTGGCGGTCATAGCGCAAAACCGAGAGGAAAACTCATTCTAAATGAGGTAGGAGAACCGCTATATGGCATTCGAGATGAAATTGATTTCAAGCAACTCAATGACATCGGTCTCCCCTTTTACCTTGCTGGAGCATACGCCAGTCCAGAAAAATTGGCTTATGCTCAGTCAGTCGGTGCAAGTGGGATTCAGGTCGGAAGCATCTTTGCGCTCAGTGATGATTCTAACATCAATCCCGCGCTTCGTGCGTATATGCGAATCGAAGGATATAACGACCGACTGGTTGTTTTCAACGACTTGCTGGCGTCTCCAACAGGATTTCCTTTTAAAGTTGTTCATATGCCAAACACGCTCGGCGAGCCTCTCATCTACAGTGCGCGTAGGCGAGTCTGCGACCTTGGTGGATTACTCCAACCATACCTTCGAGATGACGGAACAGTTGGATACAGATGTCCGGCTGAGCCAATTCAAAGCTATTTGAAAAAAGGAGGAAAACGAGAAGACACAATAAATACCATCTGTCTTTGCAACGGCCTCCACTCTGTAGTTGATTTAGGGCAACGCCTTCGGAATGGGACTACTCTAGAGCCCCCCGTGGCAACGCTCGGCAAGGATCTTTCGTTTCTTCGACACCTTATGTCGCACGAAAACGATAGTTACTCTATTGAAGACGCTATCCGATATCTTCTTAAAGATCAAAAAGGTTCCTTATAAATCGCGTAGCTGGAAAGCCAGAACGCGATTTCTTTTTATCCTAAACGGTTGCTCTGCGACTTTAATTCTTTTCGAAGCTGTTTGTAATCAGGGAAAATACGCGCTACTTGATTCCAGAATTTTTGGGAGTGATTGAGTTCCTGTATATGGCAAAGTTCATGAACTATCAAATAGTCAGACAAACGTTGAGGCAAAAAAAGAAGCTTATAATTAAAACTCAGATTTCCATTCTTTGAGCAGCTCCCCCATCGAGTTTTCTGGTCTCTGATAGAAATCTGATTATAGTCAAATTTATAAAACGTGTTAAGTTCTTTTATTCTATATTGTACAAACACTCTAGCGTCTTTCTTATATTTATGGAAATCTGCTTTCGTAAATATATGTACGCTTTTGCTTCGCGTATTTTTAAAGTGAGCAAGTTTTGAAATCACCCACATGCTTTTCTCACGAACAAATCGTTCCGCTGCCGTTTCTTGAAAAAAACCAAACGGCGTTGTCACAATAATAGAGCCATCACGATGGACGGTAAGCCGTATGCGACGAGCCCGACTGCTTTTCTTTAGCGTATATGTTAATTCTTGATCGTGACAAAATATCTGTTTTTCCATACCTAGCGCGTTAAATACTGAAACAAACTTTGCTGGTAAACAGGGCACGGTGGGCAGTCAACCATTGTCGGTGGGCAAGGTTCGCAGAGAGCTGGGTCGGGGATATATGTGATAAAAAATATCGCACCCAAGACTATGGCTACAACGACCCAGATCCAACATCGCCGAATTGATAATCCTTTTTTTCTCGTTTCTTCTTCCATATGCAAAAAATTATAAACTATGTCAGACGGTAAATCGAATATGTTGAATTCCGCAGTGCGGAAACTTTTCAAGCACCTTCTTTATAATATCCATTTCGTGAAACTTCACTTCTTGACCAACAGCGGGACTTTCTACTTTTATGGTCAGTGTCGCGCCTTTTACATACACTGCTGCCATGCGCGATGCGATATCCTGAGGGAAAACCTCAAGCAACACCTCTTGCGCGGCGTTGACGATTTGCGCGGCAGAAACTTTTCCTGAAATGCCGTTTTGCCGCAATCGTTTTACTAAAACATCCTTTAAGTGAAGCATGGGAAGCTTAATGTAAATAAATCTTTGTCTTTCGTGTACTCCTCATCATCCCACCCCTGGCTCGATAAGGCAAACTGAAGTGCTGCCATATCGTTACCCGGTGTGTTGAAATCTCTTCCAAGCACATCAGGGTAAGCAGCGAGGGCGGCCGAGAAATCATAGCCGCCGGCAAGATGCAAAATCTCTGGAAGAGAATCAGCATATTCCCTACATGCAGGAATTGAGAACCCCTGCAGAGGGTTGGGCAGAAGGATGCCAATCACTGGACGCTGCGGTTACGGCTACGGCTCACCCTCATTTAACAAGGATTTAGAGATTCGCGCCTCGGCTCGGCGCTCTCCCAAATTTTTGTATATTTTTTTCAAAAAGAAAAGGAGGCCTGATCGCCATAGTAGCGAACAGCCTCCAAATTGATTACTCTTTAGCCATCAGCCAATTACCAATCTTACTCCAAAAACTTTTTGAGCTGATTATGGCAACCAGACAGAAGGCCA
>CAZGDO010000080.1:0-3470 GCA_964524365.1 uncultured Gammaproteobacteria bacterium | reverse complement strand
AGTTAATAACGTCAAACAGGTCTCCGATGGTAATGATTTCGCGTTTGTGGAGCATTCTCGTATATCCTTTCGTACATGTCTAAGGTTCAATTTTATCCAAGCATCTTATCAGCCGACACTCAACGTGTCAATCATTAAACTTTCTATTGCTTGACAGAATCGTATTTTTTGATATACTAATTTGAAAACCTAATGCTCATTTCCCTGGAGGAAATTATGTACAAACAGATTATCGAAGTAAAAAAAGGCACAAACGGTGCCTGGACAGCTAACCTGCAAGGCAATTTATCTCTCTCTGCGGCTGGACCGACCGAGGAGAAGGCAAAAGAAAAGCTCATGATGGTATTTGCCAACGCTGGAATGTCGAGCACTCTTTCCGAGTATCGGGTTCATGACGTGACCGAAGAACAATAGAG
This sequence comes from uncultured Gammaproteobacteria bacterium, assembly GCA_964524365.1. GTDB lineage: Bacteria > Patescibacteriota > Patescibacteriia > PEXW01 > CAZGDO01 > CAZGDO01. Next base: position 3,054 of record CAZGDO010000080.1, on the reverse strand, counting down.
CAGCTTCACTACAAGCTAAATAAAAAATCCCGGACATCGAAAGATGATCCGGGTTTTTGTTCTTGTCCTGCTTTTTGGTTTGCATAAAAATACAGGCCGTCACGATTTCCATGCGTAACGACCTGTTCGATGGTTTTGCGCTCATCAAGAGCCGCAGTGAGAAGAGTAGTCTTCGTTTTAAGTATAAATAAAAAGGGAGGGACAAACTAGGTTTGTCCCGAAAATCTATTATTAGATTGTGAGTGGCGTAAAGAACGTTGTATACAGAATATCATTATTGTTTGGGTCGTCAAGATCGGCAACTGTGGATAAGTAACCCCCTCACCTTTTTGTAAATGGTTTTGTGATATAGTAAAAGAACATCATCCACATAATTTATAAAATGTATGGCAGAACAGCAAACACAGCGCCAGCTTCAGGTTGAGGCGGAAAATCAAACCCTGAAGGGTGTCTACGCAAACAATATGGTAATTTCGCACTCCCGGGAAGAGTTTATTATGGATTTTATGTTGATCCATCCACCAAAGGGACTTCTTTCAAATCGTACGATTGTTTCACCCGGCCATTTTAAGCGTATGGTCAAGGCGATGCAGGATAATCTGAAGAAATACGAGGATAGTTTTGGCCAGATTCAAGAGACTACGGGTCCTGAGGCACAGGAATTTGGGTTTAAGGCTTAAGCAAGTCGTTTTATAGAAATATTTCCCTCGGTAAGGTACAATAAGAGGCATGGAGAACCCACCTCGAGTCTTTCGCCCCTCACGTGCCCTTATTCCTTTTAGTATATTTTTTCTTTTGTTGGTGGTGCTTATTACAGGAAGGATTTTTGTTGTTGCGCCAATAGCTATTGGTTTGTTATTGTTGCCTTTTTCCTTTTTTGCGGTTTGGTGGTTTAGTTCGTTACTCATGTATTCACTTCAGTTCTGGGTTGCCGTGAGCCCGCATGGGCTAGAATTGAATCAGCCTGCCGGAGGCCTCTTTGATACGGAATCAGTTCTTTTAACCTGGGATGAATTAACGAGCGTTGAATTTCTTGCGAAACAAGAATTTAGTCCAAAGGCCTTTACCGGCCGAGAAGCGGTGTTGGTGTTAAAGTTGAAAGACGCACCGGATATTTCGATCTCACAGATAATGATTCTAGAACACTACCCTGATTTTTTTTCATTTATTCAAGAACGCTTGCCATTTGTCTACGAGTTACCAGAAGAACAGTTATGGGACACAAAAACCCGTATGACATTGGTGGGGAGTATCGCGTTTATTTTTATTCTTCTTCTGTTTATTTTTATATAAAAAAATGAAAACAAACAAACACGTCATAGGAAAAATGATAGCTTGGGGCGCGGTGTGTGTACTATTTTCCATTTTTTTCTTTTTTGTATTACAGCAATCCTTCACAACCCCGCTATTTGGGGAAGGAAGTCTCGTTACTCTTATAAGCAGAATTATTCTCCCAATGATTTTGTTCTCTGCTTTTCTTGGAGCCGTCGGCGTCCACGGCATGATTATCCCAGGTCGCATAAACCGGTATGGGATGATTGCGCTCGCGAGTTTATCTATGTTTTTATTTTTCCAACCATCTCTCTGGTCGTTTTTCGCGTTTGTTTTATTTTTTGTGGGTCTTTTTGGATATCATTATAGCGTCCAAGCGGACACAGCTTCTCGGATAAACGCCGTTCCACTTTACACGATAGCGGCTGGCCTTGGAAATATTATTCTTGTTTTAATCGCTTCAGTCTCACTTTTGTATTACAGTACCTACGCAACGCGGCCGTATGCGCTTGACGATATCCGCACAACACTTCGAGACAGCATTGTTTCGACAACACTTTCGACTCTTGAGAATCGTGTTCCAGGTTTTAGCGAGTCCATGACCGTTGATCAGGTAATTGCAAATTTACTCACTGGCCGTATCAGCGCTAATTTCCTCCCAGATTTTTCGGGAAGCGACGTACAGAACGACCCAGCATATCAAGACCAGATTAATCAGCTTAAAGACACGTTGCGCCAGCAACCTGGCAACCAAATTACCCCCGAGCAACTTGATGCGGCGGTAAAGAATCAGCAAAGTCAGGTGTATGAAGTGGTAACCAGCCAATTAAGCGAAGTGGAGCGTCAATTAATAGGCCAGGTGCGAAATGATATTTCAGATAGTATAGGTATTGAATTACGGGGTGATGAGAGCATCAAGTCAGCATTTCAGAAAATTACTGATCGTAAAGTAATTACCATTATTGAGCCATATTTACACTACGCGCCAATCGTCTTTTCGGCCTCCCTCTTTTTGTTGATGTATGTATTTTCATTTTTGTATCGTTACTTGACACGAGGCTTTGGTTTGCTATGGTATGGAGTCTTACGGCTCATCCATTTTTTTAAGCTTCGCGACGAAACAATCAAGGCGAAGCGCATTACTTTAGAAGACTAGTACAACACACATGGCAAACGATTTTTACGAAATTCTTGGCGTATCCAAATCCGCAACCGCCGACGAAATAAAAAAGGCGTATCGAAAACTTGCGCATAAGTATCATCCCGACAAAGGCGATGGTGGCGATGAGAAAAAGTTCAAGGAAATTAATGAAGCGTATCAGACGTTAAGCAATTCTCAAAAGCGCCAGCAATACGATCAATTTGGATCCACATTCGGTCAAGGCGCAGGTGGGGGCGCGGGTGGTTTTAATTGGCAAGATTTTGCTCGAGCCAACCAAGGTGGCTTTGGTTCTCAATCTCAGGAGTTTGATCTTGGCGATTTATTTGGTGATATGTTTGGTTTTGGCGGAGGCAGGACACGTCGACGTAGTTCTCGTCAAGAAGGGACAGACATTGATGCTGAGGTGCAGATTGATTTTATGGATGCGGTGCATGGCGCAGAAAAACAGTTTAGCGTCGAACACCACGTCGTTTGTTCTCATTGTAGCGGTAATGGCGCAGAGCCTGGCACAAAAATAGAGACATGCGTAACGTGTGGTGGTAGCGGGACGGTTGAACAAGTCCAGCGAACGGTATTAGGAAACTTTGCGACTCGGGCTGTTTGCCCGTCGTGCCATGGCG
>CAZGDO010000079.1:1647-3536 GCA_964524365.1 uncultured Gammaproteobacteria bacterium | reverse complement strand
AACTATCTCGTCACTGAATCAAACGGACCATCCGACTATACACTCACCTACTCTGGCGACTGTAATGCAAGCGGAAACGTCACAATTGCAAACGGCGACAATAAGACCTGCACACTGACAAACACGCGAGACACTGGAACGTTACGCATTAAGAAATTCGAAGACATTAACAACGATGGCGTGTGGGATGCGGGCAACGAACCGCTACTCACCGGCTGGGACTTCACGGTCAAGCAGGGTGCAAACGTCATTGGAACATACACAACCGGCCAAGACCCAGTTGGAACCGATTGGATCCTTGTCAGCGGACTTCCAACCGGCGACTACACTGTTACTGAAACACTGCAGTCCGGCTGGACCAACACAACTCCACTAACGCAATCAGCAACGGTCACCAAAGGTGCAACAACTACCAAATACTTTGGTAACTTTGAGCTCGGCAAAATCTACGGCTACAAATGGGATGACGTTGACCAAAGCGGAGACTGGACTCCAGGCGATTACAATCTGTCTGGTTGGAATATCTGCATTCAGAATGGTCCATGTACAACCACTAACCAAAATGGTTACTACGAATTTACCGGCCTCACTGCTGGCACCTACACGCTCTACGAAACGCTCGTTCCAGGATGGATGACTGTGTCTCCGATTAACAACCAGGAAATCGTAAACATTACAACCTCTGGACAACAAGAGCGCGTTGACTTCTTCAACTTCAAATACGGCAAAATCAGCGGCTACAAGTTTGAAGATGTAAATGGCAACGGCGTCTGGGATAACGGCGAACCGACAATCCAGGGCTGGAATATCTCTCTCTGGAAAAATGGACAACTATACACAAGCACTTCAACTGACTCTTCTGGGCAGTATGAGTTTACGCAATTAACCAGCGACTCATACGCTGTAACAGAAGATGAATCAAACTCCGCATGGACCAAAACCATGCCTGCCAACCCAGGATACGGTCCATACTCTGTCGTCTCTGGATCAGTATTTGAAAACAAGGACTTTGGCAACTTCCACAACATCGACGTCAAGGTCTGCAAATACGAAGACATGAACGGCGACGGCAACTTGTCAGACGGCGTACTCTTGAGCGGTTGGACAGTAAACCTCAACGGCCAATCAGCAGTTACGGAACGCGACGGCTGCTACACATTCACCAATGTCACTTTTGGCAACTACACGGTTTCTGAAACACAACAAGCTGGCTGGGTGCAAACCTATCCGGCAAATGGAACATATTCATTTGACGCAATGTCTGGACAAGACAAGACATTTGATTTTGGTAACTTTGAAACTCCGAAACTTACAGTTATCAAACATGTCATTAACGATGATGGCGGCACCAAAGTAGCTTCTGATTTCTTGATGGGTGTAACCGGCACCAAAGTAGCTTCTGATTTCTTGATGGGTGTAACCGGCACCAACGTTTCTACTCCTACATTTGCAGGGGTCGAAAATCCAGGGGTAACTGTCACATTGAATCAAGGCGCATACAGCGTTGATGAAGGTACGCACGATGGATACACAAAATCCTTAAGCGCTAACTGCTCTGGGACAATCAATGTTGGTGAAGAAAAAACCTGCACAATTACAAACGATGACATCACTGCCCATCTGAAACTCGTTAAAATTGTTACAAACAACGACGGTGGTTCTGCAGTTGCAGACGATTGGACGCTGAAAGCTGATGGACCAAAAACCATCGAAGGTGATGGTGGCGCAGAAGCTGATGTGCCGGCAGGCACCTATACTCTTTCGGAGTATGACGGTCCGTCAGGATACACACCATCAAACTGGATCTGCGACAACGGTTCACTCAACGGTGATGACCTCACTCTCGCACTTGGCGAATCCGCAAACTGCACCATCACAAACGATGATCA
>CAZGDO010000079.1:0-1547 GCA_964524365.1 uncultured Gammaproteobacteria bacterium | reverse complement strand
GATCAACCGGGACGGATCGTCGGCCATAAATTCGAAGACGTTGACCACAGTGGGGACCAAAACGGAAATGAAGGCGGACTCGTCTGGAACTTCTACCTTCGCACCGGAAGCGAAACTGGTCCAATCGCCTACACAACAACCTCAAATGACTTCGGCTACTTCGAGTTCCCATCAGTCGATGCTGGCACGTACTACCTCACAGAAGAAGGAAACGCCAAATGGGACATGACCGTTCCTGCGCAAGGCTACTATGAAATAGTTGTTACTCCGGGATACGACAATTCACAAAACGACGATGAAATCGGCTTTATCTTCAGCAACGTCGAAAAAGTCACACTCGAATTAGACAAATGGAATGACCAAGAGGTCGCACACGGCGGAGACGGCATCCTTGAAACAACCGAAACCATCAACTACCAAATCGACTGGTCGGTTGCTGGCAACTCTATCGCACAAAACGTCGTACTCGTCGACACCATCCCTGCAGAGCTTAACATTGACGAAGCAACCATTACCGCAAGTGATGGCGTCACAGTTGGTGTCTGGGATGCAACAGCCAGAACAATTACCTGGGACTTCGGAACTCAACAGCCAAACGCGTCAGGATTCGTCAACTACTCTGCGACCGTTATTGTACCAATTGCCAACGGCACATTGATTCATAACGTCGCAAAGATCAGCGCTGACAATTCTGATCCGCTCTTCCTTGAAGACGATTCAGACGTCACTGTCGAATCACTCCCAGTCATGACAATCAACAAAACGGTCGACATTCACAACACGCTCGGATTCGTAAATCCAGGCGACACCGTGACCTACACCGTCGTTGTATCAAACACAGGAACAGATACATTGATCAACGCAAAATTGTCTGACACATTGCCTGATGGATTCCTCTTTGCTGACACACTGACGCCAACCAAAGTCTTTGACCTTGGCGACATCACTGCGGGTGATTCAGTCACCACAACATACGATGTCATTGTCGGCGCGAATGTTGAAGCAGGATTCTATGACAACCTTGCTGTTGCGACTGCTGACAATCATACGCCAGTAGACGACACGGCAACTGTCGAAGTCCGCGTTCCACAAGAGCAGGGCGATACTACGAAACCGATACTGACAATCGACAAAACAGTTAACGTTCAGTTCGCAAACCCAGGTGACACAATCCAATACACCGTTGTCTTGAAGAACACTGGCGACGGACAAGCATTGGATGTCACATTGACCGACTACTTACCGACCGGATTCACATTTGACGATGGCAAATCAGTACATACCTGGGATGTTGGATCAATTGATCCAGGTAAGAGCTGGACAGTCACCTACGACGTAAAAATTGGTACAGATGTTTCGTCTGGCCAATACGAAAATCTTGCGATGGCAAAATCTTCAAATCACAAGCCGATCCAAGATCGCGCGCAAGTCGAAGTCAGAATCCCACGTGTATTGGGCGATACAGTCCCGAATACCGGCGTCGGATTAAAAGACCTCGCACTCTTCATCGCATCGTTACTCATGATTATCGCAGGCGTACTCTTCAT
>CAZGDO010000078.1:0-3621 GCA_964524365.1 uncultured Gammaproteobacteria bacterium | reverse complement strand
TGGTGCGGACGAGAGGACTTGAACCTCCAAGGTCTTGCGACCACTAGCCCCTCAAGCTAGCGCGTATACCAAATTCCGCCACGTCCGCATACCGTGTTGTTATTCTAATCACAACGTGTCAAGAAACCTACGCGAGATTTTTTTCTTTAATACGTTTTTTGTAGGTTCGGACGTGATGCAATTTTGCCCGACGCACGCGCGCCTGCTTGACTGGCTCAATTTTTTCAATGAGTGGGGAGTGAAGAGGAAAAATTTTCTCTACACCAATGCCAGATGAGACCTTACGAACGGTTATGGTCGATGTTAGACGATTGCGACCAGCGTGAGCAATAATCATGCCCTCAAAAACCTGAATACGCTCTTTTTCGCCTTCCTTGATTCTTTGATGGACACGAACAGTCATTCCGGGTTTCAAGCCTGGGATATCTGTTTTTTTCTTTGCATTATCGAGTTTTTCTATCTTGTTCATATCACCGAGTATAAAGAACTGCCACCGTTCGGTCAAGTCTCTTAGCTAGATTTTGCCGATATCATATTTTTTCTGCCTTTTTCGACCAATGCAACGAACGCCATGGGAAAATCACTGTTGAACTCAACGCGTTGTCCGTCCAGCCCGAAAAATGAGAGTGAATCCGCGTGAAGCATGACTCGTCCCAATTCAGCATTTGAACGGCTAAGTTTTCCATATAAGGTATCACCGACAATAGGGAGGTTATACGCGGCCAAGTGTACGCGGATCTGATTAGTTCTACCTGTCTCAATTCGGATACGCAGGAGTGTTGTGTGTTGAAAGCGCTCTAAAACCGTAAAATGCGTTGTTGCGGTCTTTCCATCAGGATGAGCAACTGGATACGCGGCCATGCGAGCTTTTCGGTGAGAGCGGGCTATACGGAACCGTATATCATCTTCTTCTTTTACTGGGTGCCCAAACACTAACGCTTTATATGTTTTTTTCACGGTCCGTTCAATAAACTGCTGCTTTATGTGATCATAAAAGCCTTGTGTTCGGGGGACCACAATTAAACCGGACACATCCCTATCTAGTCTATGCACGATACCCGGACGAATATCTGGCTTGTCGCCGACGATTGAAAGCGTTGAATCAAGCCCGAGTACAAAATCAGAAATGAGCGGTGCATCAGCTTCACCAGTCGCTTTATGCATCAGCCAGCCAGCGGGTTTTTCAATTATATAATATTGAGCCGTCTCTTTGACGACACGCGGTTGTTCTACAGGGCGCGATTCTGGGCGCACAGTCTGACGCGGTGCCGGTGCTGACTCAACTGTGCTTTCATCAAATAACACCCGATCTTTAAACTTCAGTGAATAATGGGCCTTTACGCGTTTTCCGTTGACGAGAATTTTCCCGCTTGTGATAGCGGATTGAATTTGCGAACGAGAATAAATAATAAGACGCTCGACTACATACTGGTCGAGACGTACACGCTCATACAAATGGTCAATAATAAACGAGGGCATACTTACCGGCTTTTGATAAAACGCACAGCTTGTGCGCGAGTTCTCACTCTACCCTGTAATTGCACATTGCGCAACTGGGAAAGCAATCCGCCCACTTCTGGGCCTGGTGCAATTTTTTTAATCTCTATAATCTCATCACCCGTCAGCAATGAACGAACACCAGTGTCTTTTCGCGCACGCGAGATTTTTTTCACCGTTCGGTAAATCATAGTAAAACCACTGACATCTGGTTTTCTTTTTGGCCCCACGGTTGCCATTGTATCAACGAATTGCATGCGCAATAATTCTTCAGAAGGAAAAAATCCATTAAAATAATATTTTTCTATTGTGGAAGGCTTCATCGCCAAAATACCGTTACGAAATCCGATCAGATGGTTACGGACAAGCCACGCCAGTTTATCGGCGTCTATGTGGTAGGAAGCATTTTCTTTTGCGTACACTGACAAATGCAGACGCCGTGCTATGTGGCCTGCGCTCTCAGCGCCTTGTGTATCATGATTATTATATCGAATACGGTCATTACTCCCCGGCTCTGGAAATGTTATAACAACGGGCTTTCCAATATCATGAAATAACACGGAAAATATTAATAAAGCGGACGGCGGATGGGTCCCGAAAAGTTTTTTATACTTTACTGACTGCAAGTGCTCAAGTGCCGCACGCGTATGCTGCATGACATCACCCTCAACGTGATATTGTGCGGGCTGTGGGCAATTCCGCAAATCCATCATTTCAGGAATAAGCTCATCGAACACATGAAAAAAATACGACGCATCAAACGCGCGCACGGGATCAAGTACAAACATACGGACAAGCTCTTTTGCGACCATTTCACGAGGGACTTTCCATTCCCCTTTTGAAGTCTGGTCATTTACGTGGTGCATCATAATACGAAGCACCTTTGCCGTATGTGCCTCAAGCGCGAATCCGAGTTGAATTGAAAATCGTACCCCTCGTAACATCCGAGTAAAATCCTCACGAAAACGTTTTACGGGATCCCCAACTGTTCTCAGTGTCTTGCTTGCAAGATCACTTACCCCCCCGACATAATCCTCAAGCTGTCGTTTTTTTATATTGTATGCAAGCGCATTCACTGTATAATCTCGGCGCTTGACGTCTTTTTCAATAGAAAGCGATGGATCGGATTGCGTCTTCACATCTTTATAGCCACCCGTATCAAACGCATGGTCTGTACGCGGAAGCGCAACATCGATTGCTTCGCCCTTCCATCGGCGAGGGGTCCATTTAAACACTCCAAAATTCTTTCCGACCAATTCAACCGCACCCATGGATTTCAAGGTTCGCTGCAATGTTCTAGGTGCAACATTGCGAACGACAATATCAATGTCTTTCGTGCTTTTTCGTAACAAAGCATCACGGACAGCACCACCAACAACAAAAACCTCTGCCGGTACTGGCAATTTGTTAACCAGTGAACGAATCTGCGAGGTTATGATTTCCTGTAGTTTTTGTTTCACAACTTTCTCGTTCATGCAGTAAGAGTACGTAACTTTCGGACATATTGCAAAAATAAGCCCCACGTAGTCACCTATGGAGTGGCACGGACTGACGTGCGCTCTACTGGACAAGTTTAGAACCCTAAACTGGGAGGATATTTACCGCTATCCAGAGGTAGCGCTCAAAAACCTCTAAAATGGTTTCCATAGTCATAGGTAACTACGGTAACCCATTTATTATCTATCCGACAAGGCTTCGGTAACAGTATTTATTAGCTAAAAGGTTGTATGGACATTCCTAATAATCCTTGCTAGACTGATATAATAAAATAGCACTTCAATCTCAAACTGGAGGATAATGTATGGAATTCAAGTACATATTCCTGATTGCCGTATGCTCGGCTGGCGCCTATCTTTTAGTTGGCATTTTGTTCGGGACATGGGTTGCCAACAAAGTGATCAAACGCGGATGCCAGAGTTCATTCTGGCTCAATCTTATCGATTTGGTTGTGGTATTCATCTGGCCTATTACGGGACTACTGTGGTGGATTTCTGAAAAAAAGTGGTTCAAAAATCTTTGGCCCGTATTGTGTTCATAGTAGGAATACCCGATGATCATCACAAAGCATGGCGCTCATACCCTTGGGCGCCTGTTTATTATTTTATAATTAGTCACTCGTCTTCG
>CAZGDO010000077.1:0-3701 GCA_964524365.1 uncultured Gammaproteobacteria bacterium | reverse complement strand
AGCGTTTTCATCGGTTTCGTTTGTGAAGTCAGTTGCGCCAAGCCCTGCGCCAAACTGCACTTGCGATGTTGTTGGTTCATTTGATTTCCATGAGACCACAATCTGAATTTTTGATCCTTCGCCAGATCCAATAGTGTTTGACTCAGACTGTACGCCAAATATTTCTGGTGGAGTGGTATCTTCTAGGGTCGTAAACTCAAACTCATTGGATTTCGCTTCGTACCCAAATTCATCTACTCCGCCAACAACATACGTATACCGTGTCGCATCAGCGAGCCCAAAGAGCAACACTGCATGATCTTTGGTTAACGCTGCATTTCCTTGAGTCTTTGGGGAAATATTATCTGCATAATAATTCACGGTCGAAGTAGTCGGAACATTCGTCTGCCATTGTACTTCCGTTTGTCCTTCAGATTTATTCACATACTTCACATCCGAAACTTCTGGGAAAGTCAATGTTTGGAATGTATAATTATCGGATTGAATAGAATTTCCTGCTTTATCTTCGCCACCTATGCGTAAATTGTACGTCGCGCCATCTGTGAGATTAGTTAATTTAACTGTGTGCGTTGTCGCAAATGAACCAGATGTATCCGTAAAGGTTAATCCATAATCTGTTGTTGTCCCGTATTCAATTTTAGCTGTTGTATCCTTGTTGGTCGTCCACGATACGAGCGCGTCGTACAATTTCACATCGGATATTGTCACATCAAGAACGCGAGGTGCCTCAAGTGTCTTAAACGATTTAACTTCTGAGTATGCGGCATTTTCATCAACGTCAATACTTTTGATTTGATAATAATATGTCGTTTCTGGTTGTAATCCCAACACCTTAACTTCGTGAGACGCAACTTGGTCCGCAGAACCCTGCTCTTCGGACAAATCATCAGGTTTCAATCCATAATCAACAAAGGATGATGCGATACGTTCCGTGCGCCATGCAATCGTGCCCGCAAACGAATCTGGAGTTGCGGCTGGCCCCTCAGTAATAGCCGGCGGTTGCGTGTAGCGACCTTCAGGAATTTTTGATACCGCTGTTGTAAGATCAGAAGTCGCCTGCGCTTTATCTTTTGCTTTTATTTGATAAAAATACTCTTGAGTATTATCTAACCCCGTATCGAGATATCCTGTTGAGGTAATAGTCGCAATCTCATTATAGGTGTCGCCATCAGTTGAACGCATAATAGTGTAATACACTTCATCATCTAATGTATACCCCTCTGGAGGGTCCCACGTGATTGTAATAGAATACCGTTTCGCATCTCTGTCTGATGAGTCAACAATTGTCACAGCTTGTGGCGTGCCTGGAGGAATTGTATGCGCCTCAAACTCGACTACAGCGTAATTTGAATAGTTGATATTGCCAGTATCATCATACGCAACCACATAAAATGTATTTATGCCCTGCTGTGTCGCCGCATCGTATGCGGCAATTGTCGTATCGGTAGTTTGTGAACTATTTTCCTCATTTGGTAAATTGTTTACTGAATAACGATATCCAGCAATAACTACCCCTTCATCGGTTGGCGCGTCCCAGCTAAATGCAAAACTGTTTTCTGTATTGCTTGTCGGCGTAGCCACTAAATTAGTCGGAGCTGAAGGAGCACCTTTGGTTGTAAACTCAAAATCAGGGGAATATGATGTATTACCATCAACATCAGTCCACTTAGCTCTAATGTGATATAAAGTATCGGGGGTTAAATTTGTCAAAGTTACTTCGTGCTCACTTACTAATTCTGATGTACCGGTCTCAGCTCCATAGGCAGTTGTTTCACCGTATTCTACAAATGACGAAGCTGGATGAAGTATGGTATTGCCATATTGATCTTGGTCATTTAAAGTCAGCCACTCAATTAAGGCGGATCTAATATATGGAGTTGCCACGAGTTGTCCGCTCAGGGTAGGGGCAAATTTAAACTTACCTTCAGGTTTAATTTCTAGTACTGTGGAATTACCTGACTGTGTTCCACCAGTTCCAGCTGCACGTGCAAAATAACTGTAAGTTATGAGTGTATCTAAACCAGTATCTAAATACCCTAATGTATTTACCGTAGCAATATTGGTGTAGTTAGCCGGTGGATCATCAACTGGGTCTGGGCTGGCACAATCCGATTCACAGCGATAGACATCATAGCCTGTCACACCACTACCAGCATCGGCTGGTTCATCCCAAGTTAATACAACAGAATATTTTTGAGTGGCCCGATCAGATGTATCAGTAGCAGCGGCACTTGCTGGTACCCCTGGAGCGTTAGATGTGAAATAATATTCTTCGGCTGTATAATTATCATAATCAATGTTATTGATAATATCGGCAGCGACGATATAAATAGTATTTAAACCTTGCTGAGTCGCTGCTGAAAAAGCGGGCAATAATCTATTGGCGGTTTGCGTTGCTGTAGTCCACCCACCGTCTGGTGAAGGAGTAGTTGTGCCACTCACATTGGTACCGCAATTTTCGGCGCTTGGTAATTCATTTATTGTGTAACAGTATCTGAGAATATCTGCAGCATCACAAGCTTGACCCAGACAAGTACCTGGTAAGGTCCATGAAAATGCAAAACTATTTGTATCTTCTTGTGGAGCAATAGCCGTAGTGACTGGCGATCCTGTTACTGAAGCCGGTGCTGTTGGGGCTGGTCCGGAATAATAAAATGTCGTTGAGGTATACGCAGAATAATTACCAGCCGTGTCTAATGATCTGACAGAAAAAGTATTTCCACGTGATTGGTATGAGGTTAAGCCAGCCACACTCGTACTTGCAGCTGGAATACACGTATCAGCCCCATCTGTTTTATAACAATATTGATAAACCGCTGAACCACCAGTATCTGATGATGCGGTCCAAGAAAAATCGAAATCGTCTACAGAAGAATAACCCGCAGGAGATGCGGATAAACCCGTTGGCGTTGTCGGATCTAAAATGTCTAATTGATACGTAAATAGTGTTCCAGACGAACTCGCTTGATTATTATTGTGATCATCTGTTCGAATAATCAAATAATATATGTCAGACGTGAGTGCTGAAGCCGACTGCGTTAATGCATTCCAAGAACCTGTTGTTCCATCAGCTGCGACAGCATAATAATTTGTACCCCCTACATACGCGAGATTAGTCGGATCCGCAGCGTCACTAATAGGGTCTTTTGTGTTATCAGTTCCAAAATAGACATAAAACCCTTTGACACCAATCCCTCCCACGTTATCAGATGCAGTCCATTCAAAATACGGTGTTGTGTCACTACCCCATGTTGCAGTTGTAATGCCCGTCCCCTTACTGCTGTCTGTGTATCCAGAAACAGAAGCAGGATTTGTTGGAGCCGTACTATCAGAATAATAACTAACCGTCATATCATCAATTGTAGGGGTGTAGATTTGGTTAGAGGCAAAGGTCGCTTTGATTTGAAAGTACTGATCAACTGTAGAATCAATTGAATAATAATCTGTCGTACCAACTGTCCGGTGATTGGAGACCTCTACCCATGCAGGGTCGGTAGAACATGTTGAATCTGGGCATGTTCGTGTTTCATATTTTATTGAAGTACCTGTCGTCTCAGAGTCATTTATTGTAAGTCCACCAAATCCATACGCTGACCCAAGGTCGAGCACTTGTGACGTCCACGTACCCGTCTGCTCAAAACCTGTTGAAGCAGAAGACGGCACATACCGTGTCATGGCTGAAGTATTGTATCCTCGAAAAC
>CAZGDO010000076.1:0-3733 GCA_964524365.1 uncultured Gammaproteobacteria bacterium | reverse complement strand
ATACTATACATATGAAAGGATGTTATCCACAAGACAAGCATCTTACACAAAAAGGAAAGATTTGAATGCGCCACCAACGGCGCATTTTTTAATAAAGAACGCACTTTTAAAGGAAGAGGAGGTACGCCTTCAATGCTCAGCCCGACCCAGTAAGTGTCTCGCTACCTCACATTTCATTTCTTGGGAAACAGGTGCTTATAAACGGGAAAACTCTCCCAGTCTATAAGTCCAGAAATACCGCCATTTCAGTTTATTATCGTGGCCAATATTACGAAACCGAGGAAGAGCTGTGGATTGCGAAGCTCTTGCGCAAGATGAAGATCGCCTTTGTTCATCATGTCACGTTTGAAGTTCGGCTTTCGCACCGGGATCAATCGAAACTCTGGAGACCCGATTTTGTCTTCGAAAAACCTTTCATCTGGGAGGATTATTATAAGACGGGGACTCTGATTTCGGGGATCGAAGTCAAACGAACAAAGATCAAAGGTGGCCCTCAAACAATGTCTGACGCGGTAAAAGAGCAGTATGGCATTCGAATCCTTGTGATTAGTCGGGAGATATTACGCCCGTGGTTCGAAGCAGGATTGCTTCCGCTTGAAGACATAAGATCTTATGGCCTGTCAGTCAACTGACAGGCTTTCCTTTTTGTCTCTGAAACTGGTACCATAAGGGCATGTCCAAGGAAATATTGGAGGGTTTGAACGCAGAACAACGACAGGCAGTCACGCACATGACAGGCCCGTTGCTTATTATTGCAGGCGCGGGGACAGGGAAAACAACCGTCATTACACGTCGCATCGCCTGGCTCCTGCAAGAAAAGAAACTTTCAACAGATGAAATACTTGCCCTCACGTTTACCGAAAAAGCGGCTGGGGAAATGGAAGAGCGCATTGATCAACTTTTACCATTCGGATACATGGATTTGTGGGTGTCGACGTTCCATTCCTTTTGCGAACGTGTCTTAAAGCAACACGCGATCGATATTGGTTTGCCACCTGATTTCACAATTCTTGATTCAACCGATCAGGCATTGCTCGTCCGCGAGCATATAGACGAATTTGATCTCGACTATTACAAGCCGTTGGGAAACCCCACAAAATTTATTCACGCACTCTTGTCGCATTTTTCGCGCGCGAAAGATGAAGGAATTTCACCAGAGGAATATCTTGCCTACGCAGAACAAATAAAGCAAAATGAAGATCAGCAGGAATTTAGAAAAGGGGACGAGACAAGTGAGCACGTGCGCATCGCAGAAATAGCGAACGCGTATCACGCCTATCAACGGCTCTTACTCGAAAATAGCGCGCTTGATTTCGGTGATCTTATTTTATATACGTTACAACTACTGCGAAAACGTCCTAACATAGCGGAACAGTTTAGAAAGCAATTCAAATACGTACTCGTCGATGAGTTCCAAGACACTAACCACGCGCAATATGAGCTCGTTCGTTTGCTTATTAACAAAGAACAGAATATCACTGTCGTGGGCGACGACGATCAGTCAGTGTATAAGTTTCGTGGCGCTGCCATTTCAAACATTTTGGAATTCAACAAAGATTTTCGCGCGTCCGCTCAAGTTGTCCTTACTCGAAACTACCGATCGAAGCAAAATATTCTTGATCTTGCGTACGGATTCATCCAGCAGAACAACCCGAACCGCCTTGAGGTCTCTTTAGGTAAAACCGACGACGGAAAAACGATTTCCAAAAAATTAACTTCAGAACGTGAGGGCCCTGCGGTCATTGAGCACATGCATCTTGCAAATCACGAACAAGAAGCGCGCCGAGTGGTTGAAAAAATTGTTGAGATCAAAAAAAAGGGCGACACCACGTGGAGCGATTTTGCCATTCTTGTCCGCGCGAATGACCACGCGAACCTGTTTCTTTCAATGCTCGAACGCAATAACATTCCGTATCAGTTTGTGGCCGCGCGAGGGCTTTTTCAACAGCCAGTCGTGCTTGATTTGATTAACTACCTGAAACTCTTAGATAACTATCATGAGCACAAAGCAACCTTTCGCGTGCTCGGGTTTACATATCTTGAAATTCCCGTGATTGATATTATGTTACTTAACGAGGCGTCACGAAAAACAAATACACCACTTTTTGACCTTCTTAAAAATATTCGCATGGTCAAAGGTATCTCTGCTGCGACAATCCCTAAAGTAGAAAAATTGATTTCAAGTATTGAAAAGCATACATACGCGTCACGAAAAGAATCCGTCGGACAAGTTGCACTTCGCGCGCTTCGTGAGACAGGGTATCTCGCGCATATTACCGAACGCAAAGATTCGGCTTCCACACAATATGTCTTATACCTCACGCAGTTTTTCAAACGCATTCAAGCGTTCGAAGAATCGCATGTTGAGGCTCGCGTGTCAGATTTTTTGAAAGAAATTGAACTTGCTCAAGACGTCGGGGACACCGGTGCCATCGGCGAATCCTGGGAATCTGGTCCCGATACGGTAAAGGTGATGACCGTGCACGGCGCGAAAGGACTCGAATTTAAAAATGTGTTTATTGTGTCATTGGTTGATAAGCGGTTTCCGTCTATTGAACGCAAAGAACAAATCGAGCTTCCTGACGCGTTAGTGAAAGAAACAATTTCTGAAGGTGATATCCATTTAGAAGAAGAGCGTCGACTATTTTATGTCGCACTGACCCGCGCCCGTGACGGATTGTTTTTAACAAGCGCAGAAGACTATGGTGGTGTGCGCTCAAAAAAGCCATCCCGCTTTTTAACTGAGCTTGGATTCGAACCAAAAACCGAAACACTTGAGAAAAGCATGCTTGAGCAAGAAGATGGCGTGCCTGAACAGCAGACAGATGAACTAAAACTTCTGCGTTCGCGGATCCCTAAAAAATTCAGTTTTACCCAGTTCCAAGCATTCGAGTCCTGCCCAAAGCAATACAAGTACGCGCACATTTTACAGATTCCGGCAGAAGGACGCTTTAATTTTAGTTTTGGAAAAACACTGCATGCGGTGATGCAACAGCTCTATGAACTCGTCCAAAGTCGAGCCAGTGGGGGAAAGCAAACTGGGTTGTTTGATGCAAACGCTCCAACCAGTAGAGCAATTGAGGTGTCCTTTGATGAGATAAAAAAAATGTACGAGAGTGCGTGGGTCAACGAATGGTATACGTCAAAGAAACACGAAGAAGAATATTTTGAAAAAGGCAAAGAAGAATTGCGCGCATTTCACACGCTTCATGGGGGAACGTTTATGCCCCCGTTATATATAGAAAAAGGATTTACACTCCATGTAGGCGATCATCCTGTTAAAGGACAAATTGACCGAGTGGACCGTGTCGATGGTGGCGTTCGCATTGTGGACTATAAAACTGGAACTGCGCCAGATAGAACCAAGAAATTACCAAAAGATAAACTGTGGCAGTTGTATTTGTATGCGCATGCGGTCCGTGATGTGTTGCATGAAAAACCGGTCACCCTCTCTTTTTATTATTTTGAGTTGGGTGAGTATATTGATATTGAGTGGAGTGAAAAAGATGAAGAGGCACTCCTTCAGAAAACGAGTGAAAGTATAGAGGGGATTTTGAAAAGCAATTTTATTCCGACGCCAAGTCCTTATACTTGTAAATACTGCGACTTCAAAGATATCTGTGAGGATAGTTTAGCGTAAAGGGCATTTTTACCACTCAGCGTGGCGGGCTTTTGTCAGAAACCAGGACTTGAATTTCGAAGCTCGCCCCAGGTTTCCGACACTTTCCTTGCC
>CAZGDO010000075.1:0-3742 GCA_964524365.1 uncultured Gammaproteobacteria bacterium | reverse complement strand
AGTCAACGCCGGGGAAGGGGTCAACTTTTACTTTCAGTCTGCGGGTTGTGGAAGAGTGAGGTAGAATATTTCAATTCTTTTATTGATTAATCAAAAAGTTCTTCCCGATCACATAACTTCCAAAGAAAGATTTTCGACAAATTCATCACACAGCTTAACTTTCTCTTCTGAATCAACGATGCAATATATTCCAAAGCTTTGATTATTATAATTGATTTCCTGTGAGGAACTAACCTGACTGGAATTTTTATCTGGTGTATTAAAGGTTGTGGTATAAAAGAATGTCTTTTCAGTGGTTATAGAATCGAGGATATTCTGAAAATATAATTCGTGGTAATCGGCGATTTTTATCCTTGCGACAGTAACGCCAAGATTCTTAAGCTGCAAAACTTGATACTCAGGAATATAGTCATAAATTCCACCGCTCTCACCCAGACCGGCCATCACAAAAATAGTGATACCTTCGTCCGTTAATTTCGCCGCATTGTCGTTTAGTTTGGTTAAGGTTAGTATTTTGGACGCTTGTGATGTAAATTGAAGCTCGTTTGGTAGTAAACTTGGATTGACTAAAATACTCTTGATCTCAAATGCCACCTGGTAAGAGTCAACGGCAATTGTGTTTTGTTGGCCATTATCCATGGGTGATACTTCATCGCTGTTGTTGGTTCTTCTATTATGAACGTAACCAAGAAACAGGTAGCTAAAAATGCCAATAAATAACAAAATGGCTAAGACTATAAAGATTAATAACGATATTTTCTTCATGTTAATTTTCCTTATTTAATGTTGTATGTATAAATGAATATTACTCCCATTAGCGGCAGTAAAGTCTGGTAATATTCTAACCGAGTTAGTTGCAGAACAATCAAGACTTGATCCGCTGCCATAGTTTTGTCCCTGTAATACCACATTGTTTAAACCACATGCATTAGGCCTTTCCACATAGGTTCCCGAGGCAATCGGATCGGGTTCAGACATGTTAAGCTGCATACCAAAATATGGAGATGGATCGACGTGGCCAGAGCCGCTCGACGTTGCAGAAACTGTTAGGTGCAAATGCACAACGTTGTTGGCAATATCTTGATAACCAATAATTGTATTTGTGTTTACGGTGTCTCCCACAGAGACTTGTTTATTTCTTATGTGCCAGTAATTAGAGTAGAGGGTGTCATTATGTTTAATTATATATCCACTTGAATCTTTGTAAACAACATCACCCAAATAGGCTGAATATACCGCATTACTGACTCCCTCAACATCGCCATTCCACCCGCCATCCGACTGTGACCAAACGTCTACCCCATTGTGGCTATTACCATTGTACCTATATCCAATGTAACCAGTACTAGGCCATATAAAACTTACTGCATGGACATTGACATTTGAAAGCTGTAATATCGTTAAAACTATAATAATAACAATTATTTTTCTATTAATATGCATGATTCCTCCTAAAAGGTAGTCTTAAACTTGTTATTGATTATTCTATTTTCTTGAATAATTAATAGCGCAGGATCGTCTAGTGTCTCAAATTTTACTTTGTCAGTTTCATCGCTGGGTTCAATAGACTCCAAAATATTTAAGAAGGATTCAATTATGGGCGAAGTGGTTTTATCTATGGAGTCATTCTTCGCGCTTGAGGAGGTATAATTACATACAAAAACCCACCCCTTATTTCCTACTTTTACAGCCGCAAAAACGTCGAAGTAGGCAGTATCATTTTCGATATGCGGTTTAAATCCAATTATTGCAACTTCATAGTCGTTGATATTCGTTACCTTTTGTTTGTTTTTGTTAGTAATACCATGTTTAGTAAATATGAACCTTTCCAATAGGTTCAGCGAACTTGAACTATTACTTGAATCTACGGTTATTATTTCCATAAGAGGTTCTGATTTATCATTGTTCACATCCTCGAGTTCGGAAGTATATAATGAGTTATACATTTCACCTTCATAATCTTTAACGTAAACAGTTTCAGGTACTTTCAATCGCAAACCCGTTTTCTCGTCTTTCAAGTCTTTCCAAGAACTTTTTAAACCTGTTATGTTGCCAGCTTCGTTATTTAGTTTGGCGGAGGATGATGAGACTTCTTGATTATCGCTGGTTTCGGTTTCGAGCTTGGCATACAAAAAGTGCCTAAAATGGGATAATGAAAACATTCCCGACACTAAGATGACTAAAATAATAAGGCATCTCGTACCTTTTTGCATTTTTCTCCCTTATTTATTCATACTTTCTAATTCCTTAATTCTGGATTCAAAATCTATGATATACAATGTCAGTTCTTCAACTTTTTTCAGCAAGGTGACATCCATGGTGCCTAAATTAACCCCGCCGCTTTTTATCTCTTGTTCAGAAGGTACTCCCGGGAGATGGTTGTTATCCTGAATATACTGTTTAACCTCGGAAAGATTTAAAAGATTGTAGTTTGCAGCAAAGACCGAATCTGCCCAGACATTGGTTTGCACCACAATCTCTTTGGCTTTTAAGGTCCCGTCTATTCTAAAGGTGCCGTTTTCGTCAATCGCAGCTCTGGGTACTCCAGCTCCGTCGTTAACATTTTCCGTAAAAAATCTCAACTGGTCGCCGTTTTGGTCTATGTTCCAATGTCTGCCTGAAACTGAAGTGACGCGCCATTCAATTTGACCACCATCGGCTTTGCTTCCATCTCCAATACGGAGTGTTGGAGCGCCTGTTACTACTAATAACCCAGAAGTTTTCACGTTACCAGAAACCTCCAGTTTTTCAGTTGGATTATTCGTACCGATACCAACGTTACCATTATTGACCACTAACCAGTTGCCTTCAACAGTCAACTCTGGTCTACCGGTATTACTGCGGGAAAGCTGTAAGACTGTTTCTGGAGTATCATTGGCATTCGAGGCGGTAAAATCCAAGTCAATGGCTCCTCCTCTATCAACGGTATTCATTCTCCAACGATAAGAATTGGCATAATTAGCAGAAAGAATCAGGTTGGTGGCATTACTTGAATTGCCAAAAATATCTAACTTTGCATCTGGATCAGCTCCGCCAATCCCAATATTGCCATTATTTACCACCAGCCAATCGTTTTCTATCCTTAATTCTGGTCTGCCGCTGTTGCTTCTCGATAACTGAAGTACAGCTTCTTGAATATCGCTTCCGTCCGAGGCGGTAATATCTAAATCAATTGCCATTCCTCTATCAATGGTATTTATTCGCCAGCGATATGCATTGGGATAAGCGTTGGTAGCCAGAGCTAAATTATTCGCACTGCCTGGGTTATTAACAAGATCCAGCTTGGCATCCGGATCTAAGGTTCCAACTCCCACATTTCCTCCTCCAAAGTTAAGAGACAGGTTACTCCAAGCATTTAAAGCCGCACTGTGTCCTCCGACAACAGCCATGCCATTAAATTCACCAAGAACCACTGCATTGGTTTGACCGGAAAAGATTCCTCTGCCTCTCCAGGTGGGGCCTGTACCTACCTCATACACATGAAGGTTATCCAAAGGATCAGCAATTCCAATCCCCACATCTCCGTAATTGGTGTTATAAATATCGTTGCCTTGTGAATTCCAGAAAGTATCAGCTCTGGCAGGTAGAGCGGTAAACGACGAAAGTGTAACGAGAAATATAAAAACTGTTAGGCCGGAAAGAATCTTTTTCATGAGAAACCTCCTTTAAAAACAAAAAAACCAACCATTTCTTTGGTTGGTCTGCGTTGATATATTTTTTCTATTCTTTTCAGTTTTCATTA
>CAZGDO010000074.1:2775-3766 GCA_964524365.1 uncultured Gammaproteobacteria bacterium | reverse complement strand
GCATCTTCTTGAGTTTGGCGGTGGCAGACTCCACCATTTCCTCCATGTTGTTGTATAACCGGGCGTTTTTCGTTGTCCACAACATCATCAAAAACGAACCCTTGACAGGATTTCAAGGCTGATTTATCATATAAACATATTTAGATATATTGATACATAATGTTACTAACCAAGCTAAAAGAAGCCACCTCCCTGCGGCGGACCCTGGAAACCCTCAAGGTTGACGGACCCAGCCGTATGTTTGCCGCTTTGGGTGATCCGATTCGCCTGCGGATTGCTATTCTCCTGTGCTTGAAGAAGGACATCTGCGTAACGGATTTGACCGAACTTCTCGGTATTTCCCAGCCACTGGTGTCGCACCACTTGCGGATTTTACGCGAAGCCGGGGTGGTTGTGGTCCAGCGCATGGGGAAAATTCAGTGCCCGCAACTTGTCAGTGGACATATCAAACGCATGGTGATGAGCACCGTCATGACGAAAGGGAAAGGGGGTGAGTAATATGGATATGAAATCTACCTGGCAGAAGTTTACGCCAGACCCGATGAAAGCTATGGGTATGGGGAAAATGGGTCGGATGGTTATGATCATCGGCCTGATGTTGATCGCCGTCTTCTTCATCGCCAGCCTGGTTTTGAGTTCCTGGGGCGCCCAGTACTGGTCGTTCGATAAGACTGCCCACGATGCCGCAGTGGTTGGTGAGACCTACTC
This sequence comes from uncultured Gammaproteobacteria bacterium, assembly GCA_964524365.1. Taxonomy (GTDB): domain Bacteria; phylum Patescibacteriota; class Patescibacteriia; order PEXW01; family CAZGDO01; genus CAZGDO01. Next base: position 3,058 of record CAZGDO010000074.1, on the reverse strand, counting down.
AAATAGCATTGCCACGGACGTCGATCTGGTTAACACGTGGAAAAACATTGAGATTCTTCGAGCCTGGTCAAGCGGAGCGCAATTCCTCGGTATGGGACTCCTGTTGATGGGTATCGGCATGCAGTTGGCAGGCATTTTGGGTGTCCTAGCCGGACAAGGAAAGTTCATGATGGAAGAGTTGGGATCAAGTATGAAAAAGCAGTAACAAAATAATAAATATTCCTAATTTGAAAGGAGGTGAGTACGATGGATGATAAGAAATGTTCCGTCTGCAGCATGGAAG
>CAZGDO010000074.1:0-2765 GCA_964524365.1 uncultured Gammaproteobacteria bacterium | reverse complement strand
ACGACGTCAAAATGCACGTTAAAGAAAAAGCTGATATGGGCGATGAAGGCCACCTGGCAGCTATGAAGATGATGCAGGAGCACGAACATGACGGGCACGACGATGCCAGTCATACCCACTAAGACCAGAGAGTCGCCGCGGAAACTGATTCGCGGACTCTCCCTGATCTCAGTGCATTTACCCACACCATATGGACATTAAAACCCTTCGATCGAAAAAAGATCAATTCTTCCGCTCACTAGATTCTCCCTTGCGTCCGGACCAGCGGCATTCCTTCACCGGGCTGCTGTATTTCTCCGACAATCCGTCTCTTCGGCTTCACGCGAAGCTTGATGAACATGTTGCGCATGACGTTGTAATGATGCAGACGAGCACCGGCAGCAAGCAGCAGTATGTCCGCGCGGGAAAGATTTCCTTTGCCGTTGGAGGTCAGAACGTGAAGCTGTGTGTCTATAAAGATGCGCACGGGTACTTTTTGCCGTTTCGGGACGCGACCGGCGAGGACGAGACCTACGGGGCTGGGCGCTACCTTGAGCCGGAAGTTGGACCCAACGGATTGCTCGAAGTTGATTTCAACCAGGCATATAATCCCTACTGCGCCTACAATGAACAGTATTCCTGCCCGATTCCGCCAAAGGAAAATCTGATATCGGTACGGATTGAAGCAGGTGAAAAACGATTCCATGACTAAATTCACTCCAAAGACATTCGACGTTATCGTCATCGGCTCCGGCAGCGGGTTGTCTGTTTCGAGTTGGGCGGCAAACCAAGGGCTCAAGGTCGCAGTCATTGACGACGGTCCGTTCGGTGGCACGTGTCTGAATCGAGGGTGCATTCCATCCAAATTACTCATCCACAGCGCGGACGTCGCGGAAACAATCCGGCGTTCCAGCGAATTTGGCGTTGATTCCAAGATCGAACGGGTTCGGTTCGCGGACATCATGAAGCGGGTGGTGTCCTATGTCGAACATTATTCTTCAAAGACAGAGAAAGCAAACAGGACAGCCAAAAACATCGAAGTCTTTAACTCGCGTGCGGTGTTTATCGGTCCGCATGAGCTTGAGGTTGCAGGACAACGAATCTCGGCTGATAAAATATTCATTGTTGCCGGTGCGCGGAGTGCCATTCCTCCGATTCTCGGGCTTGAGGGTACGCCTTACATGACCAGCAAGGAAGCGCTGCGACAGAAAGTTCAACCGAAAAAGATGATTATTATCGGTGGCGGCTATATCGCGGCAGAACTCGGGCACTTTTATGGTGCGCTTGGGACGGACATTGAGCTATTCCAGCGGGGACCGCTCCTCATCCCCAACGAGGATGAGTCGGTTGCCAAGCTCTTTACCGAACTGTTCGCAAACACATACACGGTGCATATGGAAGCTTCAGTGGGGCGAGTTGCGTACGTTGACGGAATATTTACGGTAACCGCAAAAAGGGGAAATGAAATCATCACCGCGACCGGCGATGTGTTGCTCGTCGCAACTGGTATCCGCCCGAATACTGATTTGCTCCACGTTGCAAAAGCCGGACTGGCCGTTGACGCGCGCGGCTATCTGGTGACGAATGAGTATCTTGAGACATCCGTGCCCGGCATCTGGGCGTTCGGTGATGTCATTGGCCGCCACCTTTTTAAGCACGGCGCCAATTGGGAGGCTAGCTATGCGGTCCAAAATGCGTTTGGATCGGAGAAGGTAGCGGTCGATTACTCTGCGATGCCGCACGCTATTTTCAGTGCACCCCAGGTTGCCGGAGTTGGTGCCACCGAGCAGGAACTCAAGAAAAGCGGCGCGAAATACCAAGTCGGAATATCTGCCTACGCTGAAACGGCCATGGGTGATGCGCTTCAGGAGAAAGACGGATTCGTAAAAGCCCTGCTGTCAGAAGACGGGCAGACGATTCTCGGATGCCACATCATCGGACCAGAGGCATCAACCCTGATCCATGAGGTGATTGTAGCAATGAAATCAACGGGGCGGACTGAAGCTATCACCAAAAGTATTCACATACATCCCGCTTTGAACGAGGTTGTTCAGCGGGCATTTTCAACCGCGCGCAAGGTTAAACCAGTTTAACACAACGGTATGTTGGATTTCAGTAAAAATAATCTCAACACTTCATCATCCCCTTATTTGCAACAACACAGGGACAATCCCGTCCATTGGCAAGAATGGAATGAGGCGGTATTGCAGTATGCAAAAGAACACCAGAAGTTGATTTTGGTATCAATTGGATATGCCACCTGTCACTGGTGCCACGTCATGGCGCACGAAGCATTTTCTGATGTTAACACGGCAAGATATCTGAACAATCGTTTTGTTTCCATCAAAGTAGACCGGGAACAACGGCCGGACATTGACGAATACTTCATGAGTTATGTGAATGCAATTAATGGGCGAGGCGGCTGGCCGCTCAACGTGGTTCTCACTCCAGCCGGCCATCCAATTTTTGGGGGTACGTATTTTCCTGATGTAGAAAAACGAGGTCTTTTTCCATTCCGCGACGTATTAGGACAAGTGCTGTCGTGGTATGCGAAAAATAAAGATGCGGTTCAGGCGTATGCTATCCCAATGTCTCACGGTTCTTCTGTAGAGATTGACGACAATACTATTGCCAGTACGATACACCGATCATTTGATGTGGCGTTTGGGGGTTTCGGTGCACAGACAAAATTTCCCCCACACAACACGTTGTTATTTTTATTGCATTATTACCAGGCAACGCAGAGCACGTTGGCCAAAGAAATGATTATTCAAACGTTGGATGCC
>CAZGDO010000073.1:0-3879 GCA_964524365.1 uncultured Gammaproteobacteria bacterium | reverse complement strand
TCATTAAGGAGATAGCGAAACCCAACGTATCTGTGTTCATTGTGATACTCCTTTTCTGTTTCAACAAACCCAAACAGCTTGTTGATCAGTAGCCCAAAGATCACTTCATTTTTGTCGGTAATAATCATCTCCTCTCGATTTTGAGCTCCATAAATATGCTGACTTAATGCTGGATATTGACTGATTATTCGATTAACGGTTATCCCATAAAATTGTTGCCACTCTGGACTAAAAGCCGCAGGTTTTGTAGATAAAATATTTTCCGAAGGAGGACTTAAGCTCATTTTTCCGTTTCCGTCTATTCGTATTACTCCAGCTAAACTCAACAAGTCTTTTAAAGACAAAAAGAGTTCACTTGTCAAAATTTCCTGATCTCCATATTTTACTCCATAGAAAAGATCGAAAACTTTTTTATCGCCCCCTGGTTGGTTTTCCCACCTATCGGTATACTTTCTTAGTGAAAGTTCTTTTATTTCTATCAGAGTATAGTACCACCAATTTAAGTCCGGATGATCGGAATATTCTGCGAGTAATCCTTCTATGTCTTCATATGCTTTCCGTAACTCCACGTTGTTTAGTTTTTTAAGAACTGCGCTAACAATTTGACAAAGGTATAATGCATAAGATCTGTAATTTTCTTCCTTTGGTCGGTCTAATAATTCAAAGCCATATTTTATAAGGTGGATTAACTTGGATAGATAGGTTAGGCTAGCAGTCTCTATTAGTGGACGGGCAAAATCTAAAGAGTCTAATTCTTGTTCTAATGGGCCAACTGCGTGCACCTGAAACTGCCCTTTCTCATCAAAAGGCGCCTGTCGGTTGACTAGTTCATCAAAACGCCAATTGATTGCATTTTCGTCATTAAATTGTTTGATTAAAAGACCGTTTGCAATTTCCGCTATTTTTCTTTGATCTTCAATATCGGAATCATGATTCGTATCAAACAAGTTTTGGTAATAAGATTTCCATTTTTCAGCAGGTGGTGTAATCTGTCCTAATGTTTGTAACGCATTCTGTCGATCGCGTAATTCCAAAACCTCATCATCTATCAGGCTTTTTAAAACTGGAATGGCACTTTCTAAAATGTTTTCCTGCTTTGTCTGTTCCTGAATAAAATAAATATAAAAAGATGGGATTAAATAGCGGACATCTTTATCTTTGTCGAGATAAACGCGATTAACAAATTCCTCCAACTCCTGATCTGTAACTTTTCCAACCAGTTCCTCAATAGTGCTCTGATCCTCACTATAGGCAAAAGGTAACAAATCAAGGATGTTTTGGCGATAATTTTTAAGTTCTTCGGATGGAAGAAGTTTTTGGGCTGCCCGCAGAACATCCCCATACCAACCGGCAAGATTTGTAATCGTAAAAGTGTTACTTTTCTTATCGGGAATTGTGACTTTAAAGTTACGCGGGTTAATATTTAAAGCAGAATTGCGCAGCAGATCTCGGAGTCGGTCTTTCTCATTTTCCAGCTCATCAAGCAATTTAAGGTTGTCCACATAGAAAGCAAAAACTTTGGGGAGATATTTGCCCTCTTCTGGTTTCAAGAACTCTCTAAATTGGGCGATGATTTCTTTGTCTCCCCTCCTCCCCCAAGGCTTTACCTCTCTCTGTTCTTCGGGAATCGGGACAAGCAACTTCTGCTCAAGAGCTTTCTCATATATACGCTTTCCCTCTTCACCTCTGGTGTAATGGGCGATTCGGATAATCGATCTGGCAATTCTGACCCCATGGTCTGTTCTAATTTTAGCAGCAATTTCAAAAAGAGTATCCAAATCATCTTCTTTCATTATCTTTGCCAGCAGGAATGTATAATCGTCAAGTAGGTGCCAATTCTTCGGACTTGGGACTCCCACTAGATAGTTTAATATCTCCTTAAGATAGCTCTGGTCTTTATCATTAATAATTTCAACAAGTTTGTTTATAAAAAACGACCTTTCCTCACCATAGATTTTCGAATGCTCAAATGTTGCTTTAACAACCCGTTTGACTAAATCCAGTAACTCACCATCAATGAATTCTCTTATTTTGTCAATTAATACCTGGTCGCTTTCTTTTCCACGATCGTTAAAGATTGATTCGTTATTCAGAAATTCAAATAGAAAATTATTATCCTCGGACAGCGCTTCCAAAAAATGGACCATTCCCTCTTTGTTGGAAATCTTGTAGAGAGCGTACCGACCGTAAATCGCAAGAGAATCGTCGGAGATACCGCTCACAACACAATCAATCGTATTTTTACTGTTTGGAGCAAGCTCTGATGCTAAATCAATAAAGGCTTGCCGTATTAATTCGTCCTCTACCTCAAAGACACCGGTCACCTTATTAATTAATTCAATGTTTTTTTCTTCATCCTCGGTTTTGTAATTTTTTAATGCACTAAGTGCGTTTCTCTGAAGAACGCCGTTTTCATTTTTATCATTGGCAAAGATAACTAATTTATCTAACCAAAACCCCCTGTTTTGGCTAATTAATTCAGGTTGATACTGCAAGATGGCATCGATCAGCCCAACTGCATTTCCTTGGTACACATATCTTTGTTTGTCATGAATCCAATCTCGTTTATTGACAATGTCTTCTTTTAATTTTGAATACTGAGGTTGGGTGATAATTTTGGAAAGCGGATCACGGCTCCATGAGGGAATCCAAAGAAGCCTTTCTTGATAGGTTGAATAAATTAGGTCAAAAACCTCCGTACGGATTTCATTGTTTGCAGCCTGTGGGCTAATTGAGGTTAGGGTATCGGAGAAGGACTCATTAATTACATCCTTGTTTTCTTTTCCCAAAGCACAGAGCAGTTCGGCAACCGGAAATTCTCCATTACCATTGGGTTCCGATTCGACAAAGAAGCGGATTACATTGTACCAACTGGGAATAATAGCTTTTTCGTTTCCATCTTCGATGGTTATATAGCGCTTTAATTCTTCAACCGGATTGTCATTGTTTAAAATTTGCTCAAAAGCCAAGTATTCCTGCAGGGTGTGATGAGAAAATTGGACCTTTTCGGCCTTGTTATTTTTGTCGTATTTGTCTGGCCCTATACGCAAGAGATTTTTTTCTACAAGAGCAGTAAAAGAAAGGTTCTCTTTCGTCCACCCATGTTCCGAAAGAAAGCTGTCGAACTCATCTTCTGGGAGTCCGTTTGACTGAAGATTTTCAAAGTACAGTGCCATCCTTCTCAGTTTTGAAATCAAATCCTTTTCTGTGATAATCTGCCTAATGAGATATCGGTAAAAGTCTGGTCTTGTGAACTGCTTTTTAGGATCGTGAAGTAGAAATTTAACTAAGAGATCAAGATATGGTTCGTAAGAAATCAAGCTATCATAAGCGTCAAGTCGCCAAAATGTTTGTCTTATCTCTACGATTCTGCTTTTTGAAACACCGATAGCTTTGAGTTTAGCGTCGATTTCTAAAGGGTCTACCTGTCCAAAATATTCACTTAGCGATTCCATTCTGCCTCCCTAACAACATAGATAATTGCCGTCAATATAACATATTTTTAACTCTTAGGAAAGATTTTTGCAAAAATAAGGTTAGGATATAAGAATAGAGGTTTATAAAACCCAAACAAGCTCCTTAAAAGATCTCTGTTAGGTATGGCTGCACAACTTGGTAGCAGAAACGATTTTGCTTTTGCAATATTACAAAAGCAAACCTGGTTCGAAGGTTGAAGAATAAAACTAGGCGTTTAGCAAGCCAGTACAGGCTAAACGAAGCAAGTCGGTCACCTGGGGGTGTTCAACTTGGTAGACGCGACAGGATTCTCACTGAGACTAAATTTCGAACCCTATAATAATTTTACGGTTCGAACATTTTGAACACTGATATGGGTTTTAGCAAGTAACAACAAGCTTTTTGAAGCAAGTCGGTCACCTG
>CAZGDO010000072.1:0-3936 GCA_964524365.1 uncultured Gammaproteobacteria bacterium | reverse complement strand
TTTGGCGTATACCCTTCTTTTGCAAGGTCATACACGCGTCGATAAAACCACTGGAATGTATTGTGGTGATTAAATGTAACGCATGGCTGTAATACGTTCACAAGACTGAATCCAGGATGCGCAAGCGCTTTTACAATCAAATCGGTCAAATGCGCGGCATTTCCGGAAAAACCTTGCGAGACAAATGTTGCTTCGGCTGCAAGCGCAAGCGATAGTGGATTAATCGGCTTTTCAATTACTCCCGCCGGCGTTGACGAACTTTTGTATCCTTTCTCACTTGTCGGGGAAGCCTGTCCTTTTGTTAGCCCGTACACCTGATTGTCATGCACAATATATGTTAATTCTGGATTACCTCTTATTGTATGTATAAAATGAGACAAGCCTTCGCCGTAGCCATCGCCATCACCACCCACAACAACAACTTTCACATTCCGTCTTGCCATTTTTGCGCCATGCGCGATAGGGAGCGCGCGACCGTGTAAACCGTGAAACCCGTATCCGTGTAAAAAATTTGTTTCGTTTCCTGAACAGCCAATTCCAAAAACTATTAACACTTCATGCGGATCAAGCCCAGCCTTAACTAATGCCTGTTTGAGGGTCGTCCAAATACCGAAATTCCCGCAACCTGGGCACCACGTCGGAAAATGTTTTGTTTCAAAATCTTTAACGACTGCCATATTACTTTTTGATAATATATGCTGCTATTTCCTCTGAAAAAAAGGGTCGGCCATCAAATTTCAATATTTTGTCTTTAATGTCAAAGCCTGTTTTTTCTCGAATTAAATTCCCAAGCTGTCCTTCCATATTATTTTCTACAAGCACCGGACGCTTCGCATCCTTTAGGACTTTTGTAACCGTTTCGTCGGGGAAAGGTGATACCCAAGCGATTTGCAAGTAGTTTGTTGTTACATTATATTCTTTTAGTCGTTTTATAGACTCAACTACTGCGCCTTTTACTGACCCCCAAAACACAAAAGTTACGTCAGCATTTTTGTCACCTATAAGTTGTGGTTGTGGCATCTGAGATTTAAAAGTATCAAACTTTCTTTGTCGTTTTTTAAACATTGCTATGGCATTTTCGGAACTTTCTTCTGAAAAACCTTTCCCGTCATGCTCGTCAGAGTTTGCAACATAAATACCATTTTTCATTCCTGGAAAACTTCTCGGACTCACACCATCTTTCACAGTACTCTCGTAACGAAAAAAAACAGTGCCCGCATCAAGCTCTTTTTGCGTTACCTGCTTGCCACGGCGAATCTCAAAATGCGAGCTATCAAACGGAGCGACTGTCTGATGGCTTTCTGCAAGTTGTTTATCTGATATAAGTATAACAGGAGTCTGATACTCTTCTGCTATGTTCAATGCTTCGGCGGTCATTTCAAATGCTTCAATCACATCTCCTGGCGCAACAACAAATCTGGGAAACTCACCTTGTGCCGCATGAAGCGCATATTGCAAATCTCCTTGACCAGTCCACGTCGGAAGTCCTGTTGCCGGGCCGGGTCGTTGGACTAAAACGATAACTACCGGAGTTTCAGTGATTGCGGCGAGACCATATCCTTCATTCATAAGAGCGAACCCGCCACCACTGGTTGCACACATGGATCGAGTCCCCATATGTCCAGCACCGATTGCCATATTAATAACTGAAATTTCATCCTCAGCGTGTTTTACGACCATACCGTACTGCTCTGCGTGATCTGCCATGTATCCAAGGATTGAAGAAGCTGGTGTCATGGGGTAAGCAGAATAAAATTTACAACCACCAGCGATTGCACCTATAGCGATTGCTTCATTACCTGTAACCACAATATCACCTTTTGGTTTTTTCTTTTCTATTTTCCATCCAAAACGGTCAACTTGTTGCTTTGATACAGAATCATATCCACCATTAAATGTGTCAATATTTTGCTGAATAACATCTTTGCCTTTTGAGTGAAAAACATCTGAAAGCATCTTGTGGACATCTTCTTTTGGAAACTCCAGAAGCGCAAAACTTGCGCCAAGCGCAACTGTATTACGCATCAATCGATTCCCTGCGATATCAGAGGCTATCTTTGCCATTTGCAGCGGCACATACAGAATATCTTTGCGCAATCCTTCAACAGAAACTTTCTTATCATCAGGATCAAACAATACGGCCCCACCTGCGCTTAACTCATCAATATGCACGACGATTGATTCCTGATTTAATGCTACCAATATCTCAACAGAGCGATCGTGAGAAAAAACATCTTCTTCCCCCACTTGCGTAAGATAAGTGTTATGTCCACCGCGGATCAAAGACGGATATTCGGTGTAGTCAAACGCCTTCAGTCCAGCACGAACGCAGGATTTAGAAAACAACAAGCCGGTGACCATGATTCCCTCACCTGCTTCGCCGCTTATCTTCCATGTCACGTTGTTCACGATTTTCTTCATAAATTTAGTATATCATAAACCTAATTGTTTATGAAAAAATTCGATTATGCGGTTACACTCTACAGTGACGATGTCGCTTTCATGCTCTGCTTGATGCGCACGGAATCCCTCATACGTATGTGGTTTCATGTCCAAGTGAAGGCTCACCTCTACTTTATCGCCTTTCTCAGCTAAATACACATGCAAGCGAGGAAATTCTGATGAACCCATCCGTCGCTCAAAACTACCGTTTCTTCCTATGTGATAGCCTAAACGAGAAAAAGACACACGTGGATTACCAACAGCTTCCCGTGGAATTACTACTTTCATTTTACTAATTTCAAAATACGCACATCTGGCATATACACCCCATCATATCGCACTAACACCGGATTCAAATCACACTCTGCAATTTCTGGATGATCAACCATCATACGAGATAGTCCTAAAATGCTTTTTTCTATCATAGCTATTGGTAACTTGCGACCCCTTAAGCTTGCTAAAATATTTCCAAGCACTCCTATGCTAAGCATGCGCTTTGCCCCTGCTCGCGATACTGGAATTGGAGAAATATAAGTTAATGAAAGTTGTTTTACAAAAATCCCCCCGATTCCATAGACTATATATGGACCTAGATTCGGATCTCGCTTTGCGCCTATAAATATCTCGAGCTGAGCTGGGCGATACGCTTGAACCGCAAATCCCTCTCCTTTTGCGAATGCTTTTTTTACGCGTTTCTGCCATCCAAGTAAAATTTTTCGCAATTCAGCGTCTGACGTAATATTTACTTTAACAAATCCCGCATCTGTTTTGTGTAAGGATTCAGAACTCACGACCTTCGCAACAACTGGATATCCAATACGACGCGCATTTTTAATTGATGTTGCTACTAATGCAGAAATCCGGGACCGTAATACATAAGGAATATATTTCGCCAGCAGCAATTCGCTGGCGGTCCCAACGATCGGCACAAGACGTAACCCCTCGATCACGCGTACTTCTGGAAATCGACTCGGTAAACTTGCTGACTGTTGAGCACGCCATAAGGCATGCAAGCCTCGGACGGCCTGCTCTGGAAATAAAAATTGTGGAATTCCATTATCTGATAACTTTTTCCTTCCCCTTTCTACCGCAACACCGCCAACGAAAGAAACAAAGATTGGCTTTCTATTCTTTTTAGCTACACGAATTATTGCTTGTGCAATTTTTTCGGTTTCCGTTACATACTGATGGGTTAAAATTGCGATAACTGCATCAACATTTTTGTCTTGCACGGCGACAGTAAGGGCATATGCATAGCGCGCTGCGGGTGCGTCACCAATAACATCAACTGGATTATGAGCGGCTGCAGCCTCCGGGAGTTTTTTCTTTAACGCAAGAATTGTTTTTGTTGTAAAAGAGGCAAGCGAAAAACCAGATGCAATAAGTGAATCGGTTACAATAATTCCTGGACCGCCCGCATTCGTAACAATTGCGATACGTTTTCCTTTTAACGAATATGAATGCTCAAAGGTCTGGGTAAACATAAAAAGATCC
>CAZGDO010000071.1:0-3977 GCA_964524365.1 uncultured Gammaproteobacteria bacterium | reverse complement strand
AATAGATATTGGCGTGAATACTTCTTTATACCATGCAAGCCCGACGCGATTCGGGATATTACTATGGAAAAAAGGTGAAACAAAGAATACTTATTTTAATAGTTTTGGTGACCAACCAATTCCTTATGAGACGGGCGTAAAACCGAATTTTTTGCTTTTTAACACTCAAACTAGTCAAACAACAACGCTCCCTGAGGTATCCTCTTGGCGAGAAGGTGATTTAACCTTTGATCGAGTTTATAGAGTTTTCTCATCAATTAATGAAGATTACCTGATGATAGAAATTGGGGAATATAATATTAACGCAATCGAGTTTGAACCCGGATTAATTGAGAGTCAGCCCGTCCAAAGTCGTAGCATTGTATATGATGTGCCTACAAACACATTTACCGAAGAAGATCCGATATCAATCTTTCGAGCCGTCCACAAAGTTTCAACCACCAATTGGAATACAATTTCATGGGATAGTAAAAACAATATCATCGCCGCTGCACCTGGAGGTGAAGGGTGTGGAGCTTATTCAACCATTTCGTTTGTTAAGTTAGATACAAAAACAGAAGAAAGGGTAGGAAGCCCAGAAGGTTCCTGGGGAGGGTATGATTATTTGAATGAGACTTGTAATCCGCATAATGGTGCAAGTCCAAGCCGGAAATGGCTTATACTTTGGGGAAAAATTGAGGACGGTCAATATGCTTATCGTCTCTACGCACCAGAAACTACCACCCAAGTTCTTAAAAAGGTCATTACCAACAAAGCCGTTTCTGACGGAATGTCTGGCTATCTGATCTCCTGGGATGAATCAAATGCCTATCCAATTATAAAACGAAACGATGAAGTGGTGGTAGATTTTAATAAATAAGTATGTTACATCTAAAAGGGTTAATACCAGTTGTTATAGTAATAGTCATTTTTGTCATCGCTGCAGGCCTTGTCGGCGCTACTTGGTATTACAAGGAGCATAAGGATGAAGTAACGAATTCAGATTTTATAGTAAATAGCGATACAAATGGCGATAATTCAGAATTAGCAAACTATAAAAATTCAGTTTGGGGCTTTTCATTTCAATATCCAGCTGATTGGGCAGTTGTTAAAGATGATTTGCCAAAAGAAATTAGAACATCAAATTCACCGAACGAGGATTTAATAATTGGTAAAGATGTAGGCGAGAGCAAAACACCTCGTCCTTCAATAATCCTCATAATCAATCCGGACGGATTCGGGCCTCTTTTCCCGGATGTAAAATACACGATTGAGCGAACTGAAAATGGATTTAAAATAATTGATGAAGAGCAAATTAAAACTGAAGCGAACTTTGAGCCAGGTTTTTATCAAATCCAGGCCATAGAAACCTATGGAGACCAAAGGTTTATGATTTTTTTTAACATTGATGACGATCAAAAAGAGGGATGGGATGTGGCTGTAAAAAATATTCTTTCAACTTTCAAGTTTGGAGAAACGCAGAGTATTGATATCTCCAATTGGCAAACGTATAATTCTCAAGATTCTAGTTTAAAAATATTTAAAGAATTATATCCGGCCTTTTCGGTGAAATTCCCTAATAATTGGCTTTATGGTGAATCACTTGGTGGTTTAACTATTAGTGACATGGCGATTGATGGCTCAGCGCCATATATTCAAATTGATCTTGGTAACGCCTCATTAGATGGAGACTTAATTGAAGAATGTAAAAAGAGAAGTGGATGGGGTAGCCCAGATAACCCAATTCCTGATTTTGTTAAATATGATGAGGAAAAAGAAATCACTATAGATGGAATTACTTCGGCTTATGTAAGTTATTATTTAGAGTCAACAAATAATGTAGGTGAAAGAGCAAACCAAACAACGGTTTGTACACCCGTTGGAGATCAAAGTCTAGTGGTCTGGGCTCAACCAAGGCATTCTGAATTAGTAATAAATTATCTTGAAAATATTTTAGCAACAATTAAATTCCATTACGACTCGTCTGATTGGGAATCCTATTCAAACAAAGAATGGCAGCTTTCTTTTAACTACCCTCCGTTTATGGGGGCGCTGGTTGACGAAACTGAAGAGCCGAACGCATTTGGTGGTAAAGTTGTTACCCGTATTTACACTCCAGGACAGAATCCATATCTAGATATTTTTATCATTGATGATTCAGTTTTAAATGTTAAAAAATGGATAGAGGACTTTGCAAAAAATGAACCAGCTAAAACGATCGATTGGAGTAATGTGCAAATCAATGGAGTAAGCGCCGAAAAAGGAACCTATTCTTATAATCAAGACAACACGTATTTTTATAATCAATACGTCTTTACTCGATTAGATAAAACTTGGGTTGTTGGAACATTTAGTTGGAAGGGGCAGGAAGATTCCGCGATACAAAATTTAGAATTTAATTAGTTTCGTTTTTGCTCGTGTTTTTTTGTAGTAATTCGTTTTCTTTAATGATAAATAACTCAAAGTACTTTTGACCACCTTCGTTATAAATGGTGCGAGCTTTTAGTTTCCCCTCTCGTGTCATTTTGCGGATAGTGGCTAAATGAATATCCAACTTATCTCTCACCTGCCAGTCAGCTAACCAACTATCTCGATTTGTACATACATATTGGGGTATTACTTGATCATCAAGGGCTTTTTGGCATGCCATGCACTTAATACCGTCTTTGTCATACCAAGTTTGTTTATTTTCAATTGCTTGTCGGCAAATAAGACAGCTATAGATGCCATCCGTCAGATGGAAGCCTTTTGGTTCTTTCTCTAGTCGTTTTTTTCGTGCCTCCTCTTTCCATTCAAGGTCGAGCAGAAGCTTGGCAAAATTAACTAATCGATGGCCCATGTCGTATGCCTCTGCATCGGTTATATCTTTGTTGTATTCTTTTTTGTATATCCGCTTGAATTGTTCGAGGTGTTTCTTGCTGATCTCTGTCATATTGTTATTGATTTAATGGTTAGTTTGAGCAATAATGCAGTTGCTCTAATTACTAATTATTGTACAAATGAGCCTTACAAAAGCCAAACACTCAATACCCGAAGACAAGGTAAATAAAAAGGTGTTATTAACCATTAATAGCTTTGGCCCTCTTTTAAAAATTGACGATTTGCCGAAGCTGTCAGCTGATAGTAAAGATTTATTTATCGCTCACTTGGTAAGATCTCTTGAATTTTTTTTCAATCGGCCATTCGCAACGCTTAAGGAAGAAGATTTGACACGATATACTGAAGTTACAACCGAAGATGCGCACATTGTCTTTGCACCTGCTTACCCGAATATCGTTGAACGAATTGTTAAGCCGTTAGTCACAGCAAAACGCCACTATAGTCTTGGTGACTATGTTTCTTGTATTGCGGTTTCAGGGATCATATGTGAAATGCTGACACTATTGGTATGGAAGATGAGCACTATTAGAATTCACGGTCAGGATATTACGCCAGAGGGGGAGGAGAAATTGTTTGGTAAAAACTTTGAAAAATCAGAACAAAAAAGGAGGATTGATATTTTATTAACGATAAAGGCAATTACCGACGAGCAATATAAAAAATTTGATAATATCCGTGACACCAGAAACAAATATATGCATGCTTGGGAGTACGATACTAAACAACAAAAAGGAGATGCTCGAAGATTAATGATAACCACCTTGCTATTATTTAAAGAGGTAACTGACATGAAACTCATAGTCGACAAAACTGGCGATCAAAAAGTTACCATAAATCCTCGGTTACATGAGTTCCTGCAAAAAAGTAATACCAGTAAGAATACAACGCTGAGGTCAGCCAAATGAGTCAAGAATGAGACACGTCTCAAAAGGCCTTAGTAGTGTCTCATTTGTCTCATTTTGAAAAACTGATACCCGACCCACGTACCTCAAATCGCCCTATGGGAAAATTGCCAAAATACCCTTACAATGCTTGTATAACTTGGGTACTTAACCCGAGTGGCCCGCCAGGGTTTAAAGCCTCACCTTGTGTGGGGATGTAAACCCTGGTTTGATGGA
>CAZGDO010000070.1:0-4080 GCA_964524365.1 uncultured Gammaproteobacteria bacterium | reverse complement strand
TTTCAAAGAGCCGGTTCTTGTTACAATTCAAAATATCAAAAACGACCGCAACTTGACTTTGAAGGATAAAATTTATCTTGCGCTGGCTTTGGATAACTTGGGAGCCAAAGAGGAAGCAAGAGCGTACTACAGGGCGGAAATTAAACCAAACCTGACTTCCAGAGAGCCGTACACATTCGTTAGTCGGCTCCAAAATCAGGATGAAAATATTATAGCAACGGTTTTGCTCGCCGGACTGACCGCGAGCTTGTCAGAGCCGGAAACTAATGGACTCGGAAATTATGCGCTGGAAAATTATCCAAAAGACACTTTGAAAAACTTTGAAATGCTTTTGTACATTCGAAGTGCTTTACCTTTGTTGAAAGGCGGGGATGTCAGTTTTTCTTACCAAGCCGGACAAAAGAGCGGCTCAAAGACGCTGAAGAACGATGAGATATTTCGACTTGAATTATCTCGCGAAGAACTTGCCGCGCTTAAATTGAGCAACATAAATGGCAAGATTGGACTTGTGAGCAGTTTTGAAAAAGAGTCAACGCCGGCGGAAGCGAGAAAAGACGCGGCAATCGGTGTCTCCAAAACTTACTCGGTTGACGGCAGACGAACAACTCAATTCAAAGAAGGCGACCTTGTGAGAATTGACCTTGTCCCTACTTTTGCGCCCGGCTCCCTTGAAGGTTCGTATCAAGTCGTTGATTACCTTCCCAGCGGCCTTCGCGCCGTAACCAACATTCAAACAACGCCCTTCCGCCAAGACGGACAGTACCCGAGTTATCCTTCAAGTATTGAGGATCAAAAAGTAACCTTTGTGGCCTGGAAGGATTTCCCGCGGCCGTTCTTCTACTACGCGCGGGTGGTTTCCAAAGGAGACTACAAAGCCGAGCCAGCACTTATTCAGTCCTTGAGAAGCGCAGAAAGCTCAAACATTTCTAATGAAACTAATATAACGATTAGATGAGGTTTTTCAACCCAAAAGTTTATATCGCCGGGATTTTGGTTGCGCTGGCAGTCGCGGGTTTATATTTCTTTTTATCAAAAAAAGAGGGGCCGGACATTGCCGAAAATTACCACCAATCGCAATTTTTTGAATACGCCCAATTCATCGAAAATTCTGTTGAGCAGACGAAAAATGACGAGAGAGTTGACTTGGATTTGGCGCTTGGCGGCATAGTTCCGCACCACGTCCCGACAACAATCCCACTGTTGGCGAAATTTTACGCCAAACTCAAAAATACCCGCGAAGTTAAAACTTTTATTATTCTCGGACCGGATCATGTTGACAGAGGTCGGGGCCAAATAAACGTTTCCAACGCTGTGTTTGTAACGCCCTTTGCCGAAATAAAGCCGGATTTGGAAATTATAGAAAAACTGGAAAACTCCGGTTTTGTTACTCATGACGAAACGCCTTTTGACCGCGAACACTCCATTGACTCTCAACTTTTACTGATAAGTAAAATTTTTCCTGAAGCCCACGTAGTGCCGCTGGTTTTCCGCTCAAACATCAACAACAAAACCGCAGGAGCGTTCGGTGAAGTTCTTGCAGAGGTTGCCAGAGACGATGTTTTTATCGTCGGAAGTGTGGATTTCTCGCACTATTTGTCCGAGGCGCAAGCAACGCCGCTTGACCATCTTTCCGCCAACGTTTTGAGTGCCGTAACTTCCCAATTCGGCGGACTGGTTGAAGCCGACTCCACGCAAGCCCTCGTGGCTTTGATGTCTTTTCTTGAAGCGCGAAGCGCAAATCATCACGTTGACTTGCAAATCTTCAATACCGGCGATTTTAGTTACAACCGTGATTTTACCACCGGCTATGTCAGCGGATTTTGGGGTATTAAAAATGATTTGCTGAACAATGGAGATTCAGAAATAAATATTCTTTTTGTCGGCGATATTATGCTTTCAAGAATGGTGGGAGATATTATGGCGAGAAAAAATGACTGGAAATATCCTTTTTTGAAAACGGCCGATTTTTTAAGAAGTGCGGACTTAACCATAGGAAACCTTGAGGGACCGATTTCTTCAGGGGGCGTCAACCAAGGAAGTATTTATTCCTTCCGGGCAGACCCTCGAGCAGTCGAGGGTCTTTTATATTCCGGCTTTGATATTTTTTCGGCCGCCAACAACCACATACTTGATTACGGACGCGTCGCTTTGTCGGATACGGTAGAAACTTTAACAGAAGCAGGCATTGCGGCTATTGGCGCTGGCCATAATTTTGAAGAAGCCAACGCCCCACACATCACGGAAGTCCGCGGCGTCAAAATCGCCTTTTTCGCTTACACCAATTTATACCCGCAATCCTTATGGGCGACCGAAACGCAAAGCGGCGTGAGCACGTCAATGTTTGAAAATATCAAAGATTCAATTGCTAAAGTCCGCAACGAAGTTGATATAGTTGTCTTATTGTGGCATTGGGGCGAAGAATACCAAACAAAATCTCATCCGAGAGAACAAGCGCTCGCCCGCGCCCTTATTGACGTTGGAGCGGATATTATTATCGGTCACCACCCGCACGTGGTTCAGGAAATCGAAGAATACAACGGCGGCTACATTGTTTATAGATTGGGAAACTTTGTTTTTGACCAGAATTTTTCAGAAGATACCAAGCGCGGGCTCACGTTAAAGATAACTCTTCGCAACGGCAAAATTTTCAAAACAGAAAAGTTTGAAATCAGATTTACTTCTGATTTTCAACCTTTTCTCTCTACCAACCTCTGAAACAAAAAACGCTATCATTCGCAGTTGGGGAAAAAGTGGAAGGGAGTTTGAGGGGAGGAAACTTTTTCCCCGACTGCCTGCTCGCCGAAGGCGGGCTTGGGGTGGGAGCGACTCCGTTCTCTTGCGCCGCCGTCAGGCGGGCGGAGTCGCGGGGCGAGTCAAGCCGCGCCGCAGGCGCGGCACTTCTCTTTTTCAGGAATTTCGCATAAAATGAGTTCGAGCGAAATCGTAAAGATACTTAAAAAATAAAAATCCCTGTCCTCCCATCCTCTGATTATAGCAATATTATAAACTCCGCTTGACACTTTTTATAAATAAAACATATAATTAGAATATGCTTGAGGATAAAGATATAGAAAAACTCGTGGAAGTATTTGCCACAAAGCAGGACTTAAAAGAGGCGGTAAGCAATCTTTCTACCAAAGACGATTTTAATAATTTGTTAACCTCGGTTGACGCTTACGCTAAAAAAGCGGACACATATTTTCAAGAAATGGTAATGCTCGGACATAAAGTTGACCGCCACGAAAAATGGATTCAGCTAATCGCTGATAAACTAGATTTAAAATTAGAATACTAATTAGGCCTCACGCAGAAATACCCCAAAACCCTTGACAAGAAGGGGGTAAAAATGATATGATATAGGCAGGTTTCGGAAAGATAACCAAATATATGAAAACAAAAATTCAAGGATACATTGAATTTTTTATTATCTGGGGGATTGTCGGCGGGGTAATTTTTTCCCTGTCCGGCGCCTTGGCCGCTTATCAGGACAATTCTTTGCCTGATGATTATTTTGAATCAGAGGTTTCTTTGTTTTTTATCCAAGGGAACAGCGTTTTTTCTAATAGCGAGCACTATTTAGCAGGGACATTGCCATCGCAAAACTCAACGGACTCGAATATAATCAAAGTGATTATCACTGCTTATTCTTCCTGTCCGACAGAGACAGACGATGACCCGTATATAACCGCTTCTGGCGGATGGGTGCGCGATGGAGTAGTGGCCGCCAATTTTCTCCCCTTTGGCACAGAGGTGAGAATCCCGGAAATCTATGGAGACAAGGTCTTTGTTGTGGAAGACAGGATGCATCCCAGAAAGGCGCGGCAGGTGGACATTTGGTTCCCCTCCAAGCAAGAGGCCCTGGATTTTGGGGCTCATTACAGTCATATAGAAGTTTTGAGCATTTAATTTAAGGCAATATTAAGACAGATACAGAAAGCAAAAATCGCCCTTCGATAAACTCAGGACGATTTTTGCTTTTAAGAAGAGTGCTGTAATCATACACTTTGCGCGAACCTTTTTCGAGCGGAAACTGAACGAATGAATCAGCCCCGCCACCGCCTCGCAGAGCCTCGGCGGACA
>CAZGDO010000069.1:0-4277 GCA_964524365.1 uncultured Gammaproteobacteria bacterium | reverse complement strand
TCGGTCGGGTCTAAAAAAGTTAAAATGAGACAAAAGAGACACATTGTGTCCACTTTTCGGGGTACAGAGCAGACGTGTCTCATTTGTTGACTCATTTGGCTTACTTCAGGGTAATATCACCCAAACATCAACCACTCGGGTTTGAGTAGCAGCAATAGGCCGATAATCAGCATTAGTATGCCGCCAATCAGGTGAGAGAAACGGGCATATTTAGTGGTAATGCCGGTAGCTTGTAATGTCTTCATGGCCACGAAAAAGACAAACAAGTCGTCAATCATGAAAAAGAAAATATACAAAAGAATATAACCATAGTACTGCCACGTGGCCAGGTCAGATAGTGCTAGCACCTGCGTGAATACTGCCGGCAGTCCAGCGGAGCAAATTAGTTCCACCAGATTTACTGAAAACGCCAGGACTAAAATACCGAGCATTCCCAGCCAAAAACTTTTCTGCTGGGTAAACACTTTCAGCCGGTCAAACACCCGCCTGCGTTTTTCTGCTCCGGTTACTTTGCAGGTCGCGTCTTTGTTGGTGAAAAACTCCTTCAGATTGTAATACCCACCCCATAAAGCCAGCAAACCAATCAGCGCCCGCACCCAAAACACCACGCCGATGAATAATAGTATATTCAGCCAGGCGGCCATGAACATGAAGTACACTGCAGCCGAGCCGATAATAAACACACTGCCGAATATCCACATGCGTTTTCTGTCTTTCATGCCGATCAGCAAACTAATCAGGAACAGCAGTGCCCACATGGCACAAGGATTGAATCCGTCCAGTACGCCGAGCACAACCGCAAACGTGGGCAGAGATAAATTTTTAACTTCCAGTTCCCCGAAAATAGGTACGTTTATCTTTTCCGGCAACGGTGAATCTTTGCTTTCTTTTTCCGTGTCGCCAACAAGTTTGTCAGTTATATCATCACTTATATTGATAAGCGGACCGACCACATCCTGGTAATCTCCTGTTCGGGCAAGTTCGATATACCGCTCTAATTTAGCACCGGTCACGCTCTCGCTGTACCAGCCAGTAGTGTAGTTTTTGCCAATGACGGTGAACGGTACGCCACTAACGGTTACGCCGAGTTCTTTTCCCACATCTTGCAGCAGCTGGCGATTGTTTGCGTCATACCACACCTCAAACGCGCGCACTTTTACACCATCATACTGCGCTTCTAATTCCGCAAAAAACGACTTTTCATCGGCGCAGTGCGGACAGCCGTCCCCCCAGAAGAAGTAAATGGTGATAGGATCATTATTAATTTGAGCAAAGGCATTTTGAGAAAATGAAAAAAGAAACAAAATAGATACTAATAATATTCGAATTTTTTTAATCATAAATTAACTAAGTATTTTACTAAATATTGCGAATAATACAATCCGGTGACTACGAACACACTAGCCACGATATACCGCATCACCTTCTCCACTTTTTGAACAACTTTAAACGCCTGGCTGACCTTTTTCATAGAAAAAGCGATCAGGAACGCGAACACGATCACCGGCAAGCCGGTACCCAAAGCGAATATAGGCGGCAGCAGTAAGCCTTCGGCAGAACGTAGCACTAACGGCATTAGCGCCCCGAAGAAAAGCACGCCGCTATACGGACAAAACGCCAGGGCAAACAGCGCGCCTAAAAGCAGCGATCCAATATACCCTTTGCGGGACAGCCATTCTTTTATCCTTTCAACTTTTCCATTTTGCCCACCCAGCTTGATTTTAATCACACCGAACATGACAAGGCCGATAATGATCAGGATAGGACCTAACACTTTATCGCCCCAACCCTGGAAAATACGAGATATCTGGAATGACGACAAACCGAAATAAATCAGCGTTGCCAAGAGCGTATAGCTGACTCCCCGGCCAACGGTATATAAAAATCCGTTAAGCAGAGTATTCTTAACCGTCTTTATTTCCCGGGAAATATAGGCGATGGCCGTGATATTGGTGGCCAAAGGACAAGGACTAATGGACGTCAAAACGCCCAGCAAAAATGCGGAGAGTAATGGTATATTATAATTATCTATTAATGCGTTAATGAAATCCATTTATTTTTTATCGTTTACACTGTGAGCAGCAGTCGGAAATGGTATCGTATTTTTTTCTTTTTTCAAGCTCCTGTAAATATTCATCCGACGGGTGAGAAATAGCGCCCATGGGGCATACTGTATCGCAGCCACGGCAGCCGACGACGCAGTTTTCCGGATGTTTAACCGCCGGCTTGCCATCCTCGACGGCATACACGCCTTGTTTGCAAAAATTCACGCAGGTCAGGCAGGCGGTGCATTTCTCCGGGTCAACCGTCGGGTGCCAGTTGATCTGGTCCCGCGGTATGCCGTACCACGCTTTTTTGTCATTGATGCCCATGTTTTTATTTTCCTAATAACCCACTAAGCTTTTTTTCAAAATAGCTCACAAACTGGCTTTCATTACTGACATACCGCCACACATTTATATCTTCCGCGATGTTATCCTGGCCATTCCGTATGGCATTAACGAACAGTGATGAGCCGCCCGCTTGGTATTTGGCAACGACAGCACTGTTTTCCGGAAGTTCGCCGTTGATATCTTTATACACGATAGTTCCATTTTTATATTCTTCGGGAAATTTTTCCGCGATCGTCTTGAGGGCGTATTCTCCGACCGTGATGCACGACCAGCACTGCTGGGTGGCGTGGAAATGCACGACTTCAATTTTATCCGGCGCGGTGATAACAGCTTTGGACATAAGCTCATCTCCGTTCGTCGAGGTATCAGTAGAATTTGTGCATCCAGAAACAACAAATCCAAGCAATAGGATTGATGAAATAAAAATGATGTTTTTTATTTTCATAATTATTTAATTCCTCCAAAGATTAACCCCGCCGTTGTCGAGTATATAATAACCAATAGTACATACACGACAGTTTTTTTATTACCCAATACTTTGCGCACTACTAGCATATTGGGCAGGCTTAACGACGGTCCGGCACAGTGTTTAGCGCAATTTATTTTGGAAACGCACTCTCCAGTATGAATGCAAACATGGGCGCGACATTTACGTCACATCCGTCCAGCGCAGGAAGTGGCGGATCTGGTTTCGGCGGCGGTGGATTTTCTGGTGGCGGTTTCGGCGGCGGCGGCGGCGGAAGCTGGTAGTTGTGAATAGAAAAATAATCTATCCCCCAGAAGATGTGAGAGATATTATTGGTAGCCCGTAGCGCGCTCTATCGGAACCAAAGTTATATATTACTCGGGATAATTCTTTCCTGGAATTACCTGATAATGCACTTTCTGTATATTTTTAGTCAATGCCCACCAAAGTGATGTCTCGGTGATTGGGGGTTCACTACCTTCTGGTAGTTTAGGGATTATCAACTTTTCATCCTGAAAATAGTTTGCTGTGATATATTTTCCAGGTACAAAAAGATAGACGATGCTTGCAAAGTCTGGGTTCGGAACATTAGCAAACTCGCCAGCTTTATCTCCAGTAAATACATCTCGGATCATGAGCACGGGCTCTGCTTCATTTTCTGTGTCTGTAAAAGGATCGTTTCCAGGCGCAAGCCCAGAATAGGCATAATAGTTAAATGTGTTAGCAAACTGCCAGCTCATGTTGTAGTACACAGTTACAATTGCTACTGCAAACCCAAAAACAGCAAATAGGCCTGCGACTCCGAGGGTCATTTTTTTCCACTTTTCAACTTTAAGTTTTGCAATCAACCAACCTATTCCAACCGCTACTATAAGCGTAAGAGGCAAAAGAACTAACAAGGGCATCCAATTTGTTCCTAATTGTGGTTCCATATTTTTTTATTTATCTTGATTATCAATTTAATTATAGCATAAGCAATTAAAATAGCTCTGGTAACGGAGTCACCAGAGCTTTGTTGCGCCAGACTTGCGACTACGGACAACTTCCAGTACATGGGGTCGGGTCTACCTGCGGTATCAAACTGTAAACAACCGAGATGTGTTGTTCCGCTGATGCGTTTCGACGGCCAGGTATGCGGCTGAACACCGACGCCATTCACCCACACGTTAGCGGTATAGCCACAACCAACCGGCAGACCAGAAACAGAGATCAAGGGCTTGCCCAGCGGCAAAGTTATGGAGCTATTCCGCCAGAGTACAGTACTGTTCTGTTTAATCTGAACAGTATAGCTGAAATAGGTTCGTACTTCGTTTTAAAGCCATAAAACAAAATACCTCACCCTTCTGGGTAGGGTATTCTGTTTTAGCCCCAAGGGGAATCCTCTTCCCCCGTCACTGGCAGCGCGCCTTCGGCGCAGG
>CAZGDO010000068.1:0-4301 GCA_964524365.1 uncultured Gammaproteobacteria bacterium | reverse complement strand
ACGTCAGTTGCATATGATGAGAATATTTTTCATCTGACCGATGCACTTGCTCAAAAAAATGTGCGGGTTGCTTTAGAACTGCTTTTTGATCAACTCGAATCCGGTGGGCATCCGTTATATGTGTTAACGATGTTAGTAAGGCAGTTTCGTATGTTGGTTCAACTTGCTGGGCCGAATGGATCGCAGCTTTCAGCTGGTGATATAGGCGCTCATCCGTATGCCGTCCAGAAAGCTCGTGAGACGTTGCAATTTTTTTCTTTAGCTGAAATTTTGCGTGCGTATCGAATGCTCGAAGAGATTGATATTAAATTAAAAACCGGCGAAAAAGATGCGGAAACTCTTTTTTCGCGGTTTATTTATACTGTCGCAGGCAACTAATTTTTTGCCTTTGCGGAGCGAACTGATCTGATAAGTCGGGATTTTTTTCGCGCAGCTGCATTTTTTTTGATTGTTTTATTCTGGCCTGCTTTATCAATTATTTTGATAGCAGCCAAAAGCGCTGCTTCAGCTTTTGCAAAATCCTTTGCTTCCAAGGCTTTTCGGACAATTTTTACATGTTGCTTGATTGAAATTTTGACCGCGACATTTTTTGCCGTTCGCTTTACTGTCTGCCGTCGAGCCTTCACTGCTGCTTGTTTGTTTGCCATATTTCTATAATAAATAAATTGATTCGGACTCGAGTGTAGCATGAAGTTTCCTGCATGGCAAGCAGTCATTGACATGTGCCAAGGTTTTTAATATTGCATGAAGTTACCCCTGAACATTCACAATTCTTTTTGGAGGGAATTGTTATGGATTCACAGAAAATTCCCGTCATATTGAGGAGTTTTAAGCCAAAATCTGGTTTCCCGGACTCGCATATCCCGTTTGTTGAGTTGTCGGCATATCAGGAAAATCTACGTGCTGTTATCGATCGATACCTTGGCATGTCGATAATCGGAACGATTTATATCGTGACGAACGGTGATCCACGCTCTCCGCTTGCGGAACTAGTTGTTGACGGTGAAACCCCTGCAACTCGGTTTGCACAGAGTGAGTATGCGGATACTCAGCGAGTACAGACGATAATTTGTAGAGAAAAATGGGGCGCCAACGTCGGGAGCGCAACCGCGCTGACAGACGGATTGCGCGTCATCCTCGATAGCGAAATGGTCCCAGAACATGTACTTATTGCTTCGACGACGGTTGACCTGTCTCAAGAGGCGATCTTTAAGGCGCTGCATGCCTCAGAGACGTATCATTTGCAAGTTGTGGGTTTCCTTCGTCAAAATCACTGGGAAAGATACCAGTGGCGGTTAGTGCAAAATACTGCCGCGCTTTGGCGGAGCTCAACATTTCAACGGCACGGGTTTTTTTTCGGAAGAGTGCAACGGCAACGACGGCAATACCGTTGATGCTGGGGGTAAGCCAGCGCTTCTCGCTGGGATGGAGGATTACCATTTCATGCTGAGGATCTATGAGGCTAATTCTGATAATTTCCGATGGGGCATGGTTATGCGTCGCACACCGGTTTATTGGAGTGTTGCGCACTATAACTCTGATGAGATGACTCGACATCTCATCAAGATTCTCCGTCAGGAGTCTGTTATTCGCGCTTACGCGAAGCAAAAATTCCCCGATAGATCATTTGACCGTCTCATGGATGACTTTTTTCCCCACGGGCTCGAGTTACCCTAAGGATTCAATACTGTTCATTAAGGCTTTCCACCGTGGAGAACCTTTTTGATTTTTGAACTTTTGTACGTCTCGGGTTGAAAGGCGGCAATTCGCACAACTTGAACAAATATTCCGCGTTGTCGTAATTCTTCCGTAAGATTATTAGTAAACGACCGTTGGTCGTATCCAAGTGCTATAATATCGGGTCGAAGTTCTTCAATAATTTTATATTTGTCGCCACTATTCCCAATCACGACTGTATCAGCGATGCCAAGCTGTTCAATATCGCATTTTCGTGTTACTTCGTTATGCATTGGTCTTGCCCCTTTTATTTTTTCAACCGTTTCATCACGTGCGATAATAACCCCAAGCCAATTCCCGAGTTTTTTTGCTTCGCGTAAAAAAAACTGATGTCCTGCGTGGACGACATCAAAGGTTCCTGTTGCAATGACGCGAATAGATGATTGTGACATGCTGGAAAATTATCGTTTTCTTTTTTTGGTCTGCAAAGTTTTTTGTAATGTTTCGATTTGATCACGTAGTTTTGCTGCCTGCTCAAAATCAAGATTTTGTGATGCGAGATTCATTTGCTCTTCGAGATCTGCAATAATGTGCGGGAGTTCGTCTTTGGGTATGTTCATCGGATTAATTTCATCGTGGCGTTCTTCCGTTTTCTTGCCAGCGAGTCGTGATTTGCGTATCGCTTTTGTAATTGTGGTTGGGGTGATATCGTATTTACTATTATAGTCTTCTTGTGTTGCTCGGCGACGGGTAACCTCATCCATTGCCACGCGCATTGAGCGAGTGACATTCTCCGCATACATAATTACATGTCCTTCTGAGTGGCGTGCAGCACGCCCCATTGTTTGTATAAGAGAAGTTGCGCTACGGAGGAATCCTTCCTTATCAGCATCGAGTATCGCAACTAGCGACACTTCTGGCAAATCCAAACCCTCTCGTAAAAGATTGATTCCAACAAGTACATCGTAAACACCAAGACGAAGATCACGTAATATCTCAAGTCGTTCCATTGTGTCGACTTCAGAATGGAGGTAGGCGGCTTTAATGTTGAGGTCGTCCAGATATTCAGCTAAATCTTCTGACATACGTTTTGTGAGCGTTGTTACTAAAACGCGTTGTTTTTGCTCTATGCGTCGTTTTATCTGTTCAAGTAAATCGTCGATTTGATTTTTTACTGGTTTTACTTCGATATCAGGATCAAGTAGTCCAGTTGGGCGGATAAGCTGCTCCGCAATTTGTTTACTTTTTTCTTTTTCGTATTCAGAGGGCGTTGCGGAAACATATATCACCTGATTAATTTTTTTATCAAATTCAGGGAATTTCAAGGGTCGGTTGTCGAGCGCTGCTGGCAGCCTAAATCCGTAATCAATTAAAACATTTTTTCGAGAACGATCCCCCTCATACATCCCACCGATTTGCGGAACGCTTATATGTGACTCATCAATAAAGAGCAAAAAATCTTTTGGGAAAAAATCTATAAGGGTTGATGGTGGCGACCCAGGAGATCGGCCATCAAAATATCTGGAATAATTTTCAATACCGTTGCAGTACCCTGTTTCTTCTATCATTTCAATATCGAATTTTGTGCGTTGTGCGATGCGCTCTGCCTCTAACGGCTTGTTTTGACGCTTGAATTCTTTTACGCGCTTCTCTAGATCCGATTCAATGTGTTGCAATACGTCATCAAGGTGCTCTTCACCGGGTAGATAATGTGTAGCAGGATAAATACTAATTTCTTGAAACGTATTGATTGTTTTATTTGTTATAATATCGGCTTCCTCAATTTTTTCAATTTCGTCTCCAAAAAAATGGATACGGAAAATAGTTTTTTCAGAAACAGATGGGAACAGTTCTACGGTATCACCAAGCACGCGGAATCGTCCACGCCACAAATCTATTTGGTTCCGTTCGTAGCGCATGTCGACAAGCTTGCGAAAAAATTCAGAGCGCTTGAAATGAGATCCGACTGAAATAGTAACGCTTCGTGCTTTGTATTTGACCGGATTTCCAAGACCATATATCGCAGAGACACTTGCCACGATGATGACATCTTTTCGAGATAACAGGCTTTGCGTTGATGCGTGTCTCAGACGCTCGATTTCATCGTTGATCTGCGTCTCTTTTTCTATATATGTGTCAGTTCGAGGAATATATGCTTCAGGTTGGTAGTAGTCATAATAAGACACAAAATAATGGACCGCATTACTCGGAAAGAATTCTTCGAATTCCGACGCTAGTTGCGCGGCGAGCGTTTTATTATGAGAGATGATAAGCGTTGGGCGTTGTACGGATTGTATGACGTTCGCCATCGTAAAGGTTTTCCCAGATCCAGTCACACCTAAAAGCGTCTGATCGCGGAATCCTTTATTGAGGCCTGCGATGAGCTGTTTAATGGCTCGCGGTTGGTCGCCGGTTGGTTTAAATTTTGAGGAAAGCTTGAATTTCATTGCTGTTTTTGGGCGAATATCTATTTTACCGTAGCATAGATCGTATTTCAATACTCCGACAAACCCTTATTTTTGCTGTATAGTTTCTTGTTTTTGCTCGATCATTATCAATTGAACATATATCAACCGGAAGGACGGAACATGAAGTCAAGAATTACTATGCTGGTCTGCGCGCTG
>CAZGDO010000067.1:0-4510 GCA_964524365.1 uncultured Gammaproteobacteria bacterium | reverse complement strand
ACCTTAGGCTAACTGGGCCGCCTCTTAATTTCAACTAGGCCAGGGACAAGCTCTTGAATTTGCCCTTGGTTCTTTACTTCTCGATGTCTTGCTTACTGAATCATTGTTCATAATATGAACATAGTTTACCATGGTCCAGTTAAGCAAAGCAAGTTTTGACTGATATGTCGAAAAGAATCGTCGTGTAGTTCCCGCTTTTCTTCTGCTTGCATCCTTTTGTAATAATTCATAATAATTCATGGTAGGCTATAATGGTTACAATATTATTGGCACAACAAGCCGGTTAGAGTCCTGGAGAAGATGATAAAAACACGTACGCATGTGAGTGAAAACAGTCCTGGGAATGAGCATCAAGTGCGTTCGGTGGCAGTTTATTCTGGCGCCCATCCTGCACACCAAAGAATGCTGGGTGATTGCTGCACGGAGAGCATCAAGATGCTTGGTGAGTGGTCAGTGAAACGTGAAGTTTCAAGCTCGCGCAAGTTCTCATCTTATTTATCCACCGCCCTACAATTACGCAGAAGCAGTGCCGACGCCGTGGTGATTGAGGGGACAACGCCGACGATTTTAATGGCGCCCTTTATCAAGTGCTGTAACCGACGTCCGAAATCGATCATCAGCTTATGCGCAGACGATGCGCTCTATCGCACTTTTATTGAGGGCGATGGCATAAAACAAGCGGTGACCCGCGCCCTAACCCGTTTTAGTTTTAACTACGTCTCCGGGATTGTCGCGGTCGGAGATCTCACCACCAAGCTTGCCCGCGACCACCTTAAACCCCTTCCCATCGAGGTCAGGTATCCGCCGATGGATGCGGCCAGAGCAGATGAAATGGCGCAACTGGAGCCGGCGCTTGATTCTCACAATATCGTTTTGATTGGGAGTGGAAGCGCCTATGTCAAAGGCGTTGATATCGCCACCCGATGCCTTGAGATTCTACAAGAAAAGTTCCCCGATGCCCGCTTAACCATATTGGGTTTGCCTAGGATCAAAGAGCAACCGGGATTGAACGCACCCGGCTCGGTCGCGGATATCAGGCCGTATTTGGCCCAAGCATCCGTGCTGATCCATCCCGGCCGGGGGGACGCGTTCCCGGTAGTCGTCCTTGAGTCGATGCTTGCTGGCGTTGTTCCCTTCCTTTCAGAGTGGACTGGGGCTCTAAGTATTGTTCGGGAGATCGACCCGGGGCTGGTTGTGCCGCTTGACGCCGAAAAGTTTGCCGAGCAAATTTCATCGTTCTGGAGCGCGGCACCCGAGCATAGGCAGGCGCTCCCCGGTAAATGCAAGACCATAGCGAAGCAGTTCACCGCAAAAACAGCCGCACAACCTTCGTTGAGGCCGTTTATTGAACGCGTTGCGGCAATCGGGTAGGAGGTGGGTAATTATTTCACCCACCGTCCTCCCACACCACCGTACATGCGGGTCCGCATACGGCGGTTCATCAGAAATTAACGAGACTTAAGAAAGCCGTTTGGCAAGACTCATAAAACCCAATTTGGCCAGGTACTCATTAGTAAGGGTCGTGGAGAGAATATAGCTGTTGGCTACATGCCAGCGTCCTTTTCTGGTGTTGGCAAATTCCCATGCTTTACCGTTCGTTATCCCAAGCTTAACGAGGTTGTCATGCTTGGTTTTGATTTTCTTCCACTGTTTCCAGAAGCACATGCGAATTCTGCGGCGTATCCAGCCATCGAGAATTCTGGCGGTATTTTGCATGTCGGCGAGTCTGAAGTAGTTTACCCACCCCACTATGAGTTGGTTAAGCTCCGTGATTCGCCACTGCATGCTTTTGCCATTGCTCCTTGAGGTTATCTCTCTTGCCTTAGCCTTGAATCGTTGAATCGGTGTTTTGTGGATGAAGTTTCTTACCCGTCCATTCTTTATGTAGAACGAGAACCCTAAGAATTTTCTCCTCCATGGTCTGTCGGCCGCACTTTTGTTGCTGTTGACTTTTAGCTTGAGCGCCCGCTCTATGAAGCAACTGTCTTTCAAAAGGAATTTTAGATTATCAAGGTACAAAGAAAATGAGAGTATTAGCAACACACAACAGACATAGAAGAACTTGCCTGCCAAGCTCGTTGATGTTTAATCATGGCGTTAAGGATCGTCAGCAACTTGCGCATACATGCAACAAGAGCGACCTTCGGCGACTTTCCAGCTTCAAGCAGGCGATTATAGAATTCTTTGATCACGGGATTAAACCTGGAAGCGACCAGGGTACCCATATAAAGAGCACGGCGAACGTGGGTTCTGCCGCCCCAAACAACACGTTTGCCCTTAAATTTGCCGCTGTCACGGTTAAACGGGGCAACCCCGACCAAAGCGGCAATTTGCTTTCGGTTAAGCGAGCCCAGCTCCGGCAATTGACAGAGAAGAGTGGCGGAGATGACCGGGCCTATGCCCGGAGCGCTTCTGAGCAGTGTGTCTTTGCCCTTAAAAGAGGAGTTGTTTTTGATGAGCTGTAAGATATCGTCGTCAATCCTATCCAACTCGTCTTTTAACCATCGTATATGGGCTTCAATATTTGGGCGCACCGATTTTGATGCCGAGCCAAGGCGGTTCTTTTCAGCGACGATCATCTCAGTGAGTTGGCGCCTCCGTGCAGAGAGCGCTTTTAGCTCACTAGTTGCCTCATCGGGCAACGCTCTAATCTTTGGCCTAACAGCCATGGCGAACTCTGCCAGTATCCGTGCGTCGATGGCATCGGTTTTGGCCAGCCGTCCGGTGGCTCTAGCAAAATCGCGCACCTGTCTCGGGTTTACCACCACTACAGGGATGCCAGCGGCAGATAAAGCCGCGGTGATCCGGGTTTCAAGGCCGCCTGTGGCCTCCAGAACAACCAGGGCCACATCGAGCTTTGCCAGGCGCTCAATGATCAAAGCCATGCCCTCTTCTGCGTTAGCCACGCTTAAAGATTCTGACTTTGGAACAAACCCGACGTCGAGCTGGGCTTTTGAGACATCGATACCGACAAATACGTGCGTGCGATCCATAATAGCTTCACCTTCCCTTGTCCCGTCCTCGCATGATGCGGGCTTACATAGATTGGCCCAGACAACTGTTCGGGCTTTGGATGAAAGTGGGCGTAACGACTCTTGCTTTAAAACGGTCTCTTCTGACCAAGGAGGTGTCGGTCTGTTACGCCCTTCGGGTAAATCAGTACTTTGTTATTTAAGTGTAACAAGAAATTAAGATACGAGGAGGTGATGCCCCTTAAGACTCGTTCTGCCGCCTTCTTGCTTCTGACGTAAACGTTCACATCATCAGCATAGCGGCAGAATCGGTGGCCTCGCCTCTTTAGCTCTTTGTCAAGCTCATCGAGCATGATGTTGGCTAGAAGTGGGGAAAGTGGTCCTCCTTGGGGTGTGCCCTCTTGGCTTTTAACCTTCACGCCACCCGCCATTACGCCGGACTCAAGGTAGCTGCGAATGAGGTAGAGCACCCGCGTGTCGGCAACCTTTCGTGCGATGAGACTCATGAGCTTGTCGTGGTTGACGCGGTCGAAGAACTGCTCGATGTCGATGTCGACCACCCAGTCGTATCCCTCTTCGATATATCCCCTGGCTGCCTTGATAGCCTGGTGCGCACTTCTTTTCGGTCGAAAGCCAAAGCTTGCATCTGAGAAGCCATGGTCAAACACTTCATTTAGGATCTGTGCCATTGCTTGTTGTATCCATCTGTCGGTTACCGTTGGTATACCGAGCTGCCTTGTGCCCCCGTCGGGCTTTGGTATTTGAACTCGCCGACGGGCTGGGGTTGGTAAGCCCCTGAGGCAAGCATCTGCCTGATGGCTTGGCCATGGGCTTTCAGGTACGGTAGAAGTTCATCTACCGTCATGCCATCAACGCCATGGCTGCCGCCGTTCGCTACTACCCTCTTGTATGCACGGTTAAGATTGTCTCTTAAGAGTATCTTCTCAAGCAGTGCTTCTTTGCTTTCCTGTCTGTCGTTCTCATCCCTTGTTGACGCCGGGGGTGTGCTCAGCGCTTCCGCAGTATCTTGGAGTTCTACTCCTACCTCCTGCGGGGAGCCTTCATATCCGTATGAAGTTGTCTGCTTTCGTTGCACATCCTGCGAGTCGTTCAAGTTCTTTAGAACCTTTCTGGTGTTCGGCCCTTCCTCACATCCGTATACCTGACGTAAGTACTATGGCCTCTGCTGACTTCTGGCAATTCAGCCGTACATTGCTGCACGGGTTACCGCATTCGAAATTCATCGCCTGCGGTGTACCTGCCAGACCTCCCCGGGTAAGAACGGTAACTTTCATCCCGTATACCTGCCGCATTTACTGTGTGAGGTTCGGGCAGCGAAAGGACTTCGTTTTGTTGTGCAAACTCGTCCACCTCACTTCAGCCTTCTATGCGGTTCGTGTTCCTCAGGCCGGGACTTTGCCTGCCGGCTTCCTTCAGATTCCACCTCACGATGGACACCCTTGCCGTTGGCTAATGGTTCCCGCTGCCAAGCCCATAGCGGACTTTCACCGCCGAGTTACCGCCCATGCCGGGCGCAC
>CAZGDO010000066.1:0-4950 GCA_964524365.1 uncultured Gammaproteobacteria bacterium | reverse complement strand
ATTCCCCGGAACATCCTGAAACGTCGGATACACCTGAATACCATCTATGTTTTGATATTTTGGGTTTATTCCAACCACATGGAACCCTGCATCATATAAATCCTTAAGTACGGTATACCCATATTTATGAGGATTTATTGTTGCGCCGACAACTGCATAGGAGTAATCTTTCTGTATAAACTCTTGTGCGTCCATACAAATATTTGATATTATGTTTGATATGTAATTCTAGGGTATCATAGATACCCAGCGAACACGAGGTAAAATTTTACGACCTATGACAATGGGAACCGCGGTTGCGGCAACTAAAACCCTTCACTTTAAAACGAAATACCGTCAGGAGTTTATCACAATCACACCAGAAATTGAGAAGTTTATTGCGGAGTGTGATATAAAAGTCGGAACAGTAACCATACAATCTCATCACACGACGGCTAGTATTTGGGTAAACGAAGACGAAAAAAATCTAATCGGACCAAACGAAAAACTTGGATACACCGCAGACCTGTCACGAGCACTTGATCGATTCGCAAGTCCAGAGGAAGAATACGGGCACAATGATATCCGCGATATAAATAATCCAAAAGGAAAACGTAACACTCATTTATGTGATGCTGATTCATGCGGTGTCATTCATGAGTGTATCAACGGACACGCACACGCACAGGCGATGTTACTAACATCATCAGTGACGATGATAATCGAAAATGGAAAACTGATTAAGGGACGCTGGCAACAAATAATGCTGATCGAACTTGATCATGATCGAGAACGTGACGTGACAATTCTTGTGCAAGGTATAAAATAATTGCAGAAACAAGAAACACCGTGTAACATCCCCGGTGTTTCTTTGTTGCAGATTTTTATCTTACGAAGAGGCAATCCCGCGCGCTTTCATTGCGTCACCAATTCGTTTTAATGCCACTACATACGCCGCGGTCCGCAAATCAACTTTTTTCTCTATGGAGACTTTCCATACATCATCAAAACTTCGTTTCATTATTTCATGAAGCTTCACCAATACCTGATCTTTTGTCCAATACAATCCTGATAAATTCTGTGCCCATTCAAAATACGAAACGGTCACACCCCCAGCGTTCGACAAAATATCCGGCACAACAGGTATCCCTTTTTTAAATAATGTATCATCAGCATCTGGGGTAAGTGGGCCATTTGCCATTTCAATAACAGCCTTCGCTTTTATTTTCCCTGCGTTCTTTTTTGTAATAACATTTTCGAGCGCCGCGGGGATCAAAATATCAACTGGCAATTGTAGTAACTGATCGTTCGTGATCTGCTGATAATTTTCACAATCGCAAACTGATCCTATACAATAACAGCCATCTATAACGCCTTTGTCTCGCTTCATCTTCATGATATTCCTTGGGTCCATACCGCCATTTCGCTTGTCATAAATACCACCACGAGAATCAGATACTGCAACGATTTTGTATCCAAGGTCATGCAGTCGTTCAGCGATATAATAACCAACGTTTCCAAACCCTTGAACCGCAACTGTTGTTTTGCCTTTTTTCAATTTCAATTTAGCAAAGAGTTCTTCAAAAATCATTGCACCACCAAACCCCGTTGCTTCAGTTCGTCCTTCTGACCCACCAATCGAAACAGGCTTTCCAGTAAATGCCGCTGGTTCCCATCCTCCGGACATACGCGCATACTCATCGACCATCCAGCCCATAATCTGCGGAGTTGTATACACATCTGGCGCTGGAACATCAACGCGAGGACCAAGATACTTATAAAACGCACGGACCCACGCTCGCGACAAACGTTCAATCTCTGTGACAGATAATTTTTTCACGTCAACAATAACGCCGCCTTTACTGCCACCCATAGGGATTCCAACAACACCAGTTTTCATAACCATCCAAAATGCGAGTGCCTTTACTTCATGGATGTTTACTTTGTTATAAAATCGAATACCACCCTTGAATGGTCCACGCGCGTCATTGTACTGCACGCGAAACGCAGTAAAGTTCTTCGTAGAACCATCGTCCATAGTAATAGTCAACGTCGCTTCTAAAATTCTTTGTGGTCGTTGAATTTTTTCTAAAATCTCTTGGTCAATATCAGCAACGAGTGCGGCTTTTTTAAGCTGCGTCATCGCATTATTAAACGAATTCTCTGCCATATGTGTATATTATTTTTTCTTACCCCAATCAATAAATGCTGATCGTTTCCCTGATTTCTGTAAAAGATATTTGTGCGCCTGCAACGATGCTTTTGCTCCCTCACCCGCGGAAATAACAATTTGTTTATATTCAACGGTTGTAACGTCGCCTGCCGCAAAAATACCCGGGACATTTGTTTCACAGTTTGCATTAATCTTTATTTGCTTCCGTTCATCAAGATCGACAAGCCCAACAATCCAATCCGCATCGACCGTAAACCCAATTTCTACAAAAATGCCATCAGTGGCTATTTCTGTTTCGTTTTCTGCGCCGGCTTCTTGAATGACTAAATGTGACACACGACCTTTTCCTTCCTTATCGAGCACAGTTTTGGAATCTGCTCCGAAAAGAGTCACAATTTTTGGCTCGGCCTTCATTTTTTCCATCAAGACGGATTCGCCCCTGAATTCTGGGTTTTTATTCACGACCGTAACTTTTTCAGCAATCTTCGCGAGAAGCAACGCAGCGTCCATAGCTGAATTACCACCGCCCACGACAGTCACCTGTTTTCCTTTATATAAGGGTGCGTCGCAGGTCGCGCAATAGGAAACTCCCTTTCCAATCATTTCTTCTTCACCTGGAATCCCGAGGTGTCGATGAGACAACCCAAACGCCAGCAACACAGTCTCGGCTTTAACCGAAAAAGAATTTGTGTGAATCGTAAATAAGTCATCTTTATCTCGTTCAATCTTATTGACGCTCTCGAATACAAATTCTGTACCGTATTTTTCAGCCTGCTTTTTGAAGTTTTCCATTAGCGTGGCTCCGTGGATAAATTCCACACCAGGATAATTTTCAATATCTGGAGTTGTTGCTGCTTGACCACCAACATCCTGAGAAATAATCAATGTTTTCATCTCACGGCGCGAGGAATACAAAGCTGCGGCTAATCCCGCCGCTCCTCCGCCAACAATCACGAAATCGTATGACCGCGCTTTTGGAGTTGCCATGGTTGTAGGGTTAAAGTTGATTTTTTAATTCACTAATAATGACCTCTTTCTGCTGTACGCCAACTGCGGTCCAAACTGGTTTTCCGCCTTTGAAGATCGCAATCGTTGGAATGCTCATAACTTGAAATTTTTGAGCAATACCCGGATTCTGGTCAACCTCAAGCTTTCCAACCTTAGCCTTCCCTTGCATTTCTTTCGCAACTTCTCCAATAATTGGTCCCTGCATCTTGCATGGTCCACACCATTCAGCCCAAAAATCCACGAGGACTGGTTTGTCTTTTTCTTCCAACACTTCTGCCTGGAAGTTTGCGTCACTAAATTCCACTTCTAACATAAAGTTATTCGTTAATTATTATTTAACTTGTAATGTATATTGTACACGCGGGATATATCTTTTCGCAAGTACTAGGTGTATTTAAAAAGGATGAAGGCTAGATTTTTTAATTTTAACTGACTTTCTGTACCTTTTGCTTGTACACAAGATTCTGTTTCTTCAGATAATAGCTTTAAAGCCACTTTTTCTATCGAAGACCGTGCCGCCATAAGCTGCATAAGAATATCCTCGCAGTTCCTACATTCAGCCACCATTCGTTCAACTCCATCAAGTTGCCCCTTGATTCTATGAAGTTGATTTGTGATTTGTTTGTCGTCTTTTTTTGCCATATACCCTATAGGGGTATATTACGCCCAAACAAATAAATTGTCAAGTCTTTGTCACGATACTCCGCGCGTGTAAAAAACTAAAAAAGAAATTCCCTTAGCCCAAATAAAACGAAAGAAACCTTTTAGAAACTTAAACGGTAAGTATTCTTGTGTTCGTTTTGTCATACTTTGATAGTATTTACTAACAAACTTTGCAAATGACATGGACGCACAATTTAATCCCAACACAAAAACTTTTTACATCCTCATTTTTTGTTGGCGATTTGATTGGTAGCTCTTATCTGGTTTATTCTAAAATTAAAACATCACCGGCACACAAGTAGTTCTTTCTATTGTTGGATTACTTGCTTTTTTTAAAGTTCAGAGTTGTACTGTTTTTTTGTACTATACCGTTAATGAGGCCTTTGTTAAAATTTTAAATTCTATGCCTAAACCAAACTTGCACCAAAACCAAATCAAGGGGGTATTGTTTTTCAATTTCTTAAGATGAATTATGCGGCAAAAAGACGGTCAGCTCGCAACACATGATAATAAAAAATTATGGATGTTGATTACACTGAATGTCTTTTTATGCAAGTGAGTGGCAGTGGACAGAAGCTAAGAATCATATGATAATCGCGCGAAATCTTAATAACACTGAAAAACCCAATATCACCAACACATCGCTTTGGTGGTAGTCTACAAATGATCCATATAAATTTTCAGCAACTAGAGTAAATTATTTCTCTATTTTCGTTGCGATAGGGTATGCTGTGGTTCGCGTATGTTTTGCCAAAAAGGTTGCTTTTTGTTCCACATGGAACAAAAAAATACCAAAGTAGAGTTTTTGGAAGTTAACCTGAAGAAAGTCTGTTACTAGGTAACAAGAAATGAACAACAGTCGCATTTTTTTATATTTACCAAATTAAGAAAACTCCTTATTCGTTGCTGACCCATGATAAAAAAATAGAACGTGCAAATAAAAATAGAAAAATTAAAAAACGCTTGTGGACCCGAGGGGAGTCGAACCCCTGACCTCAGCAATGCGAATGCTGCGCTCTACCAACTGAGCTACGGGCCCAAAATTGTGGGATATTCTGAACTTTGGACGAATCTACTTTGAACGGAACTAAGGAAGCCAGCCCGCCGCCGCTCGTTACCACTCGCCA
>CAZGDO010000065.1:0-4955 GCA_964524365.1 uncultured Gammaproteobacteria bacterium | reverse complement strand
CTAGTCATTCCTTTTTTCAAACAATAAAGAGTCTTATTTTCCCTTTTGGTTTTGATTTTCAAAATTCGTTTTCGTTTTTTTGGGCCTACCTACAAAACGAATGGCTTTATTATATCCCATTAATCCTGATACTTGCGTTGGGGTCAAAGAATTATTTTAAGAATTTTTCCCTAAGAAAAATTATATTTTCTTTAATTTTTGTTTTTTTATTACTATATTTAATTTTGTACTACGGGTCATCTTCTTTTGGCTTAACAAAGAACATTGTTTCAGTGGGGGATTCATTCAGTAGATATTGGTTCCCAATAATGTTTATTTTTTTAGTACCTTCCATTTTTTCGCTAAATAATTTGAGCAAAAAAGTTTCAAAATTATTGGTTATTTTACTTTTATTTGCAGCCACGTTTTCCTTTTTTTACCCAATGGATCAGTCCTTCCAAGATTTAACACTAGAGAACAATCTAGCAAAAAACAGAAACGTAAGTATGACAAAGTACTTAAATCAAGATTCAGTTTTACTAGCAGGCAGAGCAGATAAGTTTTTTATTCACAATAACAAGATAGTTGCTGGGACTAGAATGCATACAAAACGTCAAGCATTTGTTAACGAGTTGCTTCAGTATAGGATGTCCAGGGATGTTTATTATTACCACGTAAGCGCAGATATCAGCTCACATTTTACAAAAGAAGCGCTTGAAGCAGCTGGCGTAGAATTTACGTATGTTGTACAATTTTGGGACGGAGGAAACGCGTGGGAGTATTTATACAAATTAGACTGGCCTAACAAAGAAAACAATGTCAACGAGTAAAATTACAAGCATTACAAGCGAGAATGCAAAAAAAGTTATTACAAAAGATCACGAGGGAAACGAAAACGGTTTTCTTATTGAGCTTTATAAGGACGGCGACAAAACAACCCACTATTTAACGGCGGTAAAACCCGGTGCGTTTAAAGGGTATCACCTGCATCGAGTACGAGGTGCGCAGTACTGTGTTGTAAAAGGCAAAATGCGGATTATTTTTTATGTCCGCGAAGGTGAATCCTGGAAACGCCAAGAGTTTATCATGGATGGAGCAAAACCGACTCGCTTATTTATTCCACCAAATATCGCTACAGGACTCGAAAACATAGGCGACGAAGAGGCGTGGTTAGTCAATTTCCCCGACCCAGCATACGACCCGAGTTTGAAAGATGAACAGGTAGAATATTCTCAAGAAGATCTAGAGAAGGGAATTCTGAAGTAATTAAAAGCTGCATAATTTTTTGTGAGTTTACTATTGACAATGTGGGGTTTTTGTTCTATTGTTTTTAGAAAATAAAATAGAAAACCTAGCTTGAAAAGGATGTGTCATGAAGAAGCTTTTCCTTTTTGTTCTGCTTTTGGGGCTTGTCCAGATTTCTAATGTGCGAGGCGGTATTTGCAACTTAATTGAAATGCAAAACCATTCGCGACTTGAAATTTCATGGACAGCGCCAGGCGATGACGCAAGTTCTGGGGTTGCTACCCGTTATGAAATAGGTTACTCGTATTCACTTGTTACTTTGTCTAATTGGAGTCAGGGCGAACTCGCGCCTGATCCCCCAGAACTTGATTCGGCGGGTTACGAGCAGTGCTATGAGTTTATTGATCATCCCTTTGGGGTGATGCGCTATTATGCACTTCGCGCTGCTGACGAAGTACCAAAAATTGGTCACCAATAACGTCTTCTGTAGGTGTGAAAACGCTTACGAACCAACCGGAGGGATTTTGCGATCTCGTTACCCTCTACAAAGATGGGTCTATGTTAAGGGTTCAGTCAGTGATTTCTGACGGTTCCTCGCTGTCGATGGACCAGGACGGCTACTGGGCAAAGGATCAATACAATGTTCCTGATTGTGCGTTTGCCGTTAAGCTAGACGTAAACAACGACGGGTATGAAGATCTTGTAACGTTTAGAGATCTTGGGAAAATAAACGGCAAAGACATACTCGGAATAGAGTATTGGGCTTACAATGGCTACACGTTGATCCACATAGGTAGAATGCGGTTCGACACGCTTGTTGGTTATCCCGTCCAGAATATCAAAGGTATCGTTGCCGGTGATTTTGACAACGATGGATTTGTTGATGACGTCGCGTCCCTTTACGACTACGGTCTCATAAGTAACAAGTATGTTGCGGCTTTTCACATGTGGCTTTCAAACGGAACCGCACTCGTTTACCAAGGATCGAATGGTTGGTGGAAAGTCTTGGGCTACCCAGTCCAGAATGTCCGTTTCTTAATGTCTGGTGACTATTCAGGGGACGGCATTTACGACATATCAACCGTTTACGATTATACTATGAACGTGTCGCGGTTCACGTTTGGAAATCCACCGGGAGTTCCCTTGTCTATCAAGGCTCGGGTGGTTGGCT
Organism: uncultured Gammaproteobacteria bacterium; assembly: GCA_964524365.1. GTDB lineage: Bacteria > Patescibacteriota > Patescibacteriia > PEXW01 > CAZGDO01 > CAZGDO01. Next base: position 2,560 of record CAZGDO010000065.1, on the reverse strand, counting down.
TAACCTTCCATCGTATAATCTCGATAGCTTGAAGCTGATCGTGTCTGGGTACTTCACCGAATCACGAAATGTCCCGCCTCCTATGGCTAAGATCTCCGAGAACTCCGAGCTTACTGTTTCCACAAGCAATCTTGGGCAAAACTATCCCAACCCCTTCAACCCGACGACCACGATTCGATATGGAATTCCTCGGGCGTCGCATGTTTCCGTTGAGGTATTCAATATCCTTGGTCAGTGCGTTGAAACATTGGTAAATGATTACCAGTCCGCCGGTGAGCATTCCCTTGAATGGGACGCCTCACACTACGCCACAGGTGTTTACTTTTATCGGTTTACCACCGATACGAAAGCAGAAACAAAAAAATGCTACTTATTAAGTAGCGTAAACTTCGAAACTTTTACCCCCTTCGTGAGAAATTGCGAAGGGGGTTTTATTCGCGCGTTCTCCAGTACTCAAGTGTGTCTATCAATGTTTGTTCAAATGGAATTTTTGGCGACCACCCGGTTTCAGATTTTATTTTTTCAAACGATCCCCAAAATTGCTGTACATCAGATGGGCGCATGCGGTCAGGATCCTGTCGAACCTCAATCTTTGCCGTGCTTTGTGAAAGCAAAAAATCTAAAATCCAACTTATTTTCGTTGGTTTCCCCGAACAGATATTATATATTTCGTGAGTTTTACCCCGTTCAATCAGAAGTCGATAAGCTTGCGCAACGTCCCGTACATCAAGAAAATCTCGTGAAACGCCTAGGTTACCAACTTTAATTTCTTTTTGTATCCCTTTTTCGCAAGCGACAATCTGTTTGGCGAACGTGCCTACGACAAGCGCATCAGATGCGCCAGGACCTGTGTGGTTAAAACTTCTACTAATAACCGCGTGAATATCTATGAAATTATCCACAAGCTGCTCTTGAGCAAGTTTTGATGTTGCGTAAGGGTTTTCTGGGTGCGGTGTGGCTAGTTCTTTTATTGGAAATTGGTTCTGGTTGCCATAGACATCAGAAGTACTCGTAATAAGTATTTTTGTTTTTTTTTCAGTTTTATTGATTGCGTCTAGTAAGTTACGTGTCATGCTTGTATTTACCTCTAGGTACTTTTTTGGATTATCCCAAGAATCTTTCACTGAGGTTAGTGCGGCAAGATGAATAATGGCGTTTGGTTTTTCAGATAGAATGGTTTCGTACACCGTTGCGGAGTTTGTGAGATCGCATGCGCGCGTTTTGGTTTCTTTTGCGTTTCTATCAACGCCAATAACTTCGTGTCCATGGGATTCTAATTCACGTCGAAGATGCGGGCCGACAAAGCCTGAAATACCTGTTACCGCAATTTTCATATTTTAGGATATTCCTTTTTGATCTTCTTCAATCATGATCCTTACAAGTTCTTTAAAAGTTGTTTTTGAAAACCATCCTAAAGTATTTTTCGCCTTTGAAAAGTTACCAATAAGAAGGTCGACTTCAGCCGGACGAAAATATTTTTTATTTATTTTAATAATTGTCTGTCCTGTTTCCTTATTGATGCCTATTTCGTCAAGACCCGATCCTTTCCATTCAAGGGGGATTTCGAGTATACTGCATGCCTCTTCTACAAATTCACGCACGGAATGTGTTTCACCCGTAGCGATCACAAAATCTTCTGGTTCGTCGTGCTGAAGCATTTTCCACATTGCTTCAACATAATCTTCCGCATATCCCCAGTCTCGCTTCGCGTCAAGATTTCCGAGTTCGAGAGGATTTTTTTGTCCGTTTTTTATTTCAACAAGCCCTTTGGTAATTTTTTTTGTAACAAAAGTTTCACCGCGACGAGGCGATTCATGGTTAAATAAAATTCCATTTACGGCGAATAAGTTGTAACTTTCTCGGTAATTTACTGTTATCCAAAAAGCATATACCTTCGCAACACCATAGGGACTACGTGGGTGAAATGGTGTTGACTCAGTTTGTGGCGTTTCGTGTACTTTACCAAACATCTCACTGGATGATGCCTGGTAAAACTTAGTCTGAGGGGATGTTTTTCTGATAGCTTCCAAAAAATAAAGTGGTCCCATCCCAGTAATTTTTCCAGTGTATTCAGGAATATCAAAACTTTCTCGCACATGGCTTTGTGCCGCGAGATTATAGCATTCATCCGGCTGGATTTCTTTAATAAGGTGAAAAACCGAAGAAGCATCTGCTAAATCGCCCATGTGCAGTTCTAAATTTTTGTTATGCAGTAAATGCTGAATTCGCTCATCTGGCTGCGTGCTTGTTCTGCGAATAATCCCGTGGACTTGGTATCCTTTATCAAGTAAAAGCTCAGCAAGGTATGATCCGTCTTGTCCGGTAATTCCTGTTACGAGTGCTTTTTTCATATAAATATTTAACTTTTCTGATGCAGAGATTATAGCATATTTTAACATTTTTTGAGATGTTATATATTATTATCATCATAAAATATTATCGCGAAGCCGTGACCCGCAATCTACTTTTTGTTTTATCAATATTTAGCCACTGCCGTGGCGTGGTTATGCCCTTTTGCAATCGTCCAAAAGGGCGAAAAGACTTGTCCTATGAAAAAAGG
>CAZGDO010000064.1:0-5309 GCA_964524365.1 uncultured Gammaproteobacteria bacterium | reverse complement strand
TTCTTGTCCGTCCGAAGCTTTGGCGAAGGCGGGTCGCCATTCAAGATCGTGAATTACTCGTAGAACTTGCCCTGAGCTTGTCAAAGGATTACTCCCGGGCCAGAACTTTGCGCTGGGAGCTATTCCCTCGTTTTATTTTAAGCAAGACCGATAGAGCTTAAGATGATCCAAAACCAAACGCGGGAATAAAAAGTTATCCAGAACGGTTTTTCTCGCTGAATTTCCCAGCCGCTTTCCTTCCGTTGGGTGAGATAAAAGAAAAATTATTTTTTGAGCCATCTCTTCCGGGGATTTCACGATAAAGCCGTTTTTGCCGTTCCGGATTTGTTTTCTGATTCCCAAAGCCGGGCCCCCGACCACCGCTTGGCGTTTCCACATAGCTTCCGTCACCACCAAGCCAAATCCTTCTTTGGTTGAGTTTTGAACGACCACATCAGCCGCGTTTTGCGCCATAACGGTAAATTCTAAAACATCTTTTCCTTTCGGGTCAAAAAACAAAAAAATATCGCGGGATTTGCCGGCAACGGCCGCAATATCTTTATAAACCGCCGCCGCCGTGGGATTATCTCCGGCGGTGTTGAAGCCAACCAGGGCCAGCTGCGCGCTGGGATATGTGTTTTGAACTATCCTGAAAGATTGGATGAGCCCCATTGGATTTTTCCAAATGTCAAAACGAGATATCTGCGCGACAAGAGGACAATTTTGGGGAACGCCGCCGTGTTTTTTAAGATACAGACGGGCTTCTTTTTGGGGAACAATTTTTTGTTTGGGTGCCAGAGGGTCAATTGCCGGCGTGAAAATTTTTACTTTGCGACCAGGGAAACTGCCGCTGACAAAATCACGATTGCTAAAAACGATTCGATGATAAAATTTAATGGCGGGGAGGAGCTTCTTCCAAACCGGTTTAAAAACCGAGGAAGTATCAATGTGGCTAAAATATATTTTATGTTTATTAAGATGCGCGTAATGTCCCGCCAAGAGAATTTGCGGATCGTTTACGGCCAAAATGTCACAGTCGATTTTTTCAATATCGGCGGCGATGCGCCGACTGGCCCGTTCATAATCTGCCCACTCCCTCCTGTTAATTTTTACCGGCGCGCCCTGCAGGGCATTATGAATTTTATTTGTTATTTTAAAAAAATTTTTGCCGATAATGGGATTGATAAAGTACCAGTCACTTTCAACGCCCAAAGAACGCAAGTACGGGACAAGACTTACAAGTATTTCCGCGACGCCTCCGCCGTCCGCTACGGCATTGATATGCACTACTCTTTTACCCCGCAAACAAGAAGCTTGTTCCGATAATTCTTTCTTTTGCCGCGCCGGCATGAATCTTACAAAGTCCGCCCGGCGTATCTGTTTTGAGAGAATGACTTTTTCAAGATATGTCCGAGGCATACTTACTGCGATTTATTCGCGGAATGTACCACTCTCTGCGGGAACGGGATTTCTATGCCCTCTTTGTCAAAGGCAATCTTGAGCCGCTTGCGAAGCTCTCCAGTAACATCCCACTGTTTGACGGGCTTGGTTTCTCCGAGAATTTTAATGATGATCGCCGAGTCCGCGAAATCGTCAACGCGCAGAAATTGCGGCGGTTTAGTGATGAACTCTTTCCATTGAGGGTCTTCCGCAAGCTCTTTTCCAACTCGGTTTACCACGCCGATCACCTTTTCCAAATCCGAGTTATAGGCAATGCCGATGTTAAGGTTGACTCTGGCGTAATACTTCGAAAGATTGGAGACCTTTTTAATTTCTCCGTGGGGAACATGATGCACTGTGCCATCCAAATCCCTTAAAGAAGTCATTCGCACACTAATATCTTCCACCAAGCCGCAAGTCCCGTCAAAACAAACCACATCTCCCACCCGATACTGATTTTCCAAAATGATAAAAAGGCCAGAAATAACATCGCGGACCAGATACTGCCCCCCGAAACCGAAAGCAAGACCGGCGATTCCGGCGGCCGCCAAGAGCGGACCAATAGCGATACCCAGCTCTTGCAATACCATCAAACCGGCCATCAGTAAAACAACGATGCTGATAGAACCGTTGATAATCCTGGCCAAAGTATCTTCTCGTTTCTTTTCTGCCTCTTTAGTTAAAAAATGGTCGGAAACAATGACCCGCCTTATGAGTTTTTCAACAAAAACGCCGCTGAATTTTCGCAGTAAAAATGCCGCCAAAATAATGACGACTATCTTTACGCCAGTTGCCAAAAACCACTGAAAAGAAATTTTTCCGATAATATCATTGAGCAGTTCCATATTATAGTCACTATAACAAATCTATTTTGTTTTGTAAAAATTTTTGAGTTCCCTTTTGGCGCGTTCAAGTACGGTTTTCTGCGACCCCGTCAAGTTCTGGCCTGCGCGGTTGATATAGAAATTCAGCATAGACATGGCCGACTGATAGACGGTGCCTTTTCTGCGAGTGCTTTTCTCCGCGGATTTTTTCAAGGAACGCGCGATTCTTCTCGGATTTTTCCAAGTAAAAACTCCCGGCTCCAGGTCAAGAACATTGCTTTCTTTGGTTACTTTGCCAGACCAATATTTTGAGTTACGATTCTTTGTTTTCTTCAACATAAGCCGTAATTTACCCGCTGTTTGCCCCGGTGGCAAGCGATTGCCCCCGGGCCAGAGCTTTGCACCCCCTGGCGTCAGATCCACCCGAATTTGACGAGCCGGGTACATTTCAGAACTATGACAAAAGTGTCCTATATCTGAAATGTGCTTTAAACATTTATTTTCCGAATCGGATCTTTGAAAGCTTTGTGCATGTGCTCCGCTGCATCTACTAAAAATTCGTTCATTTTCGGCCAATCATTTTCATTTGACACGCTAACGCCATCCAGCTGGTGTTTGATGCGTGAAGTTACATTGTCTTCCATTCGTTCCCATACAAGCTTGCCACCAAAATCTCGTTCAATTTCATCTCCGCCCTCCTTCGCTAAAGCTTCGGCGGGCAGGCACTTTTTACACTGCCAGTGAATTTCTTTTTTAACTTCGGATTTTGTTTTGATATCTTTCCACATAGTTAGCGTAAAATTATCGTTCAAACAATTTCAAATATTCAGAAAATACAAATAACCGATTTCGTTTGAATCCGGTAATTTCCTTAAAAATACCTATATTTTCAAATTGTTTAACCAACGTGCTTGCCGAAGGATGAGTTACTTGCAATCTCTCGGCTATTTGTTTGGTATTCAATATTGGTTGAGAATATAAATGCTTTAATAATTCTTGACCTACCTTCGCCCTCTTTCCGAGAGACATGATTTTCTGTTCTGATTGGTGTCTAAGAGCGATAATTTTCTCAAATGTCAATTTGCCATTTTTTGATGTTTCTGCAACGCCAACCAAGAAAAACTTAATCCAGTGCTCTAAATCATTTGAAGTTCTTACAATAGTAAGCGCGTCGTAATAGGCGCCCTTGTTCCTCTCAAAAAAATCTGATAAATACAGCGTCGGTTTCTGCAGAATACCCTGCGACACAAGATATAAAGTGATAAGCAATCTGCCAATACGACCATTGCCATCTAAAAATGGGTGTATTGTTTCAAATTGATAATGCGAAATAGCCACCTTAATCAAATGAGGCATATCAATTTTTTTATTGTGCCAAAACTTTTCTAAATCGCTAAGTAAATCCGGCACTTCGTTAGGATGCGGCGGAATAAACACAGCGTCTTTCAACGTTGCCCCGCCAATCCAATTCTGGCTGGTGCGTATTTCTCCGGGATTTTTGTGTTTACCGCGAACGCCAGTCAATAAAATTTTGTGGGCATCTTTAAGAAGCCGCATTGAAAGCGGAAGTTTTTCTAATTCGGCAATTGCAAAATCCATTGCCTTCGTGTAGTTTTGAACTTCTGCCCAGTCATCTCTCCTTTCGGGATTTACCTCTTCTTTGGGTAAAAGCGCTTCATCCATTCCAGTTTTAGTTCCTTCGATTCTACTTGACGTCGTCGCTTCTTTGAAAACATGCATGCGGATAAAAAAATCCACATCGGGCACAAGTAAAGAATAGACGTTTAATTCTCCCAAATACCTTGTCGCTTCTTCAAGTAATACGTCAATCTTTTGATCTGACCATTTGAAAGCCACATTAATAGGAGACGGAAAAAAACTTTTATATTCGTATTGCTGTTTATAAACGCCCGCTTTGAATGTTGTATTTTTCATAGTGGTAATTAACTTTATATAAGGATATTTATATTTAAAGTTTAACACCCAACTTTACATATGTCAAATCATGTTAAAAGTTGCTTTGTGGATAAAACACTAAAAGGACAAGCCGGAGTTATGACACCATTTGCCGGTTTGATAAAATTAGAGCGTTGAGAAGTTGAAACCCATCGTAAGTCCAGTTACACCGGACTTACCAAGCTAAAATGAAGGTAAAATGAGGTTTTTGAAGCTAAAAAGGGCAAAAAATTATCTTAAAATCCCTCGTGAAAAGTTTGCGTCCACCTTGCATCCGGTAATGCAAACTTGTTCTAAAAGTTGGCGTTGACTTAGCGTTCTAGAACGCCAACTTGTCATTTACTCGTCATTCCGAAATGACGACTTTTTTGAAACAAAACCCCCTCTCAAAACGAGATTTTTATCTCTTCTAAACCCTTATTAATCGATAAATTATGACTTAAAAGGATCACTACTATGGTCTAGGAGTTTCTGGTTTTTGGATTCTTTCTTTGACTTGCGCTGGAAGCTCTTTAGGCACAGGAACCTCTCCCGGAACTTCATCTAAAGCGCCTTTTTCTTTCAAGGATTCTACTGCACTCTCATGTCCCTTTGCTGAAACCTCCATCGCTTTTTCAATGGCCTCTTTGGCTTGCTCCGGAACTTTCTCATAAACTTCAGCTAAAATCTCTAAATGAATAGAGGTAGCTTTTCCAACCAATTGTTCTACGGTCGTTATATCTTTTCCAAGCCCTTGGGCAATCTGGGAGATTTCTTCTCCGAATTTATGCTGGTTCTCAAACTCTTTTACCGCTTCCTCTACCTCATCGATTTCGCCTTCCTCTGCTTTGGCTTTAGCTCTATTTAATCTGGCTTCGGCTGCTTTGAGATTAACTTCGGTAGCTTCTTCTGGGTCTTCTTTGGCTGCATCTCTTAAAGAAGACTTTTGTTTATCAATAGTTCGCTCTTTAGCTTCCTTTGCTTTATCCTCTGTTTCAGTTGATATGTCTTTAACCTCATCTTCAATCTCATCTATGTCTTCAATATCTTTGATTCTTTCTTCGCTGACTAAACTCGCCAGAGTCTTGCCTTTGCCTCTCACCTCTTCTAATGTAGTTTGAAAATCCTCAT
>CAZGDO010000063.1:0-5381 GCA_964524365.1 uncultured Gammaproteobacteria bacterium | reverse complement strand
CTCGGTTTTCCCCCACCTTTTGACTCGGCAAAAGGTGGAAACTACTCCTGCCGTGGCAGTGGCACGTAAGGCGTAAAATAGAAAATTTATTTAGTTGCAAAACGACGCTAAAAGTGGTAGAATTCTCATCAGAATATGTTGTCACTTGTTATTCCAGCTTATAATGAAGAGAAGCGCATTTTACGCACGCTAGAGGCGTATATAGATACACTACGAATAGCGTATGAAATCGTTGTAGTACCGAATGGGTGCACCGATAAGACAGTTAAACTTGTTCAGAAATTTATAGAAAACCACCCGGACGTCCCTCTTCGTTCGTTAGTAATCCCTGAAGCAGTAGGAAAGGGCGGAGCCGTACGACGAGGTTTAGCAGCCGCTAAGGGGACTGTTATGGGGTTTGTAGACGCAGATCTCGCAACTCCGGTTGAAGATGTGATCCGTATGTACCAACTTATTCAAGATTCCCACGTAGACGGCGTAATTGCTTCTCGGCTGCTTCCAGATTCACAGGTACATGGTCGGGGTATACTTCGAGGGATCGCAAGTCATTTGTTTGCAGGATTAGTTCGATTTATAACAGACCTTGAATATCGTGACACCCAGTGCGGAGCAAAATTATTCAAGAGAGAGGCGCTCGCGCACATTTTGCCTGAGTTGACAACGACCGATATGACAATTGACGTAGATTTGCTGCTTGCCGCGCGAAAACATGGCCTTACTGTTATCGAAACAAAAAGTGAATGGTATGACCGCGCGGATTCAGCTCAACTAGGATCTCCGATAGGACTTTTTAAAAGCGGAGTAAAAATGTTTTTTACACTCATCAAACTACAAAGAAAATATGAATAATATGGAAGAAAAAAGACCAATTTTTCAAAAAAAAAATGCGCTCGTAACTGGTGGAGCGGGTTTTGTCGGCAGCCATATTTGCGATGAGCTGATCAAGGAGTATAAAGTTATTTGTGTTGATAATTTTTCGACTGGATCAATTGAAAATATCTCGCACCTTTTGCAGTATCCGGATTTCAAATTCATTAAGCATGACATAACCGAACCGCTTGATTTAGAACAATACCCAGAACTTGGGCCGTTTAAAGTAAAATTCCAGGGAGTCCAGGAAATATACAACACAGCCTGTCCTACGGCACCGAAGGATTATAATGCGTTTCCTGTTGAAACATTATTTGCAAATAGTCTCGGAGTAAAAAACATGCTCGATATTGCTGTGCGGTATCAAGCAAAACTACTCCACCTTTCAACGTCGGCAATTTATGGAGAACCAAATGAAGGTGAGGCGTTCCCAGAAGAGTATTGGGGTTTTATTGATCCTATTGGCCCCCGTAGTTGCTATAACGAAGGCAAGCGTTTCGCGGAAAGTTTGATCGTAAATTATCGAAACGTTTATGGTATCGATGCAAAAATTGCCCGTATGTTTAATACCTATGGTCCACGCATGAAATTGACCGACGGTCGTATGATGCCTGACTTTATTAACCAGGCGCTTGACGGCAAGCCTATCACAATCCATGGTGTACCAGATTCAAAGAGTACTTTTTTGTACATAACGGATTTTATCGAAGGTATAATGAAATTTATGAAATCAAAGGAACCTGGCCCATTAAATTTTGGAAATCCGCAGATTGTTAGCACGCTTGGTGTTGCAAAAAAAATTATTGAAATGACGAACTCATCCTCAAAGATCGAATTCGCTGAACCACTTCCGCATACGGTTCGTCAAGGTATCCCTGATATTAGTAATGCGAAAGAACGTTTAAGTTGGTTTCCTGTGATAGATCTTGAGGGTGGTTTATCACGCACGATTGATTACATGCGAGGAAATAAATTTGTTCACAAAGCGGGTGAAGAATCGCCTGAAGAGTTTAAGCGGGATTATTCAAAAGAATGAAAAAGAAAAGGACACAAAAACAACGCACCAAGTCTTTTGATTTAGCCGTTATCGGCGCGGGTTACGTTGGTCTTGTGTCAGCAGCTTGCTTTGCGGAACTTGGGAAACGCGTTTTGTTGATTGATAGAAAGAAAAATAGAGTAGAGCGTTTAAAGCGCGGGATCACACCATTTTATGAACCGGGACTTTCAGAGATAGTTGTACGCAATACAAAATCCGGACGACTCGTATTTACCAACTCAATTGCCGACGCGTCAGAAAAAACTCAGATGCTTGTCATTGCGGTCGGAACACCAACTTTACTAAACGGTAACGTAGACATGCGCGATTATTGGGGTGTTATTGAAGAAATCGTGAAAAATATGAAGGGATATAAAATTGTCGTTGATAAAAGCACGGTTCCCATTGGGACAGCCCGAAAAGCTTACAAACACATCGCGCGATATCATGGAGACAATGCAGACGTCGTTTCTTTTCCAGAATTCTTGCGGGAGGGGAATGCAATTCAAGATTTTATGAAACCAGACCGTCTTGTTGTCGGCACTGACTCAAAGCGAGCAGAGAAACATATGAGAAATTTATTGCTTCCTATTCGCGTAAAAAAGGTGTTTTGCGGGCTTGAAACCGCTGAAATGGTGAAATATGCATCAAACGCGTTTCTAGCAACAAAAATTTCATTTATTAACGAAATTGCAAATATAGCGGAGGCGGTCGGCGCAAATGTTGATGAGGTTGCCTATGGGATGGGGCTCGATAAACGTATTGGTAAATCTTTTCTGAAAGCTGGGATCGGGTATGGTGGGAGTTGTTTTCCAAAAGACGTAAAAGCCTTGAAGCACATTGCCGGCAATCATAGATATTCTTTTAAATTATTACGCGCAGTTATTCAAGTGAACGCGGACCAGCGAAAACTCGTTCTAACAAAACTACAGGAGCAACTCGGACGGCTGAAAGGAAAAACAATAACGGTTTTAGGTCTTGCATTTAAGAACAACACGGATGACGTTCGCGAGTCCGCTAGTATTGATATTATCAAGCAGTTATTGCAGAAAGGCGCTAAGGTTGTTGCGTTTGATCCGCTCGCAGAAGAAAATGCGAGAAAAATCTTGACTCAGGAGGGCGACCTTGTATACTGTGATACTCCAGAACAGGCGTTATTAAAAGCGGACGCGGCGGTTATAGCGACGGAGTGGGATTCGTTTAAGCGCCTTGATTGGAAGGCATTAAGGAGTACAATGACAACTCCTTTTGTTGTAGATGGAAGAAATATTCTCAATCCAGATGCCATGAAAAAATTTGGGTTTACTTATATAGGAATCGGAAAATAATATGGCTCGTATTCTCGTTACCGGAGGGGCAGGATTTATTGGAAGTCATTTAGTGGATGAACTTTTAAAAAAGAAACATAAAGTATTTGTTGTAGATGATTTAAGCGTTGGGAAAAAAGAATTCCTCAACAGTCACGCAAAATTTGCCAAAATGAAAATACAGGCGCCACAACTTTTGAAGCTATTTCGAAAAGAAAGTTTTGAGTACGTTTATCACTTGGCAGCACAAAAAAATCTTCAGTATTCAAAAGAACACCCCGTAGAAGACGCTGAAACGAATATTGTGGGCAGCTTGAGAGTAATAGAAGCGGCAAAAAAATTTAACGTAAGGAAAATTATTTTTTATTCGACAGCAGCAGTTTATAATCCAGACTCTACCCCCCCAAATAAAGAATCAGACACACTTCAGCCCATTACGCCTTACGGAATCGCGAAGAGCGTGATAGAAAGTTACTTGCAAATCTCAAGGTTATCATATACTGTTCTACGTCTTTCTAATGTATATGGACCAAGGCAGGATGCCGATGGTGAGGGAGGGGTGATTGCGGTATTTTGTAAAAAGTTAGCAAATAAAAAACCACCTCAAATTTATAATACAGGTAGACAAACAAGAGATTATATTTACGTAGCTGACGTAGTCAAAGCATCACTACGATCAATGACAAAAGGAAATAATGAAATTTTAAACATTAGTACAGGCAAAGAAACAACCGTGAATAGCTTGTACAAAACGCTTGCTCATCTTTCAAATACACATATTACCGCTATTCGAGGAAAGAAGGTTACTGAACAAATACGTAGTTCATTAGCGAATACAAAAGCAAAAAATATTCTTACATGGAGCCCTTCTATTAATTTGAATCTCGGTTTACAAAAAACATATAATTGGTTTATTGAACAAACATGGCAAACATGAAGTTAAAAAGGAGAAAAGTAATTGTCACAGTCGTCGGACTTGGCTATGTTGGTCTGCCGCTTGCTGTTTTGGCGCACAACAAAGGCTATAAGGTTTTTGGTGTTGCAAAAGATAAAAAGAAGATCAATCAGTTGAATAAAGGAATAAATATATTACCCGATAATGCCGAACTTGAAAAAACAATCGCAAAACGTCCAATTTTAGCCTCAACGTCTTTTGAAGCCGTAAAGAAATCTGATGTTGTCATAGTTTGCGTGCCAACTCCTGTTGATAAATTTTATAACCCAGATTTAGGACCTGTGAAATCAGCAACAAAAGGTGTCGCAAAGTATTTGAAAAAAGGGCAGCTCGTCATTATTGAATCGACCATCAATCCGGGTGTGTGTGAAGAGGTTGTTTTACCAATTTTAGAGGCAACAGGCAAGAGAGTGGGGAAGGATTTTTATCTTGCACACTGCCCTGAACGTATAAATCCAGGAGACCCCAAATGGCGCATAGGGAACATTCCACGCTGTGTTGGCGCGATTACAAAGCAGGGGGCACAAAAGGCCGCGAAGTTTTATCGATCTATACTTGACGCAGAAGTTCGGATTATGAAATCAATTAAAGAAGCTGAGGCAACGAAAATAGTAGAAAATTCTTTCCGAGACGTAAACATCGCGTTTGTAAATGAGCTAGCACTTTCTTTTGATAAGCTCGGGATAGACCTTTACGATGTATTACAGGGATCAGCAACTAAGCCATTTGCGTTTATGGCACATTTCCCCTCGATTGGAGTCGGAGGCCATTGTATCCCAGTTGATCCATATTATTTGATTGAGCGGGCACGACTTTCAGGGTTTGATCATAAGTTTCTTAAACTTGCACGCGAAATTAACAATAAAATGCCTTATTATTGCGTGAAGGCTTTGCAATGGAATTTGAATCAGCTGAAGATGTCAATGAAGGGCGCGCACGTTGGCGTGTTGGGGCTTTCGTATAAAGCAAATGTTGGCGATATTCGTGAAAGTCCATCAGAAAAAGTTATTGAGTATTTGCACGAACTGGGAGCAGATGTTCATGTTTTTGATCCATATTTCCCAGAAAGAAATACTGAAAAGACACTTGACGGTTGTATGGTGAAAGTTGACGCGATAATTCTTGCAACAAACCACAAAGAATTTCTTGAAAAAATAACACCTGCGTATATTAAGAAGCATAAAGTAAAGGTTGTTATTGACGGTAAAAATGC
>CAZGDO010000062.1:0-5537 GCA_964524365.1 uncultured Gammaproteobacteria bacterium | reverse complement strand
GTCAGCTCGTGTCGTGAGACGTTGGGTTAAGTCCCCTAACGAGCGCAACCCTCGTCGTATGTTACCTACTCATACGAGACTGCCGGCTTTAAGCTGGAGGAAGGTGGGGATGACGTCAAATCAGCATGGTCCTCTGACACCCTGGGCCACACACGTGCTACAATGGGAAGAACAATGGGGCGCGAAATCGTAAGATGGAGCAAATCCCATCAAATCTTCTCTCAGTTCGGATTGAGGGCTGCAACTCGCCCTCATGAAGCTGGAATCGCTAGTAACCGCAGATCAGCCACGCTGCGGTGAATACGTTCTCGGGCTTTGTACACACCGCCCGTCAAACCAAGAGAGTCGGGAATACCTGAAGACCCGCAAGGGTTGAAGGTAGGCTCGGCAATAAGGGCTAAGTCGTAACAAGGCATGCGTAGCGGAAGCTGTGCATGGATCACCTCCTTTCTAGGGAGTACCTAGAATAAATGGTCGAGTCTGCGATTTTCGCAGATTCATCCTTCATAACGGATAAAAATTTGATCGACGTATGGACCCTCTTGTTACATATGTATATGCCAAAAAAAGAGTCCGCAAGTAAACTTGCAGGCTTTTTTATTTTTGCGGCCGAGGCCACCTTGTTCCCAGTGAAGACTCCCCGTGAGAAAGTGATGCATGGTCACATCGCTAGTTCTCAAGCGAGAACGTCTCGGCGCAGCTTGCATGCATTTTCCTAACCAGCGAGTCACTGTTTGGGGTTGGTTTTCGCTCCGACCTTAATGTTCGTAGAATATATTTAAGATAATAAAAAGGATAAATCCGGTCAAGCCTAACAATATAGATGCAGAAGTTTACTCTTTATGCTAGCGTGAGTATATGAATGAAACGCACGAAACATCACACCAGTCTTCTTTCGCGGTAGTAGCCATATTGTTTGTCGTGCTTATTGCAGGATCTTTTTTGTTTCGCTGGGTAGTAAAGGAACAGTTTTCAAACCCGAATAATTTCAGCGATTTTCCAAGCATTCAGTTTGCAGCCCACGTGTTGCGCACTGGTGGCGATCCATTTGATATCCAACAAGTGAGTACCGCCGCATCAGCGCAGGATGCACAGCTCTCTACGATTGTGGCGCCGTATCGTCATTCCATTGCCGAACTCTTGCCATTTGTTGCGCTGGATCATCTTTCGTATCCTCTAGCGCGTAGAATTTGGATGTTCGGTGTAGCGATAAGCGCGTTTGGTATTGCATGGGTACTCTCGAAATATTTCTCTCCATGGCCGGACCGTGACCCGCGCTCCTGGCTACTTGGCGTTGTACCATTAGTATGCGTCCCATTTATTTATTCCGTTGAATTGCATCAGACAAATACCTGGTTGCTGTTGTTTCTGCTTGCAGGCGCGCTGTGTCTTCGGAAAAAATGGGTTATCGGAGCAAGTATTTTTTTCGCAGTCGCCATCGTGGGAAAGTTTTTTTTGGCGGCACTGCTTATTATTTTGCTCATGCAAAAAAGATACAAAGTTGTCATTGTCACTGCCATCATCGCAGCACTTCTCTTTTTTGGCTCATTTGCGATTTTTCCAGGCACATGGACTTCATATACCCACACCGTTGTTCCTGAATTAGTGTCGGGTGACATTCATGATAATCCGCTTAATCCCGTGAAAGGATCAGGGAGCGTCGCATGGTGGAAAAATATTTCATTGACCGGAATGGCGTATCGTATGTTTACGACGCAAGATGTTGTGCCACCGCTTGTGCGGGTCCCGCTTGTTCCTTTCGTAAAAGCCTTCGGGTGGATTCTGTTTGCTGCGACGATTGGCGTGGTATGGCGCTATCGGGAGTGGCTGCGGACACATCAGGAATTGGGATTCTTTTTGGGGCTTTCGGCTATTTTACTCTCATGGTTTATTGTTTCTTCATTGACGTGGCAGCATCACCTCGTTTTTCTTTTGTTGACTCTACCGGTGCTTCCTTTGGTTTTTCGGTCACGGGTTCCCTTTACGGTATGGCTTGTGCTGCTGATAGCGGGATTGTTTGCAATAAATATCTTAGCAACACCGCCCGCACAAGCCCCAACGTGGTTCCAGCAGCTGTTTGTTGCGTTGCCTGCGATAGGACTTGTTGCCTGTTGGTTCGGCGCCGCGGGTCTGCTGTGGAAGCGCCAGACTTGATTTTTTCGTCCCGCTTTTGTAGAGTGAGTGCACGGTATGGAAGCTCCGTACGGCGCGATTACCGTGTTTGACAATATATCGGCGATGAATGGGTTTTGTGTGTTCGGTGGGCGATTAGCTCAGATGGTTAGAGCGCGTCACTGATAATGACGAGGTCCCAGGTTCGATTCCTGGATCGCCCACCGAACACAGAATAATCTTGAGAGCGCGTCACTGATACTGACGAAGGTCTCAAGGGGGATTCCTGGATCGCCCACCATGGGTTCGTAGCTCAGATGGGTCACGCCGTAGGCGGGACGGGCAGCAGTGAAGCAAGCGAACGCGAAGCTGAACGCCGGTAGACGCGAGTGAACGTAGCGTCTAACGCTGCCCCGGATAGAGCGCCACATTGACATTTAGCAAAACACATGGGTTCGTAGCTCAGATGGTTAGAGCGCCACATTGACATTGTGGAGGTCAGAGGTTCGATTCCTCTCGGACCCACCATGGGGGTTCATATGCGCCTCGGTAGCTCAGTGGTAGAGCGCAGCCCTGAAGAGGCTGGCGTCGTCAGTTCGATTCTGACCCGAGGCACCACGGTTGAAAAAAATCTTATGAAGAGGCTGGCGTCGGAAGTAGCGATTCTGACCCGAGGCATCATTATTTTGCTTGTTATGGATTTTATTTCTCACGCATTATGGCCGGTAGCGATTTTTCAAAACGCACGCTGGAAATGGAAAGCGGCATTATTTGGAATACTTCCAGATGTGGGGACTTTCGCGCCACTTATTTATTTGTTTTCTCAAGACGGTCTTCGGCAAGTGAAGTGGATCATTCCATTTACCAATAGAATAGGAATCCCATATTTGACGTTGACGATTCCTGACGGGTGGATGGCACCTTACTATTTGTTACATAGCATGGTAGTATGGATAGTTGTTGTGACAGTTGTTTTTTTCTTTAGAAAAAAAATGTATTGGCCATTATTAGGATGGGGCCTGCATATTGCTTTTGACATGTTTTTACACAGCGGACGGTATGCGACACAGATTTTGTATCCTTTGAGCGATTGGGCGATCGATAGTGAGGTTGGCTGGCAAGATCCGTGGGTGCTTGCGGTAAACTGGATTTCTCTGTTAGTTTTATTGGGCATTCTTTTTTTCAGGTGGCAGAGGGATCGTCTTGACGCAAGGAACGAGCCTAGGATAGGGTAAAGATGTTTCGGGGTGTAGTTCAGTTGGCTAGAACGCTCGCTTTGGGAGCGAGAGGTCCGCGGTTCGAGTCCGCGCACCCCGACCAATCCTTTTCGTGCATAAGTTGTATGTTGTTTGTATAGACAAGTCTCAGCATCTCGGCATCGTGATGCATATTGTGATACTATACATATATGAGGAAACCACCTAAGCACGTTGCTATGCCAACAAACCGAGTTGTATACATTGGATACATCATTTTGTTATTACCGACTATTTTTTGGTTTTTCCATTTTTTAAATTTTTTAGGGGTTGGCATTTTTCTTCAGTGGATTCTTTCGTTGCCAGAGATAGTCAGCCTGATCATTGTCGTGGTGTGTCCAATAGGTAGTTTTATTTTTGGATCCTTAGCATATCTTGCTCATCCACAAGAGAAAAGAAAATTAGTTTATCAAGCGCTTATTGTGATAAGTATTTTTTACATTCTCACGGTGATTGTACACATGATGGATGGCACGATAAGTTAGCATAGTTTGGACGATCACTAAGAACACCCCTTAGATTATTCTGAAGGGGTATTTTTTTTGAGGCATTTATTTTTCGCTTTGTCTAAACCCTTTCACAGGAGTTTGCTCGCGTTGAGTTTCAAGCCGCACTTGTTTTTTATTGTGTGCTCTTGTCGGCGTCTTTCCATTTCTGCGGAGCGTTTTTTTCCATTTGCCGCGCGACTGCGTGATCGTTAACTCGTATGCATCTATCCTTCCTGTACAAATGAACAATTTTATTTAGCTATGCTATCATACAAGCAGAAAGAGGTAAAGCCCTATAACTTCAGCTAATCTGTGTAGATACGATTATTTCGTATATGAAAGAATCACTAATGCATCCAATGTTAGTTAGTCTCGGTGTGATAGTACTTCTAGTTCTTGCATTAGTATTATTGCACTCTACCCAAACCTCATCAGAAGCATCTGCTTTAGAGAGGCCCCTTCTAACAACAAATAGGTTTTTCCACACTGAGCTTTCATCTCAGAGCTCATCAGAGAGAGAAATTGTTTATGGCACAGTGTTAAATGATTTTCAAATACAATCTGCGCGTGAAAATTGCGCGTCCCTCGGCGGTGTGTTCCAAGCGTGTGGGAATCCATGTGGAGCATCAAAAGAGGTGTGCATAGATATTTGCGGGTACACCTGCACAATAACCCCTGAATTGTCATTATAATAAATAATTTCGCATTGTTATGTCTCATATCCACCATTTTGCGCGACCATATTTAAAGACAACCTTTTCTCGCCTATTAATTGCGGGGGGTATATTGTTAGTAATAATAAATGTGAGCCTATACTCATTTATGAATGAGCATATTTTTTCGCTCGCACAAGACACAGCAAAGCAAATTGCCATTAATGTGGCGTCAAACATTCCGACGAGCTTGCATGAAAATTTGACGAATCCAAGCCAACAAAGTTCAGATGAGTATAAAGTCCTTGAGAATTATTTTCAAATAGTCACGGATTCAAATCCTCGGGTTGATGATGTGTATACGTTGCGTCCGACAAGCAATCCAAATATTATGACGTTTGTAGTGAGTGCGGATGTAGATGCTGATGGTAATGGCGATGGCATAATTGATGAAACTGAACTTAAGCCTCGTATAGGTGAAGAATATGATATTTCCGATCAGCCAGATTTACAAGCAACACTCACTCTAGGTCCAAGTGCTGACTCACACATAACGTACGATAAGTGGGGTGCGTGGATTTCTGGGTATGCCCCACTTTATGATATTTCTGGTAAAGCAGTTGCGATTGTCGGAGTTGATATTGCAGCGAAATTTATTACCGATCAGCGGTTAGACGTTGTTCGTTCACTTATGCTCATTGATATCGCTGCAATTATTCTTATGTTTACCACAGCATACCTTGTTGCTCGTCGATTAACACAAGAATTTAATATTTTAGCTGAGGGCATGGATCAGTTAACGCATGGCAACATAGATTATGAACTCCCTCTTTCGTATCACGGGAGGGGTGCTATTTTCAAAATATTATTTCATGACATGGTTATGATGTTTAAAAATATCGAGAAAGATAAAGCGGAAACCATGAAACAAAAAAAAGAGAAGTACAGTTGATGATATGTCGATTTCGCGTTAATATAAATACGCACATAACCCACACACATTATCGCGGGAAATGTTTGTATCAAAT
>CAZGDO010000061.1:0-5537 GCA_964524365.1 uncultured Gammaproteobacteria bacterium | reverse complement strand
GGATATTTTGAGTTAAAGCCGTTTGACCATGGTACGTGCGAAATAGCACGCATTGTTGGTACGTGCGATGCGCGAAGCGTCGCCGGTGGCGGTGACACGTTAGATGCGCTCGCGAAAAGTGGCTATAAAGATAAAATTACATTTACTTCAACGGGCGGCGGAGCAATGCTCACGTTCTTAGAAGGAAAACCAATGCCCGCTTTAGAATTATTAAAACAAACATAATATGGCTCTCCCAACGATTATTCGTATTTCAGGCCGAGAAATTTTATCATCTGGTGGCAATCCGACAATTGAGGCTTGTGTTGAACTTTCAAATGGGATTCGCGCAACCGCGTCCGTTCCATATGGCGTATCTAGTGGAAGCCATGAAGCGTTTATTTTGCTTGATGGAGACAAAAAGCGATATAGAGGCATGGGAATGAAAAAAGCAGCACGAAATATTTCAACTACGTTACATACATTGCTGCGTGGTACCCAAATTACTAAACTTCGTGCGATTGACGAGATGATGATTGCAAAAGATGGTACAAAAAATAAATCCCGTCTTGGTGGCAACGCGATTCTCGCCGTTTCAATCGCGTGCGCACGAGCGGGTGCTCTTGCGACACATACACCGCTGTATTCTTATTTGCGGAAAGCATACCGCATGCCATTTGCTACATATATCCTCCCTAAACCGATGATGGTGACAATTGAAGGGGGTCGGCACGCTGACGATTCGACTGATTTTCAGGAGTACCTACTTACAGCAGTTGCAAACAAAAAACGCAGCGAACTTATTCGTATGACGCTCGAGTCGTATATGGCTGTTCGCGATATTTTAAAGCAAAAAGGATATTCCACAAATGTTGGGAACGAAGGCGCGTTCACTCCGCCATTGAAATCTAATGAAGCTCCACTTGGCATTTTAGTAGCAGGTATTAAAAAAGCAGGATACCGCCCAGGCAAAGATGTTGCTATTTCACTTGACCCCGCAACGAGCGAAGTTTATAAGAAAGGAAAGTATGTCTTGCCGTTAGACAAAAAAACATTGAACGCAGATCAAATAACAGTAATGTTTACCCGTTGGTTGCAGAAATATCCAATTGTTACACTTGAAGATCCTTTATCAGAAGATGACTGGGTAAATTGGACGAAACTATACGCGAAATTAAAAAAGAAAGTAATGATAGTTGGCGATGATCTTACCGTTACAAACGTTGATAGATTGCGCCGAGCAATACGTGAGAAGGTGATGAATGCAATTTTAATTAAGCCAAATCAGATTGGCTCCGTTTCCGAAACGATAGATACGTTAGTGTTGGCACATACGCACAACATAAAATCTATTATTTCGCATCGAGGCGGTGGAGAAACAGCAGACGCGTTCATTATTGACCTTGGAGTCGCCGCAAACGCTTCTTATTATAAGATAGGACCAACACGCGGCGAACGGACAGAGAAATATAACCGCCTACTTGAAATTGAAGAAGAGGTTTCATAACACATGGATAAAGAAAAACAAAACAATTCAGAGTATCACCCAGTTGTACTAGCTATTCTTGATGGCTGGGGGTATTCGAAACGAAAAGAGGGGAATGCAATTGCACTTGCAGACACCCCACATTATGATGACATACTAGAGCAGAGCCCCCATACACTTCTTTCAGCCTCTGGTCGTGACGTTGGATTAGAAGAAGACCAAGACGGAAATTCAGAAGCAGGGCATCTCAATATTGGCGCAGGACGTATTGTACTCCAGGATACGGTGAAAATTAGCCGTGCGATCGATGACGGTTCATTTTTTCGCAATCCAGCTTTTGAGCGCGCGGTCAAACATGTTCAGCGTCATAATTCCACCCTCCATCTCATGGGGTTGTTGTCAGACAACCAAAGCGCTCACGTAAATCCCGATCATTTGCTAGCACTATTGTCTTTTGCAAAACAGTTACGGTTGCGCAAAGTTGTATCGCATTTGTTTACTGATGGGCGCGATTCCTCTCGGTATGAAGCAATCGATCTTATGAAACAGCTTCATACCGTGTTAGACGGTGTGCGCGTTGGATCAATTGCTGGACGTTTCTATGCCATGGATCGTGGGAATAATTGGGACCGCATCGAAAGAGTGTATTCCATGTTGACAATGGGCGAGGGGTTGCGAGCAAAAAGTCCCGAAGAAGCAATTTTACATGCATACAACAGAGATGAGACAGATGAATTTATTCAGCCGACGATTATTGTCCCTGAAGGGGAAGAGCCCGCAACAATTGGCTTCAACGACTCAGTTATATTTTTTAACCTCAGAAGTGATCGCGCACGTCAACTCACCAAGTCTTTTGTTCAACCAGACTTTTCTTTCTTTAAGCGAAAAGTTTTTTTGGAGGATTTGGTATTTGTGGGTATGACTGATTTTGGCCCAGATTTAGATATTTTGTCGGCATACCCAAGCGAAGATGAAAAAAATACGCTGCCGATGGCTTTGAAGGCGTATCGTCAGCTATATATTGCCGAAAGCGAAAAGTTCGCGCATGCGACATATTTTTTTAATGGCGGATATGATCACCCGGTTGCAGGAGAAGATCGTGTGGTTATTCCGTCCCCAAAAGTGCGAACATACGATATGCTGCCTCAAATGTCTACTCCACAGATTGTAGATTATGTAGTCGATGATATCTCTCGCGAGAAGCATGATTTTATTATGATTAATTTTGCCGCGCCTGATATGGTGGCGCACACAGGGAACTTACAGGCGTCGATTAAAGCAGCAGAGGCTGTTGATGTCGCGCTGAACAGATTGGAGCAGGTTATTGCACACCACAAAGGCATTTTAATTGTTAGCGCTGACCATGGAAATTTAGAGGGTTTAACAAACGGCTCAACTGGCGAAATAGATACAGAACACTCAACAAATCCCGTTCCGTTTATTCTTGTGGGAACACCTTTACCAAAAGATGCCTTACGGGGTGGTGGGCGGCTAGCGGATATCGCGCCGACAATTCTTGAGCTTTATCATATTGAAAAGCCCCAAGATATGACAGGTGAGTCGTTAATAAAAGCGGAATACGCGAAAGAGATATAAGAGAACTTGATTTTTTGATATACTTGAATTTATGGCAACAAAAGCGAAATTAAAACCAGTCGTACTTCTTATTTTGGATGGCTTTGGTATTGCGCCACCATCGCGTGGAAACGCAATTAGCATTGCCCAGATGCCTCATATGGATTCATATATCCAACATTATCCCGTTATGGCGCTGCAGGCATCCGGCGAGGCGGTTGGCTTGCCGTGGGGTGAGATGGGAAACTCTGAAGTGGGGCATTTGAACTTAGGCGCAGGAAAGATTATGTATCAGGAATTGCCGCGGATTAATAAATCCATTGCAGACGGAGATTTTTTTGAAAACAAAGCATTAGTCTCAGCTGCGCAGCGTGTTAATAAGAAAGGGTCAACGCTTCACTTGGTGAGCTTGGTAAGTTCCGGAGGAGTTCATTCATCGATTGATCATTTGTTTGCGTTGCTAGAGCTGGCGCAAAAGCAAAAAGTAAAAAAAGTTGCAATCCACTGCATTTTAGATGGACGCGACACGCCACCAAAAAGTGCTATAACGTTTATCCAAAAGCTTCAAGATAAAATTAAGCAAGTTGGTCTAGGTGAAATTGCATCTCTTATTGGACGATGGTATGCGATGGATCGTGATAATCGTTGGGATCGGGTTCAAAAAGGATACAACCTGATGGTGTGCGGCGAGGCAGATCGCGAAAATGCTGACCCACTAAAAGCGATAGAGGAATCCTACGCCGAAGGGAATTTGGATGAAGAATTCAAGCCGACTATTATCACGAAAGATGGCGCTCCAGTTGCAACAATATTAGAAAAGGATTCGGTCATTTTTTCAAATTTTAGACCTGACCGCTCACGCCAATTAACTAAAGCATTTGTCCTTCCTGGTTTTAATAAATTTAAACGAGATTATTTGAAAGGATTATTTTTTGTCACACTAACCGAATACGAAAAAGACGTTCCTGTTGAAGTCGCGTATCCTCCAGAAATTGTTGAAATGCCACTTGCGAAAGTTATTTCGAAAGCAAATCTTAAGCAAATTCATCTTGCTGAAACAGAAAAGTATGCGCACGTAACATATTTTTTAAATGGTGGTCAAGAGGAAGAATTTATTGGTGAAGAACATGAGCTCGTATCTTCTCCACGTGTTGCAAGTTATGCTGAAAAACCTGAAATGAGTGTTATGCAAATTGTGGAAAAAGCCGTAAAAGCAATTGACAGCCAGAAATATGATTTTATCGCAATTAATTTTGCGAACCCTGATATGGTTGGTCATACCGGGATTTTAAAAGCAACAGTAAAAGCATTGGAAGCAACTGATGAAGCTGTTGGTGATCTTGTCGATGCGGTGCTTACACAAGGTGGTTGTGTATTTATTACGGCAGATCATGGTAATTGCGAACAGATGTTAAATTTGCAAACTGGCGCCATGGACAAAGAACACACAACAAACCCCGTACCGTTTTTTGCTATCGGAGCTCCCTGGAAAGATCATGAATATCTAGTAACACCGGGACTTACACCAGATTTGTCGTTGCTACAGCCCGTAGGAATTTTATCGGACGTACCAGTCACTATACTAGAAACATTAGGCCTTAATAAGCCTGAGGAAATGACAGGTAGAAATTTACTCGAATAAACATGCTAGAAGGATTTTTTAAACCGCGTTCCATTGCAGTGGTTGGCGCTTCTGCGAACCCAGATAAATTGGGAGCGGTTGTGTATAAGAATATCATTTCCAACGGATTTCGTGGACGCGTATACCCAGTTAACGTTAAAGGTGGAACAATTCGCAAGCAAAAAGTTTTTGCTTCCGTTGTAGATATCCCATACAAGGTTGATTTGGCACTTGTTGTGATACCCGCGCCATTTGTTGAGGATGTCATTCGAGATTGTGGTAAAAAAGGAATTCGTTCAGCAATAATTATTAGCGCTGGATTTGGCGAAACAGGTGGTGTGGGTAAGGACCGCGAACAAAAATTATTACGTGTTGCTCGTGCCGCCCATGTTCGGATTCTAGGACCGAATTGCCTTGGTATCATTTCCCCCCGATTTCATTTGAATGCATCATTCGCAGAAGGTTTACCTGATATGGGGAGCGTAGCCGTGCTTTCGCAATCAGGAGCAATGGCGGTAGCTATAACTGACTGGGCGCTTGGCATGGATATAGGGTTTTCAGCATTAGTCTCGCTCGGGAACAAAGGCGATCTTGAAGAAGAAGAGTTGTTGAAATATTTTTCGCGCGATCCACTCACAAAAGTCATTGTTCTTTATTTAGAAAGCATTCAGCATGGTCGTAAATTTTTAAGAACATTACGTCAGGTGACGAACAAAAAGCCTGTAGTTATCTTAAAACCAGGAAAAAGCACACAAGCCCAGGCAGCGGTTGCGTCGCACACCGGATCTTTAGCGGGCACATATGAAGTTCAACACGCGAGTCTCGCGGCGGCAGGTGCGGTTGTTGTAGATTCTTTAGAGGATCTTTTTATGTTTA
>CAZGDO010000060.1:0-5628 GCA_964524365.1 uncultured Gammaproteobacteria bacterium | reverse complement strand
ATCAAAACTAATTCCTTTTATTTTTGAGCCATTGATATATAAAATAGCATCTTTTTCTTTGCTGGAAACAGCAAACCAGTTTTCCCCGCCATAGGAATTTAATTCAGTTAAATCACCCTGTCTTTCAGGGATAGACAGCTGATAAGCAGACTTATATGGAGATTCTTTATCTAAAGCATTGGCGCTTTCAATCGGACTCTTGGCATAATTTGGCAAGCAGGAGCCAGCCACAAGAGAAACAATAAAAAGCAAAACAAGCAAGGATTTATGATTTTTGATTTTCCTAAATTTAAAGTTCACCATATTTGTATTTCAATATCGGATAATTCATTGTGTTCAAAATAATATTTTTTTCTCTTTCTAATCTTTTTAATAAATCTTTTTCTTCATCAGTTAGATTTTCTTTCTTAAATTCGGCTTTAGAAGCTAAAAATATATGGGTTTCTTTATGAGCAAAACGAACATAGGGAAAAACCTCTTTTAAAGAGTGATAAAGAATTTTTAGGTATTCATAACCTCCGTTGTATCCTTGAATTTCAAAAAGACCCCTATCTTTAAGGGATTGGGCGGCCAAACGGAACCCCTCTACGGTGTAAAGGGGTGAAGAGTGAGCTACCGAGGGATCTTCAAGATCGACAATAATTAAGTCGTATTTTCCCCTGTCTTTCTGCAAATACTTAAAGCCGTCGTCAATTATCAAATTTGTCCTTTTATCTTTCAAGGGATTAGAGTTGGATTCGAAAAAGTACTTGGTTAAGGCTGGAATTTTGTCATTGATCTCAACGATGTCAATACTGGCAACGTGTTGACCCTCCAGGAGAAAGTGGGGAGTATATCCGCAGCCAAGGCCAATAACCAACACCTGAATATCTTGTTTATCAGTGCTCTTCAAGGCGAAATCGGACAAGAATCTTCCGATTTTGTAATTCGGACCGCACTGGTATTTGTGGTTAATGTACAGAGCCGGCTCGCCTCCTTGTCGCATCACTTGCACCAAGCCATAGGGGGAAGGTGTTTCATACAGAATATCGGTTTTCTCGATCTCTTCAAATTGAGAGTTTTCATTACTAGCTTCTCTTCTGACCATTGTCTTCTTGCTGGTCTCCAAGGGATTAACAAAGAGGTAAGCCAGGCCAAAAACAATTAAGAGCAAGACCGTCAGGATCAAGAAATGTTTTCTTGGTATTTTCTTTGAAACCAAGAGTCCGCTCGCAAAATTGAGCCCTCCACCAAAGAAGAAAGCGGCTTTCAGGCCGGCCAGGGGCATAATAAAAAAGCCTGCTGTTAGCGCGCCGGCGATTGAGCCAAAAAGATCCCAGGAGTAAAGCTGACCTACTCTTTGGCCAGCTTCTTTAACTTTCCTGATAATTATAGAAGTGGCTAAAGGAAAAGAGGCGCCGAAAAGAAAAGTAGGAAGAATAAGGTAGAGAGTACCAACAATAAATTTACTAAAAGCAGCGAGGAGTAAGTTATTTTGTGGGATAATGTTTGTAATCGAGGAAAGATATCTGGGAATAAGAGTAAAATTAGTCAAAACAAAGAGAGCATAAAGACCAATAATGAATTGGAAAAGAGTAAAGAGAATAATTTTTTTTCGCTCACCTATTTTTTTAAGATATTTAGCAATGGCAAGACTTCCCAGAGCAAGACCAAGCAAAAAAGTGCTTAAGACCGTGGCTACAGAATAGGTATTGTTATTGAAGTAGTAAAACAGTGCTTCGGTGGCAGCAACCTCATAGATTAAAGCAGTTGCTCCTGATAGAGCTAAGGCTAAGGCGACTATTCTGGGAGATAATATTGTATTATTTTTCATAGAATTCCTAAACTCAGCGAAAGGGTTAAGAGCCAATTAAAACCTCCACTTCTACATAGAGGTAATGGGCCTTAGCATTATCAAGTTCTATTCCTGCTTGTAAATCATCTATTTCTTGCCAGGCCCATTCCTGATCGGTAACCGGATTGGTAGCATACTCAGTATAAGTTAAGCCTGTCATATCTACCCAATCACCGCTGAATACTTGGTCATAAGTTTTAATCAGAGTTCTTGTCTTACCTTCAATCTTGGCATATACCCTTACTCTCGTAATCTCACGAATGTGAGTTAAAGGTTCAGTGGCTGCCCCTTGGGGAGTATTCTCTAACTGATATAAATCTTGACCTTTGCCGTGAACATAATCTAGATAATGGGCCCATGGTAATAACTGTTCGTTTGGATAGTTTCTTAGACTTAATAAACATCTCATTTCTTTTTTCTGATTTCAAACACCTCACTACGGCACAAGAAAGCCAATTACGATTGTAATCACAGTAATTTAGTCAAATTGCTATGACTATAATCATAGGAAATCGGCTTAAATGGTTTTCTTTCTCTTAATTTCAAATTTGGCGGTGAAGAATTTGACTAGGATTGCCAGAGCAATCAGTCCACCCAAAACCCCACCCAAGACTTTGACCGGCAAAACATAAAAGGTGGTGGTTTTGACATCGGTCAGATTGTTATAGCCCCGCTCGATTTGCGCCGTGGCCGTGTATTTACCAAAAGCAAACCCCGGTTTCCACTCGGTTTTTTGAATTCTTGAAGAACTTCGCAAAATCACCCAGTCTTTAACTGTTACCTCCTCAACTGTCTTGCCAAAAAGATTGGAAACAATAATCTTGCCCAGAGGTGTTAAGTGAGCATCACCTTGGTTTTGGAAATTCAGCTCAAAAGTGATGGGTAAAGAGTCATAGACTTTTTTGCTGGTCTCAAAGGAAACAAGCTCACCGGCAGTTTTTACCTCGCCGTCGCCGATAGTTAAAAGAAAGAGTGACCCGACCCGGGAAGAGAGGGTGATGCCGGTTTTACCCTCATCTTCACCGGGAACTGTTTTGACAAAAACCGCCGAGTAGTGATCACCAACTTCCGCGTCTTTAGGAACCGTGATTTTTACCGGCAAAAAGATTCTTTCCCCGTGCTTAAGAGTAAACTCCCAAACCGCCGGCGCAAACCATTCCTTGGAGGAAAACTGGCTTTTTTCTTTGCCTAAAAACTGGGTATATTTTTCCGGGTCTTCCTGCGAAGTAAAATCCTCAACCCCAACCTCAAAATCAGTTTCCTTTTCAATTCGGCTGGTAATTTGCAGTTCCGCTACTGTCTCCTCGCCCGGTTTTAAATCAAAACTGAACTTAGTAGGTCCGATGCTGAAATTATTGCGAACTTCAACGCCTTCTAATTGTTCAATTTTTGGTTGAAGACTTGCTGGTTCGGTGGCAATCTCCTCTTTAGCATAAATAGAAAAAACAGGCATTACTAGAAATGCCCCCAAAATTACACCAATACGAATAATTTGGGCAAGTCGCTTTTTGCTACACATAAAACCTCTAAAACCTCCTTGTAAACTTGCTTTTATAGCCGATTAAAAACAATAAAAACAAAATGTCTGGTTTGACAAACAGGCGTATTTGCACCTTCGAGGTGTGCCGCAGGCGCAACACCACCTCGAAGGTGTTTACAACAAAACTGCCATTTCATTTTACGGTTGCTATAACAGGCTAGAGCGTCGTTGCTGTTGCCGTTACATTGACAGTATAAGCACCAGTTGGTTGCAAATGAGACGCGCCAACCTCCGCCTTAAAAGCAACAATTTCGTCAGAGCCGCTGGAAGCAGTTTCTGTTGTACGAGAGACAATCTGCCGGACAGCCGCATTATTTACATTCAGCCATTTTTCAGCAGAAGTATCCGTTCCCCACTCAGCCGCCGCGTCTGTTGAAGCCGACTTTAACCTGGCTCCCCATTCTGAATCTGCTGCGGCCACACTCCAAGTTTCGGGTGTGTCGGCCACCGCGGGCGTATAGGCGGCAATCGTATCCGAACCGCTGGTCAGGGTTGCGGCGCTGGCCTGCCATTCCAATTTGTAACCGCCTGAATTGTTAGTAGTGACTGTCCAGGTGGCAGTTCCCACATCGCTGGTACCGGTGCCGGTAATTGTTCCCAAAGAAACATCGGCCGGAGCGCTGATGGTAATAGTAGCAGCAACAGTGAGGTTCACCGCGGCGGTATCGCTGTTTACGGCTGCCTCAACATTTGATGCTTCAAAAAGCGAAAATACCATCCCTGTCACCAGAGCCAAGCTGGCAATAATTCCTAAAAGCTTTTTTATATAACTTCACCTCCTTTCTTAAAATCTAAAGAATAACTCTTGAACAGTTGTTGAATTTGAAATCTTATGGAAAAAGATTGTAGATTGAAATTTGGCAATTTTACGAAAATTACCGAAAGGCAAAAGTTAGTCAGTAAGAGAGAGAGAGAGAGAGAGAGAGAAGATGTTGGTTGGTTGGTTGGTTGGTTGGTTAGGCATATTTATAAGTTATAATATTTTAACAAGATGCATGAAGAGCTTGTTTTTATCTAAAAACTTCAGTATTTTATTTATACCATACTTTTTTTAATTTCGGAAGTTTTCAATTTTCCCTGTTTGTTTCATTTTAAAGGGAAAATTATTGACTAATTTACCAAGGTGTAGGTTGGGTGAGTCCGAAGTTTCCTCCTGCCAAAACCAAGTCAAGAATGTCCACCTTGCAATCCTTATTAATATCGGCGCGTGAATCGAATTCTGAATCCCCGCATCTTTTCCCATAGCTAGCACCGATTATACCGGTGTCAACAGTATTAATCGTTCCGTCATCGTTTGCGTCGCCTCCTTTAACTAGACCGTTTGGAATAACAGTTTCGGCAGTTACACTCACCACCCTTTCAGTTGAAAGATACAGGTTCATGTCAGCGGTGACAGTATATATTCCTGAAGGAATGTTCATCTCGTAATGCCCCCACGAAGCAGTCGTTACAGAATAGGTCTCTGATCCTTTGCGAAAAATTAAGGTAACACCGCTATCGTTTGATCTGCCTTGAGCATCAATGTATCCGCTGACTTTAAAGGTGGTTCCGGGGGGTGGTTCTTCTGGTATTTCTTCTCCCGCCAGTTGAGCGGAGCAATCAAAAGCGTCATCTGCCGGATCATCAGTGGTAGTAAAAAATTGAGGACAGATAGAATCCCATACGTAGTATACCTTTCCCTGCTCGAGAAATCCCCAGATTCTTATATCTTCACCGTTCTTTTTAAACCCGTAACTATCCCCGAGTTGGTCAGATACAGAGGAGGGCGGTTTTCCTATCGGATGCTCTGTGCCACTTTCCAAATTAACAAGATTATCCGGATATTGTCCGAACTGAAGGCTGTAACTTTGTACAGCTTTAACAATCGCGCCTAAATCACCTTTTTGTTTTGTGTCGCGGGCTTCAACGATTTTATCATTTCCAACTATTAAAAAAATAACGGTTGCCAGAATTCCAAGAATGGCAATTACTATAAGAATTTCGATGAGAGTAAATCCTGAATTAGGGGTTGTTTTTCTAGATTCGAAGATAGTATTACTCATTGATTTCAAGATTATCATAGAAAAACTTTTTCTACAAATTGTTCGAAGGTCTTTCTGCTTCTGTTTTTCTTCATGAACATGTTTTAGATTTTGTCTCCTATCGACTTAACTTTACCAAATATACAAAGAAGAGTCGCAATTAAAAAAGCGGCTCTTTTTTGTATATTTCTCTTAAATCTCAAGGCAAAATTACTTTACAGCTTTCTTTAAAG
>CAZGDO010000059.1:0-5977 GCA_964524365.1 uncultured Gammaproteobacteria bacterium | reverse complement strand
ATTTGTTGCATTTAGTTGTGTAACATATGCAAATGACAACTACATGCTACCACATGCATTTACTGATGTGGTGTGTGATACTTGTTGTACAGAACATGATCAGTACGGGAATTGTACCGAATGGCATCGAGGCGTTGATTTGATGACTGGCATTGGAACGACTTTTTATTCGATCGCGGCTAATGGCGTGGTTTATGATTATCAACCAAATGCTGGTTCTTATGGTGGTGATGGTGTGCCGGGTAAGGTTCTATTTGTCCGCTACCAAAAACCTAACGGACATTATTTCATCGTCCAATATGGACACATCAAGAACGTCTCCTCGGACTACCAGGTTCAAGGTGCAATTGTCCCAAATGTCGGCACTTTTTTAGGTGAAATTGCCGATTATGATCCATGCATGGGAGGTGGCGGATCTTGCCCCCACATGCATTTTGGAATCTGGGATAGCGATGATGATCGTCCACAGAATCAATGGGGTTATGGTCCAAATATGCTAAGTTGGACTAGTCCTATGCGGTTTATCTCCGCCAACGACATCGACGTTGAATTTAATGCCAATGGAGGAGAAAATAACTTCGGTAGTAAGGTAGGAAGTGTCCATATCTGGGATCCCAATCCAAGTGGGCCACTGTTCGTTAATGGTTTCCCACAGCAATGCTACATCCAGGATTACTCCGGCGGCAATTTCGGCTCCTCGGCGATTGTCTTTGATGCTTTTGCCGGAGCTCGAAGAGCATACACGGTACGATCTGGATTCTGATCTAAGTGGCAAGAGCAAAATGGTCCAATCGGTGAACTTGGCATGCCAATCACGAATGAGTATAGCCAGGGTGGAAACACAGCCCGGCAAGACTTCCAAAAAGGGTATCTGTACTATGACGGCAGTACGGTAACGTCACATCCGTCAAACTACATGCCGGGCCGGACGTCAACTGGTTGGAATCATCAGTATTCCTATCTTTTCGCTCTTGCGTATGAGCGGAACGGTGCTCGGAATACCGTTGGCGACGCTATCGGGTTGGTCGAAACATACGACGACTATAAACGTCAGAAGTTCGACAACGGAAGTTACCAAGATTGCTGGGTTATGTATGATTTAAGCAATCATGTTGGTAACCCCTTCGCAACCAACGAAGCCTATCTTCTTCGTACCGGCTTCTATGAGGAGTATTTTCTTCATCCAACAACACAGGAGTATAACGCTGGTGGCTGGGTAGATATCTATGGTTGTCCATCTCGGGATGAAGAGCCGTGGGGCGATCCTGGCGATGCTATTCAGTTTTTTGTCGTTAGGGCAGGAGGCAATACAGATCATCATCACATGTACTTCGACTACAGCCAATCACCGGGCCCCGATCGTATCAAATTCCATTCAACCTACGCAACCGACTACGTCTCTCAAAACCCATCAGGCATTCTGTCTGTTCAACGTGGCGATTCGCGTACGTATACGGTTAGCTTCCGCAATACTAGCCAATTCGTATGGTACAACAACTCTGCTAGCTATCCTGGCAATTACGTCGAACTGAAATCCTGCGATGCATCGGGCGCGACCTGTGAGAGCTTTCTCAACTATCCGTATGATGGGGCGTTGGGTTGGCTTAACGTTGAGTCTCCGTGCACCATGCAAGAATCGTCTGTTGCACCTGGAGACGTCGCTACTTTTTCCTTCACCGGAAAGATAGATGCGAATGCTCCGTTGGGGTTAAAGCTCGTCTACTTCCGAGTCAACCACTCAATCGGTGGTTTGATGCCTGGCTGGAGTGGCATGCACTTCCAGGTGGATGTCGTTGATCCGCCACCTCCGCCAGAGTATCACGCAAAGGCAATGGCAGAAGGCGACTTCGACAACGACGGCAAAGAAGACGACATGGTGTGTCTCTATGACTATCCAGGGTCTGAGTGCCGGATTCACACGTGGCTGTCCAATGGGACCACTTTCACCTATTCAGGTCCGACTGGCTGGTGGTATTTACCCTCTGGGTACCCATCTGAAAACGTCAGGCAATTCGTGTCCGGCGATTTCGATCGTGATGGATTCAAAGATGACTTAGCCGCACTATACGACTATGGTCAACTGTCGGACGGACGGTATCGCGCCTGCTGGCATCTGTGGCTTGGAACCGGTGATTCGCTCATCTACCAAACGCCGCAAGGGTGGTGGTTGCAAGATGGGTACAACGCCAATCTGGTGAGAGATGCTGCATCCGGCGACTTCAACGGAAATGGTTATCAAGACGACATTGCCTGTATGTATAACTACGGCGATGGAGAATGTGCCATTCACGTATGGCTATCTACCGGGGATTCATTGGCCTACCAAACACCGCAAGGCTGGTGGAATGTTGCGTCAGGTTATGAGTCTGAAAACGTGAGGTTCATGCTCTCTGGAGACGTTGATAACGATGGAGACGATGACCTTTCTACGTTTTATGACTACGGCTACATTCCGGAAGTGAGCAAATACCGTACTCGTGTCCATGTCTGGCTTTCCACAACCACCTCGTTCACCTATCAAGGTGGGGGCGGTTGGTGGACGGTGGACGGATACAACATGGATGATGTGACTCAAGCTGTCGGTGGCGACTTTGACAACAACGGACGACATGATCTTGCCACGTTTTATGACTATGGTTTAGTCAATGGCAAGTATCGAACCCGCATCCATGTGTGGCTTTCCACTGGAACTTCCTATGCCTACCAAGGCGGAGGAGGGTGGTGGTCTGTTGATGGGTATAACGCAAATAGTGTGATACACGCACTGTCTGCGCCCTTCACAACCGACAACTATATGGATATTGTCTCCGCCTATGACTACAGCGACGGGGACACATCCAGGTTCCACATGTTTCGGTCAACCGCTACTAGTTTCACCTATGATGGCCCTGCCGGATGGTGGTATTCGTACGGGTACCCATTACCGAAGATTGCCGAAGGCGAAAATCTTGATGGAATCCTTCCATCTCTCTTCACCCTCAACCAGAACTACCCAAACCCGTTTAATCCTGTGACGGTCATCAGCTACAGTCTTCCCACTGCGTCTGATGTGAGGCTCGATGTCTTCAACATTCTGGGTCAACGGGTGGCAACACTCGTGAACCAGAAACAAGAGGTCGGAGAGCACACCATCACGTGGGATGCCTCACGGTTCTCATCAGGAGTATACTTCTACAGGATTCAAACAGCTGAAGCTGTTGAAACCAAAAAGATGTTGCTTCTGAAGTAACGGAATAACTAACTTAGAACACTTTAACACCCTTCTAGATTCGTCTGGAAGGGTTTTCTTTTCTTAGATGCCCTCTAGACAGTAAAACCAAAAGGTGTGTTAAACTGATTTTGGGTGAGCAAAGGTCAACTTTTGCTTATTTGCTATACTTGAGTTATGAAGTTCGATTTCAAAAGCTTTAAAATTCATATAAAAAAGCTAAAACCGACGTTAATCTTCGTTTTAGTAATGTTTTGTGCGACTATTGTAATAGTTGGACTATCAATATTTTCTTCAAAAGATAATATCGTAAGAGTTGATACTTCAGACTGGCTTAGCTATTCAAGTCAGCTTGGCATCGAGTTTAAATATCCAACTGATTGGGAGCTTGCTGATTCATACTCAAGTAGTTCGGTTGTTTTAACAAAAAAAGGAGAGACGTTTTTTACTTCATTACAGCCAGATAAATACGGGCGTGATGAATACAGGCCACTTAATATCTATAAAACCACCACGGTTTCTCTAGAAAAACGATTACAGGAAAATACTGATAAAACGTGGACGACACTAGAATGTGGCGACCACAAAATAATGGAGATGCTTCATCCACCCTATATGGATCTTTATTACATAGAGTATCCCGATAGCGATGATTTTTTGGAAATTGCAAATTTCCTAAATGGGATGGTTTCCCATAATGTCATCACGCAAGAAACGGCGGATGAAATGAATACAGTAATTGAAGGTATTGTATGTTCCATCTCTTTTCTTTCGCCAGAAGAATTAGAACAGGTGAATAACAACCAAACAGCAATTCACCAGCCATCCTATAGCGAGCCACCAACAGATCAAAAAGAAGTTGAAGAAGCAGATGGCTGGCATGGCGTGACTAGTGACGAGAAAGGTTTTTCGCTTGTGGTACCAGCTGAGTGGAATTTGGATTTTGACAAGAATGCTCCGGCATACTTTTATACTATCACTCCAAAAGACGAATCAATTTCGGGTAAAGTGAGAATGGGATTTAGGATATTACCTCGATCAGAAACATACAGTTTTTCTACAGAGTCATACTATGGCACAGATCCAGTTAGGACAGATCATTTATTGATAGCTGGGAAGGATACCACAGTTGAGATAAGAGATTACGACTCGAGAGCTGCTGAACCAGGTGGCTCGGATATTCCTTCGCGTTCAGGCGATTTATACTTTATTAACGAAACGCATAGCATATATGGCTACTTTAATGCGTTACAGCCGGATCAAGAATCCGGGCTAGATGTTTTCGAGTCTATTATTAGCAGGCTAGAGCTGCGCCAGTACCCGGAGAAAGAATATGAATGGAAGACAATAACAATAGACAGATTGCGGTTAAGCGTGCATTACAAAGACTATCTTGATACCAGTAGAACATCATATATGTATATGAAATTTTTAGGTCCGGTCACAGCGGATGGAGAAAATAATTGGCCTTATTTTGAAGTAACCCCCGTTGAGTATATCGTGGTGCCACAAGGCACGAATTTAAAGGAGTATGTAGCCGATAGAGTTAATAAGCGCTTTGCTCCAACATTAACTTTAAAAAACTCACCATCACCCGACGATACCGAAAAAATATACTCTACTATTGAGTGGGCTGAAGAACTGCAATATACCATCGCCGGAGAGCCGACGGTGCATTTACACATCCCCCAAAGCGAATATATCGATGAAAGCGATTATTTCTATGTTGTTAATTATAATAATTTGACGGAGATCAAAATAGTGAGTGCAGGGGGGCATAAAGATTGGGACCTATATAAAGAGTTTCTTGACGGAATTAGCTTCGATTGGAAAGAAGGCGCAGATTGAACCGAGGTAATTTCTCCTCGATAATAAAGTTAATCGAGGACATAACAAGAGCGCAATAAATTAAATTTGATATATTAACAATATGAAACTCACCCAAAAACAACATATCTTAATTGTAGGTATTGTTACGTTTGTTATCGCCGCAGGTCTTGTAGGCACTGGTTGGTACTACAACCAATATAAAGTTGATGAAGTGACAACTAAAACTAATATAGTGGGTGAAAATATCAACAGTACAAATCAAAATGCGAACATAAACACCTCAACCGTCAACACCTCAAACTGGCAGACGTATACGAATGAAGAGCCTTATTATAAAATAAGTTACCCAGAAAACCTTAAGATGGAGCAGCCAGTATCAGATGTATTTATTATACGTGGTGACAATGAAGAATATTTGCAAATACAAACTTTTAACTCGTCACCAAGTGAGCTACGAAATCCTAATGGTGCTCAATATGTTAAAAATATAGAGCTAGGAGGAAAAGATGCTAAAAAATATCACACGGATACACCGGTTGGCGAGGGGGCTATTGAATTACCGTTTACTGATTATGAAATTATACTATCTGATAACCAATGGGTTGACATAAGATATTTTGCCGAGACTGATAATGGTTTGTTCGAAAATATTCTTACAACACTTATTTTTGCCGACACCTCCGGCTGGCAAACATACACGAATGACAACTACGGATTTTCGTTTCAATACCCCTCTAACTGGGGACTTACAGAGAATGATGGAATAAATTACCAGAAATCGGTAGCTAGTATTACGAGTCCAAAAACGCAAAAACAAATCTCTGATACGAAGGAAAGGTTGGGATACTGTGAGGGTTGTGGCCCCGATATCTCTTTTTACTATTACCCTTCAATTGAAGAAGAGAGGTCTAATAAATTAAATAATTTAGGAGCAACAAG
>CAZGDO010000058.1:0-6041 GCA_964524365.1 uncultured Gammaproteobacteria bacterium | reverse complement strand
CAGGTAAGGCTGAGGCTACGCGGATCTACTTCCAGTCTATTCGGGATCATGGTTCCGATGGTCTGCAAATTTTGTTCATGCAAACCTTGCAAGCACTTGGGACTAAAGACGGCAAGATGATCATCCCGTTTGGTGATATCGGTCGTTTTTTGTCTGGTACCATTGGTGGCGACAAAGAAAGCGCACTCTTTGGTGCGCTGGCTGCCGCCGGGGTCACACCTGATCTGATTCAGGATGTGATGCTCAAAGTGAACGAGGCGAAGGCTTCGACCCCTTCAAAAATCGTGAAAGCGAGGTAAGTAATGCAAACCCTATTTATTGCTATCGGGATACTACTTTTTGTGGTAATCCCAATTAGGATCGTGCTTTACCTTCGCAAGAAGCGATTGGGGAGTAGGGTTTCGACCAGTGTTCGAATCAAGATTCCGAAAAACGTGTTGTGGGTAACATTCACACTCGCCATACTTGTCCTTGCTGACTGGTACATCCCATATACCGTTCCAGATCTCTGGAGTTGGTTTGCGAGTGGGACTGGTATAGCACCGATCTTCGTGGTATTCGTGTTTGCACTTCACGTGTGGGCTGTGTACGCAACGTATAAGAGAAAACCGAAGACCGTGTTCTTGCTGATCCTGTGCTACGTGCTTGCATCGCTTCTGCTTTCTCGGTGGTTTTTTAATCCCGAGGATCAGAATGCCATGAAGCGCTATAAGGCATATGAGCCCTGTTCCACTGCGCTGGTTAGCGCTCGGAAGCTTACCCAAGCTTCAAGCGACAGCCTCTGGGCGAAAGAGAACTCGGGGAGTACGTCGGGCGGAATCATTCTCCCGGACGGCGAGATTTATTCAGTTGTCGTTCCGTTTCGGTATGATGCTGTTGAAATCGAAACCCTGCGGTTGAACGTGGGTGATCGGCTCGTTCCGCTCTATTCACTCGTGGTAAACGCGCGACTACCAGGTCAGTTTTCAAAACTGAATCTGACTGGTCTTGGCGCGGTTCAGTATTATCAAGAAAATGGGAAACCATTTTATATGGGGGTACAGAACATGCCCGAGGCGATCGTATGGATCGGTGGTCACAAAAGCCACGATTATTCGTTTACTGATTTTTTTGTCAGGAATGACGAACAATATCAGCCGTTCGCCAAGAATGACAATTCTGTTTTCGCTTCGTTGCAAATGCAATTGAACGGAAACTGGGAATGGGTTCATGCTCCGCTCATACTGCCGCCGGCAGATTCTACGCAACCAATAATCTTGGGAGCGAATCTCCAGCGGGAAGTTGGGCACGAAGGAGTAAGCGGATATTACCGATTGGTGTTCTACATCAATCATCCGCCGGCTGTCGATACCGCGGCTGAAGGTAAGTAATGTTCTTTTAGAACAGAAAGGGCCGTAGCACGAAAGTGTTGCGGCCCTCTTTTTTATGCAAAAAATCGTTGACAAAAGGCATTTTTTGTGATATTATACATAGCGTAAGGAAAGAAAACACAAAGGAAAACCAACAAAAACAAAATGTCGAGGGAGGATTGTACCTCTATTTTTCAATAACGTTTTTGAACCGTTTTCCCAACGTGATAACGGTTGTTTGAGCTGTACGTGGAGGAATGATGATGATATTTCACATAACCTATCCATAAAAAACTTCCGGGAAACGTCGAGGGTGCCATGGGGATGTTACTTCTCGAAAAATCTCGGAGGGGAAATAAAAAGACCGCCGGCTAGAGTTATCTCTGACCGGCGGTTTGGTTTTCATGAAAAAAGTGCATTGAAACGTTGTCGTTGTCCGTAGTAAGAAAGTAGAGCAACGAGAGACGCGAAGGCAATAACGCTAAACAGAATTCGTTCAGCGGTTAGTGTTAACGTGAAGAGCTCAATAAGACTCCCGAGAAGAGCCCCAAAACAAATGAATTGTGTGAGCGCTCGCGCTTTGCCCCAAAAAGTTACAAGACTTGTCGTGCGGTATTTCCATGCGGTACTTGAATTGATAATCGAACTCACAATTTCTAACACGGCGGTAATAATTCCCAGCGTGAAAATAATTGTGTCGTTGATCTGAAGTAGAAACCACAAAAGCAAGAGAAACCGGACGCAAAAATCTCGAATAGGATCGAGTGCCGCGCCGAAGTGCGTTACTTGATTAAATCGTCGTGCTATCCATCCATCGAGCCAGTCTGAGGCAAAGATGCTAAGCAATAGCCAAAGTGCAAACGCGTAGTGTTCACGCACAAGAGCAAAGCCTGCTGGAATGCACAGAAAGAGCGCGTTGAGTGTAACAATGTTTGGAATCGTGATAATTCGTTTCTTTTTTCTATTGGTTTTATTGGTTTTCCGAACTTGTCGACTGTATCCATTCGTGCGAGATGACGAAAGAAGGATAACATGCCAAACCCAATTGAAACCCAGAGGAGCATTTCGCTCGCCATGACCACCGATTGATTCAATGAATCGTACAGAAGGACGCCAACCGCTGCTGTTTGCAAAAGCATTTTTGTTTGACCGAATCCGTTTGAGCCAGACGAAAGTGGAATCGAAAACTTCGATCGAAGAAAAGGTTTGAGTGCATTCGCGGTAAACACAAGTAGCAGTTCCACCGCAAGAAAAAATGCGATGGATTGTTTGTCGAAATGTTCAACACCAATGAGAAGCAGCGGAATACTGATCAGTACTTTGTCGGCAATCGGATCAAGATTTTCTCCTTCTGCCGTTACCTGTTTTTTCCAACGGGCAAGTGGTCCGTCAATAAAATCGGTAAACGCGGCAAAAATGAAGAGCGTGAATGCAAGAGAGTACTCATTCGTTATGAAGAGCCACATCATGATTATTGCCGCGAAGATTCTAAAGTAACAGAGTTGGTTTGGGGTCATATACTTGAACACTTGGCGGATTCCAGGTAGTTCAAAAAATATTCCCAAAACTTGATCCTTCGTAGCTTTCAGCTCGTTAAATCTCGTTTCGATTTTTCGTAACATTTTTGGAACCCTTTATATTGTTAATGTTCATTTTCGTATCGTCTACCTTACAGCAAACATCTGCTGAAATGCAAGAGGGGATTTCTGCTATACTAGATGCATGACATTTAATGCAACGCCATTTGGTCGAACCGGAATTGTGCGAACGAATCATGGTTTGTTTCGTACGCCGGCATTTATGACAATTGCCACGCGTGGAACAGTGAAAACTCTTGAGGCACAAGAGGTGAAACAGTTAGGAGCAACCATTATTTTATCCAATACCTACCATTTGTTTTTGCGACCCGGTCTTGATGTGCTGAAAAAGCACAAGGGATTACATGCATTTATGCAGTGGTCGGGGCCCATACTAACTGACTCGGGTGGCTATCAAGTATTTTCGCTTGCAAAGATGCGCAAACTTACAGAAGAGGGTGCGACATTTAAAGATCCGCTCACTGGCAAGGTACATACGCTGACCCCAGAAAAAGTCATCGATATTCAGCGCGTTATAGGTTCAGATATTATGATGGTGTTGGACGAGTGTCCGCCGTATCCCGCAACGCGGGGGTACATTACAAAATCAATGGATCTCACCACGCGATGGGCGTTACGCGCATTAGCGTATAAAAAAAAGAAGCGTATCCGTACACAGAAATTATTTGCAATCGTGCAGGGCGGGACGCATATCGATTTGCGCAAACGTCATGCACATGAACTCGCGCAATATAATTTTGATGGATTTGCTATTGGCGGTCTCGCAGTTGGTGAGCCAGAAAAAAAAATGTACGCAGCAATACAGGCTGCTATCCAATTTTTGCCTGCGGACAAGCCTCGGTATCTCATGGGCGTGGGGTATCCGCACCAAATCGTGCATGCTGTAAAACTTGGAGTTGATATGTTTGATTGTGTCCTTCCAACGAGGAATGCGCGACATGGCAATCTTTTCGTTTGGAAAGATCAAAAATTGAAAGGGAAATTTTATTCGACGATAAATATAAAGAACGAAAAATTTTCACATGACACCAACCCACTTGATTCATTCTGTGATTGCCCAACGTGTGTAACGTATTCGCGAAGCTATCTTCGCCATCTGTTCAAAATTAATGAAACGCTTGGACAAAAACTTGCGACAGTGCACAATGTACGATTC
This sequence comes from uncultured Gammaproteobacteria bacterium, assembly GCA_964524365.1. Taxonomy (GTDB): domain Bacteria; phylum Patescibacteriota; class Patescibacteriia; order PEXW01; family CAZGDO01; genus CAZGDO01. Next base: position 1,938 of record CAZGDO010000058.1, on the reverse strand, counting down.
TACCAAAAATTGGTAGAAGTTTTGCGAAAATCGCATTGACGTCACTTCCGTGCGGGGTCATACTAAAAATATAAAAATAAAAGCTAACAATGTATTTTAACAATACAGGCGGAGGTCAGTTTCGCTGTCTTTATGAATGGAGGACATCATGGCTGATTTACAGAACGACGAATCGCGCGTTTTAGTGGTTTCGTTCCCACTGTTAGGTGTATACGCACTTGCTTCAACAATCAACTACTATCTCACGCACAGTGTTGAGAACGTAATCGGAAAAGGCGGGACAAATAGCTTGCGTGAGTATCTGTCGGCTACAATGCTCACTCCTGCTGAATATGAACTACTGGAACCGCTCGAACGCATGGAGCTTGGGCGTATGATGCTCAAGGATGATACAACATTTTTGCATTACATCCCTGACATTTGCTTCCCTGAATTTCAGTTTCCGCAAGCAAAGAATGCGACAGCGCTGCTCAAGAAAACCGCTCAATTGCTTGGGGTCCCAAGAAAGTTACTTGCCGCAGACTATCAGCGGCAGATGCATCTACGATTGACGTTTGATCAGTTGGCTGCGTACGGTGGAATTGATCCGTCAATTGACACCGACACATGGGACGGCAGGCGATGGTTGCAGTTTATTGAAGCAACACCACACGAGCCAAGACGAGCGCTGATATTTACAGCGATGGCGTCAATGGCATCGAAACACACAATTGGAGAAATGGGCTTGCGTCTTTCGTCGGTGATCGGTCAGCGATTACAAGATGAACCTGCCCAAGTACAAGAAGAAGGCGGCGATGACGTAACCGATATCGGCGCAGAGTAAAGAAAGGAGAGTGCGCCATGAAACGCAACAGATTGATTTCGCTGCCAGGCGGGCTTACTATTTTAGGCGGTACAACGCCCATCCTAAAGCAAGGACACAATGAACATGTTGATTTGATCTTAGAAGATTTCGATTTTGCTTCATATGATGTCCAGACTGGGGTGCTGACAATCACCAACAGTCAACCGCAAGTTCGTGTCTTTCACGAACAATATCATTTCACCCAAGGAAAAGCCGGTAGTCTCTACTTTAATGTTGGAAGCGATATGGAGCATCTTGCTCTTATCGAAGCGGTCGTCAGCAATGTGGTCAAGGATTTTCCAGTCGATGAAGCCAAAGTCGGCATCGTGCTGACCGAACTCATTCACAACGCCATGCAGGTTGCCGAAGAACGCTCTCAACACAAAGACATTCAAGTCGCGTTGTTGTATGTGCCGACCTTTGGCATGTTCTTGTCTGTGACCGACGAACTCGGGCGTTTGAATCTGGAAGAACTCCCCGGTTCTTTTCTTGATGAATCCGGGGAAGTATCGCTTGAGTGTCATGGACGCGGTTTACTCATCATCGCTGAATTAATGGAGTGGCTTGCCTATAACCCGTGCGCCACCGATGAAGGGTGTAAAGAAATCCTGATCTGCGTGCCGATGCGCACCCTTGCAGAACAGGAGGAGACACATGCCTAACACTCGCCAGTCGAGCCTATTTTCTTCACATGACCCTCTATTTTTACTTGAGATCTATGCATACCGGACAACAATCATGCGCTACCTTGCGCAGGTTCGAAAACGCAGAGTTGACGGTGAACACGTGTTTTTGCCTTTGCACGGAGTTGAGTACAACGTCCAGCTTGCTCAGTTCGAGCTTCTGCATGAATGTGCGCTTTTCGAACTTTCGGAAAGCCTTATGGACGACGATGAAGCGCTTCTAGCTTTTATTGAATGGATATCCGGAAAACAATTTCCACTCACAGATGAAGCGCTCGAGATATTTCGAAACTTTCTCGTGACGTATTATCCGACCGACGACGTACTCACAAGCAATTTGGGTTCCCGGATTGCCATGGCAAACGAGTTGAAACGCCTTGCGCTTCTTTATCCTCATGAAGATGCTCAGGC
>CAZGDO010000057.1:0-6286 GCA_964524365.1 uncultured Gammaproteobacteria bacterium | reverse complement strand
TGTTCTTTGTTTCTCAAAGAAACTTGAAGTCTTATTTCAGAATCAAACTCGAGTAATTTCATATTTATGATGGCATAATAGCCGCCACTCGTTTCTCCTTGAGTTCCAGGATTTACTTTCTTTTCTGGTTCAACGCCTTCTCTGCTTATTTCATTCAAAACCTCATCAACGAGGTTATTTATTTCTGGTACAGAAATATCGTATGCTGAAAAATCCAAATCTTCAGAAAATCTAGGACTCTTAAATACTATCCGTAAAGCAGTACCTCCCTTAAAAAGTAACCGTTCAGCCCGTGCTCCTCGATAAAGATACGATAAAAAAAGGTGCTGGCAATACTCCCTTGCAATGTTTTGCTCTGATGTTTGATATTTTGTACTAAATTCGGTTATCGATTGGCGAGTCATCATATATTTATTTTTTTTATTAGCTCTATTAGCCCTTTATTTTTTCTCAAGTTTTTAACAAAAAAATTAACATATTGTCCCAACTTTCTTTTATTTATTTTGGTCACATCCAGCCTCTCGTTTAGTGGCTTTTTCTTTAAGGAGAGTAAGTATAAATAATCCAAGAGCGCCTTTTCCTTATCTGCCATTAAAACCGTGCTATTTCGTATCTTAATAAGCTTATACCCAAAAAATAATCTTTTTTTAATTTGATAAAATTTGTACAGTTGGTGTTGTATATCGAATTCTTTCGTTGATCTTGTTGTTGCAGAGGTTACGGTATACACAATTTCTGGAATCACGCGATGATACGATAGCGCGGTCTCAAAAGATATGTACGAAGGTCGCAATAAATAATTCGCAATTTCAAATTTAATAGGGGGGTTGGAGGAATAAATATACGCCCCTCTTTTTATCCTTAAAAAAATACCTCTTTTAGAGTTGTAACTCAAAAATGCCCTCGCTGTTTTGTCTTTGACCTTAAAAATTCTAGCAAAATCCTTAACCGAAAATAAACCGAATCTACGTCTGATTAGCTCTTTCTGGACACTAATGACTTTGAGTTTGTCCATACATTTCTTATTAACTTAAGGTCATTATATCACATTCTAACAAAAATTGCAAGGTTCCTAATATAACACAAAAACTAGATGTGACTATTTTGAAGGCGTTAAATCCAAAAAACCTAGATTGCTGTGAAAACCAAGCTTTTTAAACAGCTTTGTCATTCTTAAAAGTCGTCTTCTGCCAATCATCAAGTGCCAATTGAGCCAAACTATAGAGATCATCAATAATTCGTCTTGCCTCTTCGTCAGACAAATGGTTTAAGCTCAGGTCAATTTCTCTACACTGTTCAAGTGTGAGCATAAATTACCTCTCGTTTGGTCTATCACCCCAACCTTCATTTGGCCTTAACATTGCCCTTCGTTTTTCTCTTAAGCGTTGTCTTTTTAAGCCAACCACATCAATCGCGCCACACTTTGGGCATTTGGATTTGCAGACAGCACAATACTGTTCGCCGCAATTTTTACAAATTATGAGTTCGTCAGTGTGTGGCATTTGAGCTATCTATCGTTTATTAGTCATAATGATGGCGGTTTTGGGGCTTGCGGTCGCCTGCCACAGGCAGCCGTCCTCGCCCTTCGAGCCCCGACTTATTCGTCACAACAGAAAAAAATTCCTCCACCACTTCGGGTGCAAAAATTTTCCCTGGGGTGGCATAGTGGATAGTTTCAGAACTGTAGATTGGAAGAATGTTTTAAGCAATATCTCTATCCTTAAGGCACTTCAGACAGCACATCTGGCAACATAATCCGTTTCTTGTATAATCAATATATGATTAGAGAGCAAGATATAATAGATTTACAAAATTACTACTATGCAGGCTTTGCCTATCAGAATAGGCAAAGTTTAAGTCTTATTTTGGAAAGCAATATTGATAAGGATGTCTTCGGGGGCAAGCTTAATACTCTTAACTTCAGTAATGAACCCTTTGTCCTTGGCGAAATTCAAGGACTTGGATTCTCCTTGAGCAAATAATTCTTGGATTTCATCTTTTGAAATACTGGTATTATCAGCGATGATACCAGCAATTTTGTTTTGATCTTCGGCGAGGCTACTTTTAATCTCTCCAATTTTGCTTAGGTTGACAGCAGTCCTTTGTGGAAACTGCATCTCAACCCCGTGAAATAAAAATGTTGTATTTGGTGAAGCATACCGTTCATCGCCTGCAAGAAATACAACAGTGCCAATAGAGTCAATGGAACTCATATTATGCATTACAATTTTGGGAGGGATTGCTTTCAAAAAGTTATATAAAGCTATACCCGCATTGACTTGGCCTCCTGGTGAAGCAAATAAGAAATATAAAGTTTTTGGCTTAAACTGCCCAAGTACTTGCGTGCAAACGCCCATTAGCATTCGTACCCTATCCATATCTATGCCATCAAAGTAGTTTATGTAAACTACTTCCTTTTGCTGTAGGACTGGTTGTACTTGTCCGTTCATTGTTGAATTATATCAAAATGTAAACTAAAGTAAAGTGTGATGGAAAATGCCAAAAAGATTAAAAAACCCGATACGCTGGCGCAGGCCCGCAAAGTTTTAGGCCTGCCTAACTTAAAAGACAAAGCGATTTGTTTTATTAGCAGCTGGGAAAGAACGAAGATCACGCCCTATATGCCAGCCGAAGATGATGAAAAAGAATATATTTTCCAAGAACTTGCTTTATTTGAGTTAGCGAGACATGGGATGCAAAAAGACGGAGATTTGTCGTTCGTTGCCTTTAGGGAGTTTGAGGATACGGATGATGACGATATTGATTACGCAGAAATAAAAAAAACGAAAAAGAAACACCCCGTTTTGTCGCCAAAGAAAAAAGATTTTTTATCAGAGATTAACTACGAACCTCTGTTATCAAAATTTATGACCAAAAAATCTATCGCCTATTTCCGCCTTCAACAAAGAGAGGAAGATTTGGTCGGGCACCATATAAGCATCTTGCCCACATCGGCCGACTATGACTACATAAAATACCTAAAAGAGGTCGATAAACTGGTTGAATGGCATCGCATCAATATCCTCTGCGTTGATTACAAGCATTTCCCATATTTTATTCTGACACATTTCTTAAAATATGTATCTGCGTTCCATAACAATAAGAAACTCGAAGTTTCCAAAGAATTAAAACCGCTTTACCAGTTATTCAAATCTTCATCCCCCGATGTGAAGATGATCGCTTATCATTGGTTGGGAGTTTATATTGACCGAGCTTTTAATGGGACACTTAAGATAGGTGATTGGGATCAAATTGAATTTTTATCAATGAACCATCTCCAAAATATGATTCTGCCGTCTTTTTGGAGTGAAGTCCGACAGGGGGGATATTTATGTAAGGGCAATGCCCAAAAAGCAAACGAGGTGCAACCAGGGAAACAAGAAAATGTTCGCGTATTCTACTCGCTGGAATCGCTTCTCTTTTTTGAGTTGCGGAATTGCCTCAAAAGAATTAAAAGGTGTGCCAATTGTGGCGCAATTATTGGGCTTAGCAATCCGAAATATAAGGGTAAGTATTGCTCGCCGAAATCGGAAAATTATGCCACCTGCTCTGCTGAACGCAACAGAAAACGCCAAAGTAGACATTATAACCTAACAAAAAACTAACAAGATAACACAGATCGGGATTACTTCGATAACCTGATGATAAGTATCAAGTTTTTTATGTACCAACAAAAATACGACAAAAGAAAAGAGCCAACTATCCCGCAAGAAAAAGTGGACGAGATATTCACGGATTTTGAATCACGAAGCAATATTGTAGGGTTATTTGACCTTCTACTCAAAATTGATCGGCATAATAATCCTAAGCTATATCAAGAAGAAAACCATGATTGACACTATAATTCTTTCAATCCCAAAAACAAAAGTTATGTCGCTGGATTTTACAGATGACAAAATACAGCCTTGGAGCTTGCAAGCAAGCACAAACGTATACGACAAATATGTAAAGAATCCATACAGAAAGGGCGCAAAACAAAGTGAGTATTATCCTCGATTAACGGAAACCAGACGTAAGGGAGAAAATGGGGAATGGACATCAACAATTAAAATAGAATTTTCCGCCCCTAAACTGCTCTACCAAAACAATCTTGATGAGCTAATAGAAGACCAATTTGAACAAGTTGTTAAAACTTTAAGCGAACAGACCACAAAACTGAGCAACACAAACACTTTTGCCAACATTTTTTCCTCCTTCTAAGGGTTGTTTGGCTTTTGTTAAGGTTCTTTTTGTATTTCTATTAAGTTAGAACAAAAACTTGAAATCTGAAATAACAGAATCTGCATTATCACCACTTGAGTAGGTTGAAATTACATACACATTACTGTCATGCTCAAAAATATAGTAATTGATGTAATAGTTATCACCAAATAATACTTTTGCTTTTTGCACATTTACTGAGTCTACGATTGAATCCACCCACACAACAGTTTTACCCTTATTCTGATTTGCTAAATATGTCTTGATATTCCCCAAAGTATCATCAACTATGTCGATTTGTATATACGGATTTCCGCTAGGAACTGGAACCACAATATTACTAACAATTTTACTGTTGTAGGTTAAAGAATTGACGTCGGTATAATCTTGTACATTAAAATTGTCTGGATATTCAAAAGAGTAGTTATATTGATCATTTGAGTAGGTTTTGCGGTTTGAGGTTGAGCTATTCGTAATAGATGAACTATTTGTGTTTGTTTGAGAATTGGTATTTGTAAAACCAGAATTAGTATTCTGATTGGTGGTGGTATTAGTATTTGCCACCGCATTGGTATTAGTCCCCATATTCGTGTTCGCTACAGTATTTGTATTCTCATTACTGTTGGTATTAAAATAATCACCAAAGTAAAGAAAGGCAGTTGCGGCGATTACAACAACCACCACAAGGATAACCCAGAGAGCTGAATTCCCTTTCTTAGGCGTATTTTGGGGCATGTTTTCTTCCATAAGGATTTGATTAAGAAATAAATGTTAACGGATAAAAGCTTCTCGCTCACCCGTTAAGAATATCATATTACGGTGTTATTTTTCACCCCAAGCATACTGTTATTAGTCTAATAAGTCAAACCCCAGTGCCTTGCGGCACAAGCTACACTCCTCCTTCGAAGCCGGGGTCTTTAAAAACCTAAAGCAGTTTAGGTTTGAAACGTATCCTTCAACTCCCTCCTTCTTTTAACCAACAACAGAAAAAATTCTTCCACCACTTCGGGTGCAAAAATTTTCCCTGGGGTGGGCGATGGGGCTCGAACCCACAACCACTGGTACCACAAACCAGTGCTCTACCATTGAGCTACGCCCACCAGAATCGGTGAATAATATTATTACATAGAAAAGGACACAAACCAGTGCTCTTCCGGTGCAGCGATGCATGCTCCCAAAGGTCGCATCCACCGATCGCTCGCTTCGTCGCTCAAGCTCCTTACTCACTTCTGCCCGTCTCGCCTCCATTATAATATAAAGGGACTCGACCCATTGAGCTACGCCCACCAGAACATATTCACCCTAGCTACTTTTGACGAATTAATCAAGCCCTGCTAAGGTCAACAAAATACATGACACCAGCTATGGAGGATTGCTCTCATGTTATCGTTCCTTGAACGCGCATATTATCATTTGTCAGCGCCATTCTATATGATCGGGCTGTTCGTGCTTGCCTGCCTGCTGTTTCTCTATATTGAAAGTAAAAGGAAAAAACGGCACAAAAGAAAGCTGAGCACCATCATAAGCGAGCCTATGAAGGTTGTTGCGTGGGGAAAAATATCCAGAAAACTACCACTGTATTACTGCCCGACGTGCTTTCTGCTGATGTCGTTCCCCTGCAATTGCCCGAACCACGACTATCCAGTCCCTGTGGTAGAAGGTTCATATGGCATGCTCAACACGTACGCTGAAAAGCAACGACTTACATGCACGGAAAAACCTGACGATGATCCAAGATTACGCACTTAAAAAAACAACCTCACGTACCGCTGTGCGTGAGGTTGCTTCATATTACCGCGCAGTATTAAAATAACTCGTCTTTCTTTTCCCTCTGAAAAACAATCCAATCTTCGATGACTTCCATAAACATTTTAAAAGGGGCTTCAATTATGAAATCCAACACAAACAAGAATAGATTCACTTTTGGTGTTTTTGCGGCTACCCACTGACCGACGCGTAAAATTGGCAAGGACACAAAATCTATAAGTGCTGAAAAAATACTATCCTTTTGATCAATAATGACCAATTCTTTTACTTGTGAACGCAACTTCATACCAAAGAAACTGATAATTGAAAGGAAGAATAC
>CAZGDO010000056.1:0-6473 GCA_964524365.1 uncultured Gammaproteobacteria bacterium | reverse complement strand
TTCCATCAAGCGTAATTGCATCGGCAGGACCGTTTGATGAATAGTATCCGGTGTAAGTGATTGCGGTAATTTCTGGCTTGCAATCCGTTTCAGTTGTATCTTCTGTCGTAAACGTCCATGAGAAATTATCAGCTGCCGTACCTGTGGCAGTCCCGTCTGACGTACAAATATTTGAACCGTTTCCGCAATCAAGCAAGTTCCCACAAGAATCCTGGAAGCCATCGGGCGCGACCGCGCTTAAGGTTATGGTGTAGGTTGTGTTGCCATCCAACGGCTTGTTCAGGCTCGCGGTAAAACTTGAGGATGAATTCATGAACACATTCGTCACTTTAAGATCAATCGGATTTTGTGGAGAAATCGTAATGTTGTCTTTAGAAATGGACGGCGCATACATAGGTTCATTAAATTGGACCTGAACCTGCGGTGTTAAACAAACGTTACCGCCTTGCGGCGCCCACAAAGAAACAATAGGCGGATTTTCGTCTGACTCGGTCCCGGTTGTAAATGTCCACGAGTCATTATCAGCAACTACTGAACCAACTTGGCTCATGACTCTATCGGTCGACCCGAACGGATTTATTTCTACAGTATACGTTTCGTTGGGCAGCCATTCTGTGTCGTGCCGATACCCGAATGCGTTTGAATTCGAAGCAACTGCAAATCCCGTATTCAACGCGACGTTAGTGCCAGAACCATCAGTTATGCGTACCGAATCGTTTGTCACTGAAGTGGCACTCAACCATGGTGGGGTCACACCATCAAATCCGGCTTGGACAGCAGCGCATAATATTACGTTTGTTGTCGTATCTTTCGGCTCTTCCCAGCGAACCCAATAGCGTGGGGATGGAACTGAAGGACAGGTAGGCGCTGAATTATTTATGACCCAAATACCAACGCCAGATCCATCATCTACGCATTCTTGGCAATCAACATAACTGCCAATACCGCATCCGCTCGTACTACCGGTGGATTCTGTCACAAATCCAACAACAAAATACACGATCACCCACGCAAACAATATTATAATGAGACCAATAACGGCGTTGACAAGTATTTTTTTTGCTTTCCTGACTTTCTCGGCGTCGCCTCGCGCCGTCATCCACACAAACCCGCCATACATAATCACGATAACGGCGAGTAGGCCTGTAATGGCAAGAATCCATTGAACGACCGCGACTATAGTTGAAACTAGGTCTGTGGCATTCATGATACCAAAAATACTTGGGGTATTTGAATCTATCGTGAATTGCGCTTGAGCCACAAATGGCACAAACGCGAGCGCGGCGACAAAAATCCCAAGGATCCCAAAACCGAGAACGGAAAGAATTTTTTGTTTTTTAGTACCGTTGACCATCGCGTGGACAAGCTAAACGATGATAAAATTATGAACTGTGCGTTGTTATGAAAAAAATTTTTCTACCCGTGCCCTTACTCGCGTACCATCTGCCCGAACGCCGACCTCTTTCATGACCGGACCCATGAGTTTTCCAAATTCTTTTTTATCTGTGACACCGAGCGTACCTGCCATTTCTTTCACGATTGCGTCGATGTCTTCGTCAGTCATTTGTGCGGGTAAATAGTCCGATAATATTTCTGATTCTTTTTTTTCTTGCTCGGCTAATTCATGACGTTGCGCTGTGATATATGCCGTAATGGATTCTTTTCGTTTTTTCAATTCTGTCTGAATCACCTTCAAAACATCTGCTTCTTCTAGTACGGCACGCTTCGCGATTTCTGCATTTTTTATGACCGATCTCAAAGAACGCAAAACCTGCAGACGAATTTTTTCGCCTGCTCGCATCGCACTTTTTGTGTCCTCATCTATTTTTTTGAGAATATCCATGCGTAATGGGGATTTATTTTCGGCCTCCGCGCATTGGCTTGTCTTCAAGTTTGCCTATTTTGCGCAAGTAATCGTTCTTTTTGCGAATAAGTGTTCGCTGTACCGCATCTTCACGACGCAGATTGCGAGATTTCTCACGGACAAAATGTTGTCCCTTTTTGGTTCGAATAAGTAAACCCGATGACTGGACTTTTCGAGAAAAACGCCGCAACAAGCTTTCTGACGATTCTCCTTCTCTTTTCTTTGCTACTATCACTGAAGTAATTCACCTCCTTTATCAAGGTATTAAGTCAATATATTCGCACGGGGCTTCCGTGCATAGAAAATATAACAAGTTTAGCGCACCCTGTCAATCTTAAAAAGTTTTAGTCGCTTTTCTGCTTTGAGAGCACATGAACATGCACGTGGGGTATAATTTGCCCCGCGTCTTTGCCGTTGTTTATGGCTATTTTGGAATTATGTTCAACTCCAAGTTTTTGGATAACCTTCAAAACGGCAACCATAAGCGTGTCCATAATTTCAGTCTGTGTGGCGAGATCAGAAAATTTCTCAACATGAATCTTTGGGATCACTAATACGTGCGTCGGCGCTTCAGGGTGTATATCGCGAAATGCCATACACGCATCATCTTCATAAATAATAGATGCGTCGGCACGATGCTGTACGATGCTGCAAAAAATGCACTCTGATTTAGTTGCTGTCTCCATTTGCGTCATGAATACGTTTTTTCAATTCAGCGACTATTTTCCTTGAATCAACAACTTCCTGGATTCCGTTTTCCATATCACGAATCAAAATGGTGTCATCAATCATTTCTTTCTGCCCGATGATAAGCGTAAATGTTACTTTCAGACGGTTAGCAATTTCCATTTGAGGCTTCAGACCTCCCTTTGAAAATGTTTCAGCGACTCGAAATCCGCCGCGCTGCAAATCATGTAAAACCTTAATCGCTTTCTGGCGTGCTTTATCACCAAGTTGCGCCAAAAAAACTTCTGGTGGTTTTTGCCCAGGGACAGAAAGATCGAGTGCTTTTAATTGCGAGATGACCCGTTCAATACCAAGAGCAAAACCACAGGCACCCGCGGTCTGTTCGCGGCCACCAAAGAGCTCAACCAATGAATCATATCGTCCACCGCCACCAAGTGCATTCAATTTTTTACCCCCTCCTTCTGGCATCACCTCAAATGTCGTATGCGAATAATAATCGAGTCCGCGGACAATCTTAGGATTGAGTTGGTAGGACACATCCAGCTCATCTAAATGCTCAAGCACTTTCACAAAATGCTGGTTTGCCTCTGGAGTAAGATAATCCACAATTTGTGGCGCATTATCAAGAATAAGTTGAAGTTCTTCGTCTTTCACATCCAAAAGTCGTAACGGAGTTTTTTTGTAATGCTCAAGCAATTCCTTATCGATTTTGTGTTTATGCGGTTTCAAAAAATCTAACAACGCGCGACCGTAGGCAACACGTGACTCTTTGTCACCGATGCTATTCACCTGGATAATAACTGGGATAGAAAGCCGTTTAAAAAATTCTGACACCAGCGCGACCATTTGCGCGTCAATAACCGGATGACTGTCACCAATAACCTCACAACCAAATTGATGAAACTGACGCTGCCTGCCTGATTGGGGGCGATCATATCTGAAAAAAGGCCCATAATACCATAATTTAACAGGTTGTGGACGGTTCATCATGCCGTGTTCAACGTATGCCCGAACAACACCAGCGGTTCCTTCTGGACGCAATGACAGGTTATCACCGCCACGGTCGTTAAATGAAAACATTTCCTTTTGTACAATATCTGAATTCTCACCGACTGCTCGCGTAAAGATTGGTGTATATTCCAGCAAGGGCGTTTCAATCCGCTCAAAATAGGATTCGTCCGCAACGCTTTCTGCCGTGCGATACACGTGACGCCAATACTTTTGATCCTCTGGCAAGACATCTTTCATACCACGAACGGTACGTACATCCCGCATATTCCCTTTTGGAATGGTGGTTGATTTGTCTTGATTTTTATCATTATCAACTGTTAATTTTTTTGCAAAGGGTTTCTCCACGGGTTTTAAACTTCTTTTCTTATATACCATATTATTGTGTTGGATAACTTTGTGATTGAAAATGTCGAAATGTATTAAAAGGCCACACGCGAAGCCACGCCTTGCCTACGATGCCATTTTTCTCAAGCGGACCAAAATAGCGCGAATCAAAAGAAGCTGAACGGTTATCCCCCATAACAAAATATTGATCTGACCCCAAGGTCATCGGAAGCGTACAGCTGTATTGGCGAAGGCAATCGGTGACGACACCAAAATCAAGATACGCCTCATGCAAGACAATTGGTGACTCGGGAGTAGCTGGTGTGATGATGACATTTCCGTTTTCAAGACTCACCGTCTCGCCTGGCAACCCAATGACGCGCTTAATAAAAAACTGACGAGGGTCTTCCGGGTAATGCAGCACGACGATATCACCTCGTTGTGGTTCCGACAGACGATAAGAAATTTCATCAATCAATAAATATTGATAATCATGAAACGTCGGTTCCATTGATGCTCCGAGCACGTAAAATGGCTGTACAAGAAAAAACCGGATTGGCAAAATTATGACAAGTGAAATGACGATTATTTTTAACGTCTCAAAAAAGAAACCTACTGAGCTTTTTAACCACTCAGGCCACATGCGTTCCGGAACTTGCCCACGCGATCCGTTCCGTTGCTCTTTTTTATTTTCTTCCATGAAATTACTGTTAATGGTGGACGATGGAGGGATCGAACCTCCGACCTCGGCAATGTGAATGCCGCGCTCTAACCAGCTGAGCTAATCGTCCGCGGAGATTTCAATTCCCCCATTTTATGGGCTTATTTGCTGACTTTACTCCAAAAAATGCCTCTTGTCAATCGTGAATCTCATCTTTTTTTTGGACAGATTCCCTTGTTTTTCCATGAAAACGGAGCTTTAAGATATTTTTATACGCTTCGAGAAAAATACGCAGGCTGAACTTAGAATCTCCGCTTTTGCGCTCTGTAAATAGAATGGGAATCTCACGAATGCTAAATTCTGCTTTAGCACACCTATAAGCGAGTTCAACAAGCACCACGTAGCCGCTTGATGCCATGTGTTCCAAGTTTATCGCCTGCAATGCCGTGGTTCGATAACACCTGAATCCCGTTGTCATGTCGCGTATTGGAACCTGTAGCACGTTGCGGGCATAGAAATTACCCAACCGACTTATCATGCGCCTTGCAAAATTCCAATTTTTTGTTCCCCCACCTGTCGTATAGCGAGACCCAATAGCAAGATCAGCGTCACGCGTGGCATCAATAAGCGCGGGGATTGTCGCTGGGTCGTGGGAAAAATCCGCGTCCATGGTTAAAATCCGATCAGCGCCACTCGTAAATGCCTGCCGAAATCCAGCGAAATATGCTTTTCCAAGTCCTTCTTTCTTTTCTCGATGGATAACTGAAATCTCGCTATGTTGTTGTGCGAGCGAATCAGCAACTTGACCAGTGCCATCTGGGGAATTATCGTCCACGATGATTATCGAAAGATTAGGAACGCCAAGCGCAAGTATACGCGCCGACAGCTGTTCGATATTTCCTCGTTCATTATAAGTTGGAATAATAACACTAGACTTCATAATCCTTTGAATCTCTATTCATTCTTGACAAGTAGAGCAGATTCATTGTATACTAATTATGAAAATTACTAAATATCTAATGATTTCCCGGGATCTCTTGCAAAAGAAGAAACCTTCCAATACGCCTGAACCCATACAACACACCGAAGAACACCACCAAGAGACGCCAGATAAGGCGCACCCCTGGCGGCGCATGATTATCGTGTTGATTCTGGCTGTTTTTGTGTTTGCCGGAATCCTTGGGTATAAAGCATACTCTGTTGGGTCCCGCATTATAGCTCAAGATGAAGGAACGAGCTTGTTTGACCAAATACGAAGCCTTGTTAGCGCTCCCGATAAACCACTCAAGGGTGAAGATGACGGACGGGTTAACATCTTGCTTATGGGATTCGGCGGATCAGGACACCAAGGCGCATATTTAACTGACACAATGATCGTCGCGAGCCTGAAACCCGCAACAAAAGAAGTTGCGATGATTTCAGTCCCACGCGACCTGTTTACTGAAATCCCTGGGTACGGATACAGAAAAATAAATAATGCGTTCGCATTCGGCCATGCAGAAGGTGTTGATGGCGGCGGAGAATCGCTCGCACAAGCAACAATCCAAAGCACCCTCGGCATTCCGATCCATTATTATGCTTGGGTTGATTTTACCGGTTTTGAAAAAATTATCGATGACATCGGCGGAGTAACGGTTCATGTCGACCAGTCTTTTGTGGACTACACCTATCCAACACTTGATTACGGATACCAAACCGTTCGATTTACTGAAGGAGACCAAACAATGGATGGTGACACGGCACTTAAATATGTTCGGTCACGCCATGGCACAAACGGAGAAGGATCTGATTTTGCCCGGTCAAAGCGTCAACAAAAAGTTATTCTCGCGGTTAAAGAAAAGCTTTCCGGGTTCGGAACGCTTGCAAACCCTTCAAAAGTAAATGCGGTACTGAATGATCTCTCGACACACATGAAAACAAACATGC
>CAZGDO010000055.1:0-7424 GCA_964524365.1 uncultured Gammaproteobacteria bacterium | reverse complement strand
AAATCGGGTGGTTTTGGAGTTTATTATGAATTGCTGATAGATAACAATGGAGCCATATACGAAATCTTTTTTAACAATTGGGATTTGCAAGGGATGCAACTAACCCCGATAGAAGAAAACATTCTTAATACATTTACCTTTCTTAAGGATACCGATATCCTTACGAATACGAATAATCAAGAAAATATTAGTATCAACAAGAACGCAAGTATTTCTGCCCCTAATGAAGAAGCATTAATCAATGGGGGCTCACTTACAAATGAAGACCAAGAAATAGATACCACTGGGTGGACTTTTTATACAGATCCACTTTATGGGTTTACTATAAAATTTCCTCCTGAATGGGAAGGGTATATTGTGAACGATGTTTCGGGGATTTATGCGGCTATGGAATTTAAACATCAAACAACAAGAACCGAGGAGGGTGATTACGGATATGTTTCATTTAGGATAGATATTATTGAAACTTCAAATGAAGTGTCGTGGGTAAAGAACTCGGAGCTTATTTATGAAAAAAATGGTTTATATTATTATTACACTCCGAGTACTACCGATACCCCAGGCGAATTACAAGATTACTGGGATCAAATGTCGTCAATCATAACGACATTCAAAGTTGAGAATCAAGATTACTGGTTTAATAGATAATGGATCCTACAAGAAATTAATACTGTCATTCCTTTTCACAGAAATATTTCCTGCCTTATCTAAGTATTGTACATAAACCCATTTTAACCCCGGTGTTGCATTCCCGCCGTATGTTGTGTTTGTAATACTCCAAGTTGTGGAGGTTGAATATGCGATCCACGGCGACCAGTTGACCCCATTGTTAGAAAAACGCATTTTTGTCACATAATATGGAACGTCCGTAGCAGACAGTTGTAATGAAACGCTCGCTGAATTAGTTTGAGTATCTCCGTTACTAATCAGGATTGTCCCAGTTGGTAAAATCGCATCATACTTTATGGTGTCTGTGATGGTGAATTCATTCCCCGCGAAATCCTTGAGAAGCACATATAACGTTTTCAAACCACTATCAGGGATTCCCCCGAATGCCGGATCGGTTAAATTCCACGAGAAAATTCCAGGATTCACTTTCCAGCCCGTCCATCGTCTCCCGTTATTGGAAAATTTGACATATTGCACACCGGAACCCGCATCTGTAGCAGTGAGGTCAATTCGCACTATATTATTTTTTGTATATGTGCCACCGTTACTTATGGACACTAAACCACTTGGTGCAGAGGAATCATAATATATTTTGTCATTCACAATAGCTGACTTTTTGCCGGTATAATCTTTAAATTGTGCATACACTATTTTATTGCCAAGAGTGCTTGAGCCACCATACAAAGGTGAGGTCAGGCTCCAGTTTCTAAACAGATTTGCGTAGTCTCTCCAACCGGTCCAGGTTGTGCCATTATTAGAAAAACGTACATATTGTATTCCTCCGTCCGGATCGTAGCCAGACAAATTTAAATTCACCAAAGGACTGGTTGTGTATGTAGCGTTATTATTTAGTTTGATTGATCCTATAGGATTTGTCTGATCGAAATACAACAAAGCTTTATGTACGTTTATTCTTCTCCCTGTTGCAACTTTTCCGTATAAGTTTGGAAGGTAATCTCCTGTATTAAGAATTAAGTTTCGCACCTCTCTCATACTTAATTCCGGTTTATAGCTCCAAAGTAATCCTGCTAGCCCCGATACAAATGGAGCCGCCATAGATGTGCCATCTTCAAAAGCATACGAGCCTTCGGATCGTAATGGGAACAATACCTGTACGTTATCAACGGCCCCACCTAGATAATCGCTAAAGAAATCATCGGTAATCCAACCAAATCTGATTCTCAAATTTGAATTTTTATATGGAGTCAAATCGTAGTATTTAGTCCCAGAATCCAATAAACCACACAATCGATCTAGCTCCTGCCAGTTTGCGCCGTCAAAAACTTCAACTATCAAGTAATCAAATATGCAGAGGTCAGAATATGCTTCTGATTCAATGATGTAATCAAAGGTAAGCCTGACCGAGCTTTCAGAGGCGCTCGCAATTTTATTTGAGGTGAGATAGCCTTCTGTATCATCTTCATACGGATAAGCTAACATGTTTCCCCAAGCCCCATTATCATCGATATTCCACAGAGAGTTTGAACCCGTTTCTAAAAATGAGGTGCCATCAAAAGAGGAAGAATTGGATTTTGTGAACGTTTCATTAAATCGGAGATATGCGTAGTACTATAAATACCTACACCAGGAGCGGCTACATCGACCGATGTGGAACCATAGTTTGAAAAGCCCGCCAGCTGATCTTGGTTGTTAGTGGCGGCAACCGAGATAATATTTCCCAGATCGTAATCTGAAGGGTAAGAATGGGTGAGTTCGTTATTTTCACCTTCGTTTCCAGCAGCGGCAACAACAAGCACGTCCTCTAGCCATGCGTCATAGAGTGCGGAGTATAATGCAAAGCTATAATTAGGTGAAGTCCAACTGCAGTTAATAATCTTTGCCCCGTTATCTAGGGCGTAATTAATGGAATCAATCGCCTGGTCAACGGTGAAATCCATTTTGATAGGAATAATTTTGACATTCCAATTTACCCCTGTTACTCCGTTGGAATTATTTCCAATGGCACCAATAATCCCTGCAATATGGGTTGCATGGGCATCTTCGGCTTCGGGAATCCAATCGTTATCGGCATAATCAACCGGGTCGATAAAGTATGGTTTTAGATCAGGATGATTTAATGCAACTCCACCATCAATAATGGCTATTTTCATTGTTGAGCTGTTGGTGTGGAGACCCCACGCCTCAAGAGCATCAATATCTGCATCAGCTAAGCCGTTAATACCCAAAATATTTTGTCCTGTATTATTGAGTGCCCACTGAGATGGGAATCCAGGATCATTAGGAGTTGCTGCTTTTTTCAATATGAAGTTTGGTTCGACGTATTCTACAGATTTGTCCTTTTTAAGTTTCTCTATTAATTCTTTGGTAGTATATTTATTGGATTTAAAGGTGGCTGAGTTTTGAAATGCGTGTATCTTTTTTAAAATGATTCCTTTTTTAATTTGTAGGTCGGCTAACCCATCTAAATTTTTTCTCTTTTCAAAATTTATCTGATCATCTTTAAACTTAATAATTACCTCACCTTCTTTATACTCGGTATATGATGGTATATTTGGTATTGTTCTTGCCTCCACTTGTGTTACAGTTGGTAAAATCGGGGTGAACAGAAAAACAAAAAACACACCCATATACACTACCTGCTTGCCAATTAAGGCTCTAATCTTACCACTTTTTAGCATATTTTGATTATCCCACTAAAACCTTTATTCATCAAATAAAAGTGGCAATTTGAAAAAATGAGACATGTCTCAAAAGGCCCTAGTGGTGTCTCATTTGTCTCATTTTGAAAAACTGGCACCCGACCCACGTGCCTCAAAATGCTCTCTAGGAAAATTGCCAAAATACCCTTACAATGCTTGTATAACTTGGGCACTTAACCCGAGTGGCCCGAAGTAGCTTTGGAACGCACCTTTAGGTGTGTTACAAAGTTACTTGTGAAAGATGAGGATTCGAAGGCGACTCGACCGACTGCCTGTGGCAGTCGAAGCGAGCGCCAGGCTCCGAAGGAGTGCCAGCCGACTTGCGGCGAGCACGGGTGAGGAGGAATCCCACCCCCTCCGCCAGTTTTCACAAAAAGTGAAAATTGGCGGTGTTTTTTGATTGATGTTCAAACATTTTTTGACGAAAATCCTGAAAACTAATTTGGACTCGGCGGGGCAAATTATTTTTCTGGGGGAATGGAATTGCCCCGCCTCGGCTTTCTTCTCGCCCCGACATAGACTTTTGCAATAAAGCTCGGACGTTTAACTCTTGTGACCCCCGAATTGTTCCCGTAGCGCCGAGAGAATCTTGCCAGTATACGTTGGCTGCTTGGCCGACCGTTCCCTGAATTGGAGCGATGCCTCGATGATTTTTGCCTGAATCCGTAATGTCTTCGCAGTTTTGACGGTCCATGCCCCTTCGCCAGTGTGCCCCACTTTTCCGCTCACGCCGCTGAAATTCGTCCCGTGAAGCTCAAGGGCGCGATGCAGCCATTCAATCAATCGAGACTCTATCACGCTCCCGTGGTTATAGACCTCGGCGACGTTTGCTAAATTCAACTTGAATGTCGATTTCTTGAGGATTGTGAAACCCTCAGCGAGCGCCTGCATCATGCCATACTCAATGCCATTATGCACCATCTTCACAAAGTGCCCTGCGCCATACCCAGGGAAGAACTGATACCCGTCGGGCAACGCCAAATCAAGGAAGAGACCCTCAATCTTCTTCACGTCCCGCGCGCTTCCGCCAACCATTAACGATGGACCGGATCGGGCTCCGGCTGGACCGCCGGAAACACCGACATCAATAAACCGTATCTCTTTGGTATTCAATTTCTTTGCCCTCCGAATTGAGTCCTTATAAAATGAATTTCCGCCATCGATCACGATATCTCCCCGCTGCAGCAAAGAAGCGAGGCCTGTTTTTCCGAACAGCGTTTCATCCACCGCCTGATGTGGGATCATTAACCAAAGTATCCTCGGTAACGGCAGGCGCTGAACGAGCGAAGGGAGTGAATCGGCCATAGCAATACCCTCGATTGCTCGTGCGGATTTGTTGTACCCGGCAACGTGCCATCCTTTTTCCTTCAGGCGCAGGCTCAAATTGAGCCCCATTTTCCCCAGGCCGACCATGCCGATGGTTCGCGCCTCTTCCCTGCCGGAGTCGGCCGGAATCTCGGGCAACGTGTGCGGAGTATAGGTCAGCGGTTTTCCCGCGGCCTTCCATGTCTCACGGATCGGAGCAATAAAACGCCAGCTTGCGAGCGCTTCACGCCCGGATACGAACAACAGCTGATTACCCATGATCGCCTCTGACAACAACTGGGCATACTCGGCGAGGTAGCGTTGCTGCTCATCGGCCGGGTAGTCAAAGGTCAGCCAGCGCTCTTGAAGCTCGGATGTGGAGCCAGGCTTCCGAGACCAGAATTGAATCGCGACGCCGGGGTTTGGCGCCAGGCGAAAATGCGCTTTGCTCTGGTAGTGTTGGCCCGGTGGACACAGACATGGCGTTGGATGCTTGAATGTGACGATCACTTGTTTATCATCTATCGGAAGATTTTTCCCGCCCTCAATGATAATGGGAACCCCGCGCCAGCGGGGATGATCAATCGTCGTGGTAACGCGAAAGAATGTCTCGGTCGTTGAACCCCCAACGACGCCGGGCTGTTCCTGATACCCCTCGTACTGTGCCCGAAATGTTTGCGTTGCCGGGTCGGAAATTGGCCGCAACGCCTCCAGAATGTCCGTCCGCTTTTGCCAGATAGTGTTTGCATTCAAACTGGACGGATGTTCCATGGTCACGAGTGCCAAAAGCTGCAGCGCGTGGTTCTGCCCGACATCCAGCAGTGCTCCGACGTTGTCATAGAATGCGCCGCGATTCTCAATGTCGATTGTTTCATGAATTCGGACTTCGATCCGTTCCACAAACTCGCGGCTCCATGATGGTTCGAGGAACGTATTGGAAAAACGGAACGAAAGAATGTTTTGTACGGCCTGCTTTCCGAGATAGTGATCAATCCGATATATCTGCTCTGGACGGAAATATTTTTCCAGTACGGTATGAATCGTTTCTGCTTCTTGAAGCGTTGAACCATAGGGCTTCTCCACCAGGATGCGCGTCCAGCCGGTCGCCGGACTGCACGGTTCATTGAGTCGGACCGCAGCCAGGCCATGAAAAATTGGCGCATACGCATTCGGCGGGACGGCGAGATAGAAGAGTTTATTCGTGCAAACGCCCCAGTCCGCGTCTATCTGATCGAGCGCTGCCTTCAGGGACCGGTAGAACTCTCGCGAGGAGAAATCGCCTGACAGGTAGTGGAACAGGTTCAGAAATGGCTCATCTGGATACGTCGCGCCACCGGTTTTTTGCAGTGCTTCACGTACGTGGACGCGGAATGCAGTATCGTTCATATCCTGCCGCGATGCTCCGACTACTGAAACACGATCCGGAAGGTTTCCACTCGCGAACAGATGCTGGAGCGCCGGAATAAGCTTCCGGGCCATCAGATCGCCGGTCGCTCCCAAGACAACAAGAATTGTTGGTGGGCGGCTATGTTTGTCGCTGCGTGAACCCATGTGTGTGCTGTGCGGCGTTTTTTCAATCTGACAACGGGGGCAGGGTTTAAAAGTCATAAGAGTTATTGCTTAGAAAATGATGATACCAATTCAGACTCGTTTTTATATTGATGGCACGCAAACGCCGTGCAATCCTGATAGACGGCATCCGTTATATGTACCGTGTTTATGGGTAGCTCTTTCCAAGAAATTTTTTCGGGAGCATGTATTTCATGGGATTTACCATGCGCGAAAAAAGCGACGAGATTATGGAAATCATGCTCCAGAATCCCTCGATACGGCACCTCACTGTTTTCTTTTCGAAGCAGTATATTCGCCCTGAATAGCGCCATCTCGGCTAAAGAAACTGCCGATGGGGTAGGGTGGTCGAACACCTGAGCGGGCACTCGGGTAAAATCCCCCGTCGGCATATTGCTAAACCATATGCGTGTCGCACCCGCTTGAACAGTGAATTGCCCCACATCCTCTAACAGCTTCTCCATGTGTTTTTTATGCTTCTTCTTTTCAGATTCAGTTGAAGCATCTTCGTACAAATAGGTTGCGAGCAAAAGCAATGACGCGTAATCTTCTAAAAATCCTTGTTTCTGCACCACTCCGTTCAAAGAACTATGCGTCAGTGCGCCGTCTGACATATGCCTGCGTATGATTTCTTTAAATACGGCCTGCGCTGTTGTAATATATTCATTCCGTTCCAGATACCGGCCGGCATGGATAAAACCGATGCCAGTTAATACATTCCAACTAGTCACTATTTTTTTGTCCGTAAACGGCTTGGAGCGTTTCTTTCTGATGGCCAGTAGTTTTTCCTCAATTGCCTTTCGTAGTGCCGGAGCTGATGCTTGTTTAATCAGATGATTCTTGCCCTCAAAATTCCCTTCAGATGATATGGCATACGTTTTCACAAACTGGGCGTATTCGTCTTTGCTTAATACGTCGATTAATTCAGCTTCGCTCCAGACATATGTTTGCCCTTCAACAAGATCCGTATCGGCATCGTGGGCGGAATAAAAAAGCCCATGCTCATCTGAAAATGTCTCTGTCAAAGCGGTAATTATTTTTTCAGCAACGACGCGATCCTGATCTCGGCGGAACAACTGGAATGCGAGCGCGTACACCCACAGATGCATAGCCTGGTCATAGAGCATTTTTTCAAAATGCGGAATGGTCCACTCGCGGTCAACGCAGTATCGATAAAACCCGCCCTGCAGATGGTCATGGAGCCCCCCGTTGGTCATGGCA
>CAZGDO010000054.1:0-7538 GCA_964524365.1 uncultured Gammaproteobacteria bacterium | reverse complement strand
ATATACCCACTGATGTCGGTGATGCATGCATAGACGGGACTCCATCAGGTCAGTGTGATACCGCCGGTAATGATGGAAGGCTATGTATAGATGGCGCATTTGTAGAATCTAATTGTCTTACCTGTGGCTGTCAGACAGATTATGTGTGTGACCCGACCGCGACAGGCGGTCCAATTTGTACACAAAGCATCTGCACTGACTCATATCAAAGTACCCCAAATACTCATCCCGGCACCTGCACCGATGCTTCGGGTACGTATGGTGGTTCCTGTAATGGTACCGTTGCATCAGAATACTATTGTTCAAATGGTACTGGCATCGTAGGTACCTGTATCTTGAGACAGTTGCAAACTTGTTCAGATGTTTGTTTAAATGGTCTCTGTGTCGCGTGCGCTGACAATGCTGATTGCCGTGATTCTGATAGCTGCACTATTGATACCTGCTTAAACCCCGGCCAAAGCAATGCGAGTTGTTCTAACGAACCAGCGCCTAACACCTGCGGTGATCGGGAATGTGGCGTCTACGGGTGCAGTAATTGCGGCTCATGTTCTGCTGGTGAATCCTGCAATGATGGATATTGCGAATTACCGTGTAGTGATGGTACGGTATCGGGGTCGTGTAATGGAGTTGGTAGCGCGCAATATTGCAATGATGGGACACTAGAAGATTCCGACTGTAGGACATGTGGCTGTCAATCGCTATACAGCTGTCTTTCAACTGATGGGGAAACGTATTTTTGCAAATTCGACGAATCAATTTGTGTCAAATATCCTGATCATCCGCTGTGTCCGGATGATGTAGTCCGATAAATTGATAAATTAAAAAAAGCGGACCTACGAATGAGGCCCGCTTTTTGGTGAAGATTATTTTATTTCTTCAAGTATTTCCTGACGTTTCTGATCGGAGAGTTCTTGGTAATACTCTTGTATGTAGGCATCAACTTCCGCTTCCGTAATGGTTTCCGTAGATTTGAGACCATCATCTTGACAGGTTAATGCTGGGCCACCTTTGAAAAAATAATTTACCATGTATACAAGATCTGCAACATTTATAGCATTATCTTGACCGTTAACATTTCCGGAACATTCGAGCAAAGGCGCTGGGCCACCTTTGAATAGGAAGTTCACCATTGCCACAAAGTCTGCGATATTGACCGCGCCGTCAAGATTCACATCTCCGCAGGTGTAGCTTTCCGGATCATTGCAAGTTAATTTAGTATATACCCCTGATCTCAGGGTATCACGCTGACTCATAGGCCAATCCATATTTCCAAAATTATATGCACTGTCTAATCCCCACACATAAACATAATGACCGTGTGCAAGTACAATATCTATTTTACCATCATTGTCCAGATCTGTAATAATAGGCGACACAATGGCATTACTATCTCCAAATTTTCCTGCTCCAGCATTAAGATTGTCAACTGCAGGAATTATTTTTGGGAAACCGCTTACTGAAGATCCGTCACCATTAAATGCATTCAAATAATCATATTTATCATCATCATACTCTCTGGCAGTTACAAAAATAATTTCTTGAACTCCATCCCCATCAACATCCCCAAGAACCGGAGGGGTCAAATAACTTGTACCTCTCATTGAAAACAAAGGACCTGAATCATAGAATTGAGATAAACCCCCATTGCTACTATCATAAATTGAAATTTTTGTACCCTCTTTTGCCATTACAATTTCCAGGCTTTCGTCCTCATCAACATTGCCAAGTGCTGGAGGGGAAGTTCTCCCGCTATATTGGATATCCTGACTCCATATTTTATCTCCATTGGCCTCCCATACATATACCCCATATTGTGCCACTCCAATTATCTCCAATTCATCATCATTATCAATGTCTGCCATCATCATGCCTGTTGGACCCCCATATTCTATTGTTTGTGGCCAATTTCCATCAAAATCACTTCCGTCGTGATTCCACAAATAAACATTATTATCTGGAAAACCGCACGCAATTTCCAAAAATGGATCATCGTCCAATTGTCCTATTGCCAAAGGATGTAGGCGTCCAATCGGCAAGTCTTTCGGCCAGCCTTGGCCATAAGCCGTACCATCATGATTGTATACGTAAAGCTTATCTTTCGAAGCAGTTACCAATATTTCAATATCTCCATTATTATCAATATCTCCAGCGGCTAATTGCATAATTGTATCCCCCGCCTTACTAACGCCCCATCCTGGTAACAAATTACCACTACCATCATATGCGAATATAACGTCACCTGAAGGAAGAAAAACCTCATTAACCCCATCATTATCTATGTCTACCATTAAAGGAATTGCATTTGCTCCTTGGTAATCAATTGCAATTTTCTCATTTAAAAAGTTTGATGTTCCGTCATAATTCCAAACATACCCATATTGAATATATCCGTTACTACGAGTACCTGTTGCTGCCACAATTTCTTTCGTACCATCCTCGTCAATATTACCGACTGCGGCAGATACAATGAATCTATAATTAGTAAAAAATGGCCAGCCTTCTTTCAATTCCGGATCAATAATAACATTAATTGAATCTTTAGTAAGAATGCCTCCATTATTATATGTAACTCTAATATTGATTACTCCGCTTCCATTAATACTGGATGTATCAAAAGTTGCCAGCCGTGAATCAATTATTGGGCCAGTTCCGGAAATATTTATCCCTGTTGTCAGCCAATTTTCAGGACTTGATTCATATGACCACTCAATATTGTATGCATCCGAGTAATATGAAGAGCCATAAATATCCAAAACTTCACCAGCCCTATAAATATCTTGTTCAAATGAAGTTAAATATAGATTGTTTATATTAATGGTAGATCTGTAAATATTATCCAAATTGCCGCCATCCACTGTTAATAATAACGTATATATTCCGTCAGCATAATCAGTCGTATCCAATACTCCCAAGACACCACCATTAATCTCGCTAAGACCGTTATTAGTTACCATCAATTCTGTCAATTCTCCGATGTCAGGACTTATGCCGGGTCCAATCTCAATTTTATAACTGTTAAATACTGAATCCGGAGCACCTCCTTTTAATGCAGTACCCATAAGATTAATCGAACTGTTTACTTCTTCGTATTCTTCAATTTCAATCTCGGCTATTGGTAAATTAGTTTGTTGTAATATTTCTAAAGTAGGGTCACCTAATAAATGCATGCCGTAATACCAATCTATATCAGTTTTACCTTTAATATTGAACCACTGTTTAAATGCATTTCCCAGATTTTCCCCGCTTCCTACGGTTTGCATTAAAATATCCGCATCAAACATACCTCCCACTTTTGTTGATGCAAATACAGCTAATCCATTATCAGTATCGAATAAATATCTTCCAGCAATATAGTTTTCTTCTACATATCTCCCAGCCGAACATGCGATCAAATTATAAAATAATCCTTTAGGATGGATATCTCTGATTTCACCCTGATAAACATTTGTATACACTCCATCAACACGAAACTGATGCAATTCTGGACTCGAGTGGACAATCATTGTAACCCATTCAAATCCCCAAGTTAATTTATTTAAATAATCAATAGCATTAGTTCCAAAAACATCATTACTAAAATTGATGATATCATAAGCCCGCTCTACATGATTTAATATGCTATATGAAGAATTAATCCAATCATCATCCACATATAGCATTGACCTTGATGGTATTGCCAAACCTCCGGTGCGATAATCATGATTCTTATCAAAATAATTTTGGTATGAAGTCAGATCGCCTCCATTAATAGTCATGGCGTCTATTCTCCCCACCCAAATTTCAGCATCAGTATTCCCTGTATGAGTGTCGTACAAACCATTATAATTATAATAAGTTTTATTGTCTTCCCAAATTCCGTCCAAATCCATATAAAATAAATCTGTTGGAAAATTTTCATAATTGGCATAAGACGGAGTATCACGTTCAAACCAAGCAGCCGCCACATCTCCAATTAAAATTACACCATCTAATTCTGTAGCAGATTGTATCAAAGACCTTATATCCTCGGGCGTTTCATTGGCTACAAGGTATCCAGAGACATAATTTTGTTCATTATACAAATCATCACCATATCTCTGAATTTCAAATTGTAATTCAGGCCAGACCTCATCACTGACAATTGTTGCAATCATTTGCCAATCTTTGGTGTCGTCAATATCTTTATTATTTTGTTTTGAATGGTGGACGATGAGGCTCCTTCTTATCCGTCGATTCGCAATTCTTACAGCATAAGCTACGTTCCTCCTTCGAAGCCTGGGTTTTCTAAAACCCAAAGCAGTGTAGATTTTAAATTATAACTACAATTCTATAGAATAATCTCGATCCGACTTTTTAAAACTAGTTTATAAAAAAATACAGAAATGAAAACCAAACTAAACTTATAATAATAAAGAAGAACACGAGATATTCTTGGTATGGTTTTTTGAATAACATTAAACCAGTTAATAATCCTAAAAGTCCGGAATATATTACATAGGCATTTTTCTTTAATAGTACTGTAACGCCTATAAACGACACAATAAACATCACAGTGATTACATATCGAGTAGCTCGTAACCCTAATAAGGTGCTTAGTGTTTTTCGCCCAACTTTCCTATCCCCCTCATAATCTTTTACATCAATTACATGACCAACAAGAAACACAGTAATAAAAAGTGGAACCATTACATCGTTAGGGAGAAAGGCACTGCATTCACGTTGATTCAAAAAATACCCCAAAGTCATAACAATCACACTATTTGCGGCAAGAGCTAGTTTTGATACAAGAAATATTTTCTTCAGCGAAAATGGAGGCGCTGAATAAATAAAAAATATAAGATTACCGAGTATAACCAGATATACAATTTCTAAATGAATCGTTGAAGATAGGATGATAGCAAAGAGAAACGCCACTATCCCGTATACAAAGTAATTCTGTTCTTTTATTTTCCCAGATGGAAGCAATCTTTTTACATTGGAAATCGCATCTAATGCAACATCCTCTCGATCATTAATCATCATTGAAAAAACTGAAGAAAGTACAAGAATTATTATAAGTATCAAGGAATCAATAACTTGAATGGGGGCTTCTTTTGTCGATCCATTTATGTAATGCGATAAAACAAACCCCATAGACGACAAAACTACATAATATATAACGCGAGTGAAGCGTAATTGTTGACAAAGTGATTTAAAATCATTTTTTCTATATCGGAAAAAGAGAATAAGCGCCAAGGCAAATACAAATAACACAAAAATTTTTATATCTAACTCTTTGGCAACTTCTCTATCTGCACCTGGAAATAAAGAAATAAATTTTTCAAGAAGTAAGGGGTACATTCCAATGAGCACCAATCCACAATATGCATATAATGTTCCTATAACGGATAAAAACTTTTTCTTGGTCTTAACAAACAAATAAATAAAAATAAATACGAGAATAAATATGACTTCTATTTTCATTCCTGGTGTTGCTCCCCCACCTTCCCATGTGCCACCCAAGGTTAAAAACCGAATTAAGAAACCTTGAATATCAAAATTATACACATATGACATATAGAGCCCTTTGCCACCTGTGATGGTTAAATCTATGATCGGTGCTACGAGAAGAATTGGAGAAAATGTAACACACGATCTTAATACTTTACTAAATTGTTCATCTGAAAAAAAACTTAAAATAAAAACTACCCCCAAAAAAACGACTATATAAAAAAGAAACTCATGTAGTTGGTTTCTAATATCAAAAAATCCTCGAACCGCCAAGCGACCAGCACTGTAGTCTTCTATATACATGCGAGCCATTACTATCGCAACCCAAGAAAACAGCCAGTAGTATAGTGGCTGTTTTCTTTTTTCTATTTTGTTAATAACTTGAGTGCCTACGGCAAAAATTTCTTTAATAAACATCAAAAATTTTCAGCGATTTGTCAAAAACTATATGAAAGTTCTACTTCCCAACTTCTGCAGCTTAGATTACCAAAATCAATATCACAAGATCCACTTCCACATACTCCATAAATACAAAGACCGATACTCCCAAATCCACATGAGTTGCATCGTGGTCGTGGGTCCCCCCCCCAGGATAATCCTTGATCCCCACCAGTATCACCTTCACCTATGCTGACAAAATAATCAACTACTTCAGTTTTTTGTGTAGAGGTTAAATCTGACCCCTCGAGAGCATCCAATACTTTTGTTTCTAATTCAGTCTCTGAACCTGCGGTGAATGCTACCGTCTTATACTGTTCAGGGACTATATTTTCTTCAACTACCGCCTGTCTTGAAATGGTAGCTACTAAAAAGCCAAATCCGATAAGCCCAATAACACCAAATGTAAGCATAAGTTTTGTTTTTGTGGTTGTCCTGCGTCCATATGCGCTTTGGTTAATGGTAAATCTGTGTATATGATACCACATATTTATCAAATTTCCTATACACTAACTTGACAAATATATTAACATCGGATATAGTACACGGCTAAAAATAAACAAAAAAAGGAGTGCAACATGAAGTTCTTTATCAAAACAGTACTAGTCCTATGGATAGCAACCCTCTGTTGTTCTTTTGTGGGTTGCGCTGCAATGAATAAACACTGAATCAAAGAAAAAAGCCTGATGGGAAACCATTGCGCTCAATCACCCGTGTTGGTGATACACTTCTTTTGGTAAGCAACATTGCGGATACGAATCAAGTTCTTGTAGATAGTGTCTCGTTTGAGATTAGCCATTTTGTGGGTGATAAACCAATACTGGTAATACAGCAATTTCCTAACTTTGGATCATCTATCAAATATCAAATTTTCTTTAAGGACTCAATCGAACGCCTTGATTACCAACTTCGACTACGCACCTTTCTTCATTCATCACAAAACCCGACCAACAAATAACGGTCGGGTTTTTGCATGGGTGGGCGATGGGGCTCCTTTTCACACACACTCCGATCAGAGTATCTGCGTGTGTTTGAAAAGCCGGGGCTTGCGGTCGCCTGCCACAGGCAGCCGTCCTCGCCCTTCGAGCCCCGACTTATTCGTCACAACAGAAAAAATTCTTCCACCACTTCGGGTGCAAAATTTTCCCTGGGGTCGGATAGTCGAGGATGTTAGAACGGCAATTCAGCAACATCCCGAGTATATCTACATTCCTGACTTGAAAGTATTTGCGTAATACCCACCCCATCCGCTACTCACTATTATTTGCCTTAAGCTAATTCCCTCCAATATAGAGTTCGATTTCCTTTTTCAATCTGTCTTGAAAATCTTTTATCAGAGGGTGATAACTCGTTGGCAAAAAATGCTTTAATTCCTTTTCCCAGCCATTTTTCAACACATCCATAAGTCTCTCTTTTAGGTTTTCAATATCTTGAGGAATAAATTTCTTGAGCTGGCTACTTCTCAAAATAAAGTAAAGATCAAAGAAATCTCTCGGCTTAGCTCTGTCTAAAAGTGCCCTGACCTTCTCTCCGACAAGTAGTCTCTCCTCTAAGTATACAATCGTATAAGGTTGCATAAAATCACTTTCTATAAGCGTGGTGTTGCTTCCAAGTTGTTCTTTGTTTCTCAA
>CAZGDO010000053.1:0-7570 GCA_964524365.1 uncultured Gammaproteobacteria bacterium | reverse complement strand
AAGATAATTGTAGCGATGGAACCCAGTCACAGCATTGTAATAGTAGTAATGAAATCTGTAATGATGGCGTACTTACTCAAACAGATTGTCGTGATTGTGGATGTGCCGGCTCAGGGTTGAGTTGTATGTATAACACCTCCACTCAAACGTATAGTTGTAAATGCGACGTGGATTGCAATAAGTATCCAAATCATGCATGTTGTCCAGACACACCAATGGAATAATCAAATTAAAGTTGACCTAAAAAATTCTTGTGCATTTAGTTGTGTCAGAATTAGATAATGATAACTCAGGCGATTTTTTATTTCTGGGAAATTAACTATTTTTAATCACTAGTTTAATATGGTAATATCAAGCCTATGAACATAAGACGTACGCTATCCGTCCAATCTTCGCACCCGCAAGGAATGACGTTTGTTGCAAGTTTTGCCGTGTTTATTGTCATTGCAGCAGTTACGTTTGGCGCGATTCTTATCATGAATGCGTATCAAAATAAACCGACGTCAACGACAAATACTGTAAGTTCATTTATCGATCCGGTTGTAACACCCGTAAAAACTCAACTAGCCAAACAGTCTGACATGAAGCAGTTTACAAGCGAAGCAGACCTTGAAGCTTTCTTAGAGGATCACGCTGGTTCTTCGTCTCAAATGGCGTATAGCGATATGCGCATGATTGAAGATGCTGACTTTGCGATGCCGATGACGGAAACATTTGGCCTTGGGACTAGCGTTGAAAGTGCTCTTCCGTCATCAACAAGCATTGCGCCAACAGATTATTCAACAACAAATATTCAGGTTGCGGGCGTGAATGAAGGGGACATCGTAAAAACAGACGGTTCCTATATTTATACAGCGTATGATACGTCAATAGAAATTGTTCAAGTTGGGGTTGATGATACACTTTCGATTACATCAACAATACAAATTGATGGCACTCCGCAGAATATGTACGTGAACGGGTCAAGGCTTGTCGTCTATGGTGTAGACAACTCGTACAGTACAGAGCCATTTTATGAGTTACTACCACGACAATCATCAACATTTACCTTTGTCAAAATCTTTGATATTTCAAATCATGCATCGCCAAAAAAGGTGAGAGATTTGCGTTTTGAAGGACAGTATGTGGATTCGCGAATGATCGATGATTATGTCTATATGGTGACATCTAATCAGGTATATGGCATCATGCCGATGCCCATTCCATTAATGATTGAAGACGGACAAGTCCGTTCTTTCGATGTTACAACAGGTGGCGTGTACTATCTGGATATTCCGTATGACAATTACGCGTTTACGCGCGTCAACGCTATTCCAGTGAAAAATGAAGATCTTGATGTCCAAGCGCAAGTGTATTTATTGAACTCGACCGAACAGATGTATGTGTCTGATACGGCCATGTATTTGACGTATACGAAGTATGTGTCTGAAACCCAGATTCAGCTTGAAGCAATGCGCGCCGTTTTTGAGCCGAGACTTTCTGAAACGGAAAAACAAAAAATAAAGGATATTGAAGAAGCTCCTGCACACGTGTTATCATATTTTGAAAAGCAGACAAAATTATATCAGCTGTTCGCCCAACATATTGAGACGCTGACGAGTGCTGATCAACAAAAATTGCAAGATGATGTTGATGCATATGCTAAAAAGACCTATGAAGACATATCAAAAGAGTTAGAGAAAACCGTGATTCAAAAAATTGCGATAAATGGCTCTACATTAACCCTCGGGCAAACCGGTGAAGTGACTGGTCATGTATTGAATCAGTTTTCGATGGATGAGCAGGGTGGATACTTTAGAATTGCCACAACAAAAAGCAGTACGTGGTCTCAGTTTGCAAGCGGCACAACCGACAGCTATAACAATTTGTATATTCTCAATGATGATCTCAAAGAGGTTGGCAAAGTTGAAAACTTAGCAAAAGGTGAACAAATCTATTCGGTTCGATTTATGCAGAACCGCGCATATATTGTCACATTTAAACAAACTGACCCATTGTTTGTTATTGATTTGTCGATTCCCACGAGTCCACAAGTTTTAGGTGAATTAAAAGTCCCTGGATTTTCATCATATCTGCATCCATACGACGATACGACGCTTATTGGTTTCGGAAAAGACGCTGACGAAAACGGAAGAACAAAAGGGTTGAAAATTTCTCTTTTTGATGTAGCCGACCCGTCGAACCTCCAGGAAGTAGCAACCTATACAATAGGTGATGCGGGGAGCGATTCAATAGCACTGAATGATCACAAAGCATTTCTTTTTTCGAAAGAAAAGAATCTGCTTGTGATCCCCATGACAGTTCGAGTTTCTCAGACAGGAGAATCTTATGGTTCGATAAGCTCAAATGGCGCGGTTGTATTTCAGGTGACCCCAACATCAATTGCGTATCGCGCAACAATCAGCCATGTTGACGACGTAAAGAATGACACAGAACAATATGATCGGTATATGGGATATTCATATTATAGAAGCTCCGTAAAGCGAAGTCTGTATATCAACGATATGCTGTTTACGATCTCAGACCGTTTTATCAAAGAACATGATTTAGGCACCCTTACTGAGCAAGATTCCTTATCATTAGCCTCATAATGTATGTCAATGGTTCATAATCATTCGGTCGATGGCGACCACGATTCATTGAAGGCCCTTGAACAGCTTGATGCGCATGAAGCAGAAGTTCTCTTTGATTACGCACAACGAAAGAAATCTACTGACTTTGAAGGTATTATAGATGGTCACCGCCTAAACTTTACGCTTGTGAAAGAGTCTGATGGCGCTTATCGCGTTGAGAAACGCGGCGCTGAGAAATCTTCCGGTGGATGGTTTAGGTGGTAGCTTGTTACTTTATTTGTTATAATTCTTCCATATGAAGAAAAATACTTTCTTGCTTGTTATTGGCATATTGCTCGTGGCGTTTGCAGTCTGTATAGGATTGCTTATCCATCGGGACTCTCAGCCGTTAACAAACGTATTTGCCAACAGTAACACGACAACAAACACAACATCTCAACAAGTGACTAATACCTCTATGGGCCAATATCAGTTTCCGGGAGTGCTCCCCGACGATCAGATAAAGAATAAGCAAGTGCACATTACGACAGACAAAGGAGATATCATTTTCGAATTGTACGCTGATGACGCGCCAAAAACAGTGAGTAATTTTGTATACCTTGCCAACCAAGGATTTTATGACGGCTTAACATTCCATCGCGTTGAACCAGGATTTGTTATTCAAGGTGGAGATCCAAGCGGTAATGGGACTGGTGGACCCGGGTATGCTTTTGAAGATGAAACTGTTACGAAAGATTACAATGAAGGCATTGTTGCAATGGCAAACGCAGGACCAGATACAAATGGCTCCCAATTCTTTATCATGTTGGCTGATAACACCGACTTACCAAAGGATTATACGATATTTGGCAAAGTTACCTCTGGTATGGATGCTGTAAAAGCAATCACGGTTGGCGACAAAATGAATACCGTGACGATAGAGCAAAAATCGTAATAGCGTTGTGCTAAAACTTATATATACAATCGTTTGTTTTTGACAAAGATGTCTTTTTGGGGTATTGTTAGTACAGAAAATAAAAATAATTTGGTAAGAAAAAAACATGGGTAAGTTTTATTTGAACGGAGCTCGATATCTCACAGTATCGTTTTTTATATTTGGTGGATTATTTGTTTTTGCTCACGCATCGCACGCGACAGCCCCGACAGCAGGACTGTTTTCATCGGATGGAACAGAGTTAGTGAATTTTCCAGACGTACGGCCAGGCTCATCTGTTGCAATTGGTGATATTGATAGAGATGGTCAGCCTGAGATTGTTATCGGGTCTGCCCCTGGTGAACGCGCAGCCGTACATGAGTATGAGTCTGATGGGACGCTCATTAGATCATTCACTATGTATGATGCAAATTTAACAACAGGTATATCCGTCGCAATAGGAGATTTGAATGGATATGGGAATGAAATTATTACCGTTCCGAGACGAGGAGCAGGGCCGCAGGTGTTGCGTTTTAAAGTGGATGGCAGACAGCTGTCACCTGGTTTCTTTGCATATAGCGAACGATTCCATGGCGGTGTTAATCTCGCGATTGGTGATGTAAACGGAGATGGTAGAGAAGACATAATAACCGGTGCCGCGTCCGGCGGTGGAGCCCATGTGCGTGCATTTGATCTTAACGGGAATCCGTTAATTAATATTACGCCAGAGAAAACATTTCCAAACGAAGCCTTTACTGGAGGAGTTGTTGTCGGTGCTGTCGATTATGATGATGACGGGAAAGACGAAATTGTAGTCGCACCAGAAAGTCAACGAGTTGCCGACGTAAAGATATTTAAAGGACGATCGGTCATAAAAACATTTCGTGCATTTGGGAATTTTGGAGGCGGCGTTTCTTTGTCTGTAAACACATCAGGTGATGGGAAACGTATCATACTTGGTGCGGCAGCAGGCGGGGGTCCACATACATTGCAATATAATATACAAACAGGAGCGATTAATGGATTGAGTATTTTTCCATTTTCTGATTCGTGGCGTGGCGGTGTAACGGTTGCGTTTTGGAAATACGACGGGCAAGTGAAGTTTTTTGCAATTCCAGGATCGCCCTATTTATCACTCGAGCAGCTTGAATCATTTGGAGCTACAGCACCTGCGGGCAATTCGTCTGGTGTCAACTCGGCGTGGGAACAAAAAAACGTAACAACAGCCGACGGAACATTTTCGGTGAAATTGGTAAAAGTAAATTTAAAGAATCCAAAGTTAAAGATAAAAAGTATTACAGGGTCATCAAAAGATTGTTATCAAGTCCCGTGTGCTACTCGATCGCTTCAATCATATGTACAACAAGTGAACGCATTCGCAGGAATCAACGGGAGTTATTTTTGTCCTGGTGATTATTCTAGTTGTGTCAACGAAGCAGGTTCATTTTATTGGCTGTGGTATAACAGTCTCACTGGCATATTTTCTAATTTAAAACAGAACCTCTATAATCCTGGCCCGATGATAGCGTTTGATACGAATAATAATGTGTATTATTACCGCGTAGGCGGAGACTGGCCGGGTAAAGAAGAATTTGAGGCAAAAACGCATTCACGACTTGTAGCTGCGATTGCTAATGCCCCTGGACTTGTTTATAACAGTGAATTAATTGTGACCGCGGGGCAGCTTGATAGTAAGCAGCTTACGGTGAAATCAAACCGTTCTAGTTTTGGTGTAAAAGGTGATTACGCGTATCTTGTTGTAGCGTCCGGCGCAACAGTGCTTGATCTCGGAAAAATTATGGACGCCATGGACATGGAGTATGCCATCAACCTCGATGGAGGCGGATCTAGCGCACTCTACTACGACGGCCAGTATCGAGCTGGCCCGGGGCGAAACATACCAAACGCGCTTGTCTTTACCGAGAATTAATTCGGCACAATAATAGAAAGCATGATAACGGCGGATGATTTGGTTATGCGAGCAGGAGAACTTGGACTCGAGCTGTTGGGCGTGGCTCCTGTTGCGCCTGTGAAGGATAAAAATCTCGATGCGTGGATCGCATCCGGGAAAAATGCAGATATGAATTGGATTGCGCGATCGCAAAAGAAACGGAACGATCCCAGTCTCGTGCTAGCGGGAGCACAAAGTATGGTGATCGTCGCGTTAAATTATTTTCAAGGTAACCCACCCCCCGAGATAGTACAAGATCCGTCGCGAGGGCTTATTGCGCGATATGCGTGGTATCCCGAATATCATGATGTGTTGAAGAAAAAACTTGAAGAACTGGTGGCATATTTGCGACAAGAATATAAAAAATATTTTTCTTACAAGATATATGTCGATACCGGTCCAATTCTTGAACGTTTTTGGGCGCAAAAATCTGGGCTTGGATTTATCGGTAAAAACAGTAATTTAATTTTTTGGAAATATGGCTCCTATGTTTTTTTAGGGGAGGTTTTATTGGATATTGCATTGCCAGAAATTATGCAACACTCTATTGGTAGCTGCGGAACATGCGCTGCATGCATAGATGCGTGCCCAACGCATGCGATTGTACAACCAAAGGTTGTTGACGCACGAAACTGCGTCTCGTACTTAACTATTGAGCATAAAGGCGTTATTGCCAAAGAACTCCGCCCATGTCTTGGTAATCGAATTTTTGGGTGTGATATTTGCCAAGAGGTATGTCCATGGAATTCCAAAGCAAAACAAGTGGGCAACCTGCCGTTGCCAGATTGGAATGTGTGGGCACCAAAACTTGCGGATGCAGTTTTGATGACAGACGCTGACTTTAGATCAACGTACGCGCATTCGCCTGTGTTGCGCGCAAAACACAAGGGATTTATCAGAAATGTCGCAGTGGCGCTAGGTAATTGGGGAACCAATGAAGCGTTCGCCGCGTTGACACGCGCAAAAAAACTTCACCACGATTCACTGATTCAGGAGCACATTGATTGGGCGCTTACACGCTGTACCCCATAGGTATGTTGAGATCTGTGGTACAGTACATAAAGATTATTACCAGTACAATATATGCCATTAGAAGAAGGGGAAAAGCTCCAGCATTTACATTGCCGGATCAAAACAATACACCTCACTCGCTGAAAGATTATAAGAAAAAAATGTTACAATAGAGATATGCAACGTACAACAGGAAAAAGAACAAGAAATTTGTATGTCCCCGGAAGTCGACAGCCATTCAAGCTTTCTCGGTCACGTCTTGAAAATTATATGCGGTGCCCCCGATGTTTTTATCTTGACCGTAGACATGGCGTGGATCAACCATCTGGTCCGCCGTTTAATCTCAACTCTGCGGTGGATGCATTGTTAAAAAAAGAATTCGATGCGCACCGCGCGAAAGCCGAACCGCATCCGCTCATGCAAGCATATCATATTGATGCGGTGCCATTTGTTCACCCAAGTTTAAATAAATGGCGTGAAAATTTTGTCGGGGTGCAATATTTGCACGAACGAACTCATTTTATAATCACCGGCGCAGTTGATGATATATGGATTAATCCTCAAGATGATCTTCTCGTAGTTGATTATAAAGCAACAAGCAAAGAAACCGAGGTAACTTTGGACGCCGCATGGCAAGATAGCTATAAACGACAGATGGAAATATATCAGTGGTTGTTGCGCAAGAACGGGTTTTCAGTTTCCGATACTGGTTATTTTGTTTACTGCAACGCTCGTAGGGACACAAAGGCTTTTGACGGAAAACTTGAATTTGATATAAAACTCATCCCCTATATCGGTAGTGACGATTGGATTGAAAATGTGCTCGATGACGTAAAAAGAACTCTCGATGCCGATACTCTGCCTGCTTCGGCCCCGACATGTGAGTATTGCGCGTATCGGTCGGCAGCAAAAGAAATTGAAAAATAATTATTATGTCTGGCTTACTTCTTGCGCTTCTTGCGGCACTACTCTATGGAATTCTAGAATCTGAAAAAAAACGCGCAACAGCTTTTTTTGATATAAAAATTATTTTTTGGGCACTCGTGACTATCGCAGCGCCTGTCTTCGGCGTTTTTTTATTTTTTCAAGGCATCCCAACAGTAGACAATAGATGTTGGCTTA
>CAZGDO010000052.1:0-7577 GCA_964524365.1 uncultured Gammaproteobacteria bacterium | reverse complement strand
GCAGATACTCTGATCGGAGTGTGTGAGAAAAGGGGTCCCACCTGGCCCATAACACTTACAGGAGGACTCGAAGGGCGAGGACGGCTGCCTGTGGCAGGCGACCGCAAGCCCCGGCTTTTCGAACACACGCAGATACTCTGATCGGAGTGTGTGAGAAAAGGGGTCCCACCTGGCCCATAACACAATTTATCCCTTCAAAAATGCTTCAAACGCTCCATATTCGTTTTCAATGCAGTGTTCGGTTTTATAATTAGCAGGATCTATCCATTTATACTCATCATGCTCTGGGCTTAAAACGATTTCATCGCTACGCATCTCGCACAAGAAAAAACAACGGACAATGTGCCAGTCTTCGCCCTGAACTGTATTAAATGACTCGCTGACAAAAAGCGGACGCAGAATCTGTACCTCTGTGCCAATTTCTTCTTTCACTTCGCGCGCAAAACCATCTCGCCATGGCTCCCCGTCATCTATGCGTCCGCCAACAAAACTGTATTCTCCGGCATGGGTATTTGTATCATGCCTAGCAGATTCACGAACAACAAGAACTTTTCCATCCTTTACAATAAATGCCTTTGGCGCAAAAAATAATTTCATGTTGAAAATAATTATACAAACCTTCTGCATCTATCTTATCACAATTATTGACATGTTTCTGTCAACACGGTAGGGTAAAATATTACAAAAAATTGTTCTTTTCACCATCTACCAGAAGGGGGTATACTGTGTCCGATTTGGGTATTTTGCAAGCATCGCCTGCGCATATCAGGCAAAAAGTGTTTATGTCCCATATACAGCTGCTTATCAGACGGGCATGGAGTAAAAGCAGCGGAAAACCAGCTCGTACGAGCAATTCGTTTCCTATTCATGCTTCTGCATATTTTTGGAGCAGTTGTTTTGTCCCCTCGCAGGACAAGAATAATCGCTTCAGCTTATTGTTGGCTCCGTATTATCGATGACATTATCGATGGCGATGCTAAGCAAGTGCTTGCCATTTAAGAACTGAGTTATGGAATCTTCACCCGAGTAGACTGGTTTGTAGACCTCTATGATGACCTTGCAAAAGGAGTTATTAATACCCCACAAGAAGTCATCGACGCGTATGCAGGTGATTGCCAGTAATTGGCGTACACTAACAGACCAGTTCGAAGACAAACTCTGCCAACTTGCATCATCTCGCATGGTTGCCCGAGTTTTAATAAAATAACTCTGGCACTCTATTCAAAGTGCCACATATCAAGCAACTTCATAATAAACAGACTGCGATTATACGCAGCCTGTTTTCTTATTTGCATATTTCTTACATCCAAGCTACTATCAAGTCGCTCTTTTCACCTTTTTGATAGAGGCGGAATATGTCACAAATTACTCTTGTCTCTTTTGGAAAGAATCAAAAATGCACCCCCAGTTTCCTGCGCCCGCGTTGGAGAATGCGTATTTTGTCGTGTAGACGAAAAATGCCCCAATTTCCGCTCACTGATAAAGTGTATTTTGGCGATGAACCTCAAGTAGTACACTTTTACGAGAACAATCCGCAAACAACTGGATTCATCTTCGACACATTTTCTGCGTTGCTCTCATGGATCGGCAAACACAAAAAAGGCACTCTTACGATTTATGTTCGTTCTACTAACGGACTTATCCGTTCCGTCTACGCAGTGAATAAGCTGGCTGAGCTACTCCAATCGCAAGGCCACACTACCGAAGCTGTGCATCTCGAACTTTCCAGAACAAAAAAATAACTCCCCGCCGTGAAACCACGATGGGGAGTTTTTTGTGTTACATCTCTTTGGATTGCAGTGCGTTGTGCACTTCAATGGCATACTCGGCCAAGGTGTAATCCGTAGAAAGCGACACAAATACGCCTAACTTTTCTGAGATGAGTCCGCTCAATCCTGAACAGACTTGCGCATTTTCGCAATGATACATTTGCACGTCCTCAGGAAAGATTCCGGTTACCTCTTGGTAGGCATAACAAACCTCTGCCTCTACATCCTGGACTGTTTTCATTTTCCTCCTTACCGGCTGGGCCAAGAAAAAGTAATAAAGCCTTTTGATGAAGAACAAAATGTGAGACCATCAGGCACTTGTGTGAAAGACTGTCCTATTGTTCCTTGGAACCAATCCTCTTCACGAGGCGCCTGACCGTCAAATGTGATGGAAGATTGTTTGCCAAATCGCTCATGAGTACGAAGTACTATCGCAAACTGATGCGTTTGCCCTGTCCCATCCTGAATTACTGAACGGGAAAACTGTACCTCATCACATGTGAACGTTTTTTGGCCATTTACGTATACATCCATTTGACCAGCATTACGTCGATATTCGACTTTTTGTGCCACAAGAATCCTTTCTATTAAATTAAGGTGCGAATACGCTATGGTAGCGTAAGTATTATGAACAGTCAACTAGAGAATGAGCATGGCGTCGCCAAAACTATAAAATCGATATCCGCTTCGTATAGCATGGCGATATGCACGCAGCACGTGTTCGCGACCAGCAAAAGCAGCGACAAGCATGAGGAGTGAACTTTTTGGTAAATGAAAGTTTGTGAGCATGCCATCTACCACCACAAACGTATACCCCGGATAAAAAAAGGGGTTAATCCATGATTGTATATTCTTGAAAGCACGAGGCCTTCGCTTTGGAATAACTGACTCGAGGGTCCTGACGGTTGTTGTCCCAACGGCAATTATACGACGCCCCGCCGCTTTTGCCTCAAATATCCGTTGTTGTGTTTGCGCGTCTACGTCAACAAATTCAGCGTGCAGTTTATGCCGCGTTATATCCTGCGTCTTCACTGGAGCGAATGTTCCTAAGCCAACGTGTAAAGTCACAAATTCGATTTGAATCCCTTGCTCGCGTAACTGAGCAAGAAGTCGTTTTGTAAAATGCAAACCAGCTGTCGGCGCTGCTGCAGAACCTGATTTAGATGCGTCAGCGTAAACAGTTTGATATTGAGACGCACGACGGGCTGCGCGCGTTTTTATATATGGCGGTATCGGTGTCTCACCAATTCGGGCAAGTACATCAAAAAAAATTTTGCCATTACATGAAAATTTTGCATGCCCGGTTCCATCAGAATTTTTCTTTATAATTTCCGCGGACAGCCCGTTACGAAATACAAGTTGTGTTCCAGAGACAATCCGCTTGCCACCCAAAAGTACCTGCCATACGTTCGCGCTGACTTGGTGAAGTAATAATATTTCTGCTTTCCCTCCAGTACTTTTCTTTCCGCGAATCCTTGCCGGAATAACTTTTGACTTATTAAACACAAGTACATCACCCGAACTTAAAAAAGAAAGCAGATCAGATATGTGTGTATCTTTTGTAGTACCCGTTTGCCTATTAAAAAATAATAAACGCGCGCTATCACGAGGCGATGCCGGGCGTTGTGCAATGCATCGCGCGGGTAATTGAAAATCAAATAATGATATATCCATAGATTACCGGGTTGCAAACAGATACAACACCACGCCACAGAGCAGCCCTAACCAATACCCCAACGGAAGACCTAACATCCAACGTGCGTGCCACCAAATGTATTTGCTAGAGAACTTCTTAAGACCAAATGAAGGATTTAAAATAAACCACAAAAAATCCTCAACAACAAAATGAAAAAAGACAAAAGCTAAGACGAGCGCTTCAAACCGCGGTGACCAGTGCTCCACAAAGAACATTGGGAAGTGCGCAAGGACTAGAATAAGAAAAACCGTCAAAATGTGAAACGCAGTCACATGACCAACTTCTGTAAAGTGTTGCGTCCACCAATTTGTAAAACGCCGGGTGGGTAATGTTGCGGCCCATCCGTGTGGACCCTCTATCTGTATTTCAAGCAGAGCGTGCGTACAAGCTGACACGAAAATAAAAAAAAGAAATACAAAAAAAGATACACTCATAGTATAAGTGTACCACATCTTCAGTTTAAGACTCCGTAACGAATTCAATTTGTATATGGCGTGCGCCCCATTGTTTTGCTTCAGCTCTTGTTTCCATCCATATATCTCCATGATACGAGGAATAGCGGGCATTCATACGATCTTCAACGGTAAAAATCCGATCGCCAAAATAATCAGGGATTCTAATCTTTGTCCCAAATGGGATGCCATTAACAGCGAAGGTGCCCTCATGAACATGCGCACCTGAAGCGGTAATAAAAGGATTTCCTGACGTTTGATCAGGGGTAGACGAATATGCGGTCACAAGCAGTTGAGAAGTTTTATACACCGTGTAGGTTGGGCCGCATGAAATGTAATCACACATGTCCCGTTGTGGGACTGGGGTTGTCAGTAGTCGTGCTGCCATAGCATCGCGCGGAGCAATAAGCACCTGACCCAGCTGCGCATGCACATGAATTGGCAACGCAAGCTCAAACAAGGTAAAAATTGCGAACAGGGAAACCCCCCAAATAAATTGTTTTGTGCCTCGTCTCATATAATAAAAATCCTCCATTTGGAGGTAAATCATGTGTGCTTCGAGGAAAGAGCACCTTATCACACTATGATTTTTTGTCAAGACTAAACAGGCATAAAAAACTTATTTTATGCTAATATTAGCTAAAATAAATACTATTTTGTGGCCTTTAAAAATCCATTTGAGACAAAGCTGACAAGCCAAATAATCACTGCCGCGATTAACGCTGTCGTAAAACTATCAATGCTGAATCCTTTCACAAAACTTGCGACAAACCACAATATTAGACCACTAAAAATAAATGTTGATAGACCAAGGGTTAGTATCGTCACCGGTAGCGTAAACAACATAAGAATCGGGCGTATAATCGCGTTTAAGATACCAAATATTGCGGCAACAATTAGCGCCGTATAGAGCGACTCAACTACAAAACCTGGCATATACCACCCAATCAAAAAAAC
This sequence comes from uncultured Gammaproteobacteria bacterium, assembly GCA_964524365.1. GTDB lineage: Bacteria > Patescibacteriota > Patescibacteriia > PEXW01 > CAZGDO01 > CAZGDO01. The sequence goes on along the minus strand of CAZGDO010000052.1, from coordinate 2,703 downwards.
GGTAAGTGCAATAATAAGCCAACGGATTATAATCATATGTTCTATCTTAATTAGTCTAATGTGCCGAAGTCAGATGTTACCTTGTTGCGATTTTTATCAACCATGCCAAGCTCGCTCATACAATAATCCTTTAAATTCTGCTTTGTGGAATAATAGCCACCGCCCACTGTATTTGTCTGCGCCATCACCTCTCGTGGATTCTTAAGCGTAGTACAAAGTAAAAATCCAGAGCCATCTGCAGATGTTGTATAAGTGAGAAGATCTGCATCCTCCTGGGTGATCGAATATGTATTGGGATCTTGCAGTAACTCATCTAACGAGGCTGGGTATAAGCCATTTGTAGCGCTTGTGTATTCTAAAATGTCATAATATGTTGTTGAAACCGCGGACATGCGTTGTAGGTCGTCTGTTGTTGAACTTAGGTTACTGGGAAGAAAACTTGTTAAACCAAAACTAAATATAATAAAGAGGAAGAAGACAACAATATACCCAATCATCAATTTCTTGCCTCTATGTTCTGTTTGTATATCAGCAATCTGTTGGCACGCAGCAATATCTGTATACAACACATAAATATATGATGTTTGAAAAAGAGGCCAAAAAATGTAAAACAAACCCAGGACAACAAGGGTTAAAATTAACCAAACACCGCTAATAAAGTTCCCCGCATCAGATTGTACCGCACCCGCTCCCGCAGTAATCACACTAAGAAGCAAAAATAAAAGAACGAACACCCCAAGATACACGAGAAATAATACTAATAATGCCCAGAGTATTTGTCCGCGATGGCCTTTCGCAATAGCATAGCACCGTTTCATTGCGGCGAACCCCGACAAATTTTCATACGCAACCACGAAGGGCAAAAGCGTAAATGCAAGCGCCATTAATACACCAGGAATAAAAAATAGGTATGTGCCACCAGCAATGACAAAATATGCGAGAACGCCAGCAAGGGAGTATGGAATAACTTTCTTCATTGTTAGACTTATTGCCTGGCCAATACTTGTTGTTTTATACGAAATGATGATGACAGCAGAATACTGGATTACGAGAAATACAAAAACCAGGACTAGTATCGTGACAAAAAAACCTACCACATATGCAACGACAGAAGCGCCTGAACCAATTAATAAGGCAACGCAAGCGTAACCCACAACAACCGCAAAAATAGCGCCGAGCACGCCAATAGCAAGATACTGCAAAAATGCCTGCTTTGTTGCTTGGAACGCACGCTTAAAAATACTCTCTCCGATCGCATCACCAGAAGTTGTCAGAGCTTGTTGCGACACACCAACTACCGTCGAAGAGGCTGCCGATGTACCACCACCCAAATATGCATCAATCTGCACATCCTGCCAACCGCTCGCTTTCAGTTGAGTACGAATCTCGCTATCGGTCAAGCCACTCGCACGCGCTTGAGAAATCCAGCCTTGAATAGAATTGCCCATAAGAGTCCCTCCTAAAAAATCTTATCCTGTAAGTATATCAAATTGCCAAACTATTGTCAGAATCAAAAAGCCCGCATTTCGCGGGCCTCTTGTTATTTATCACAGCTACAATCTCCGCCGCGTCCACACCCACCATCCATACGTGTTTTCTATAGTAAATTAATAATTTGGTTATCCAAGCTTTAAAACAAAAATCGAATATACGCAATTTTCGCCTTGGAGCGGGTAACGGGAATCCCGCTCACCCGTCGTAAACCACCGCGTGCTTGCGATGTACGGTTTACTCCTCCTTCGTGGCAGGGGCTTCTCATCGACTGCCACCAGCAGTCGCTTCGGAATTCCCTTCGATCCCCGTTCGTAAACAAACCCAAATAACCGGAGCTCATTTCATGAGCATCAGTTATTTGGAGCGGGTAACGGGAATCGAACCCGTATTTCCACCTTGGAAGGGTAGCATAATAGCCATTATACTATACCCGCAGATTCGGGAAACAACACCCGAGCATGCTGTGCAAAATGGTTGAGGATATTACTGCGAAACTGTCTGGGGTTTTCCCGCAGCATCGCGATTATTTCAAAGACGCTCATCCAGTCCCCAGTTTCGTGCTCTCTGCCCAATATAGGTTGCTGATCTATTGTAGCTTGAAATACTGCGGAATAACCAGAGGCGCCGTCAGAGGGTGTAGTATATCCAATAAATTCAAATTGTAAAGGAGGGACGTCGATCCCAAATTCTTCTTGCAGCGCGCGTCGTGCAGCCTGTAAATCCGTCTCGCCTGGGTTTACATGCTCTCCACAACTTTCGTATTTTCCTGGAGAAATTTTCTTGTCAGATGATCGCTTGCAAATAAAAAATTTACCATCCGGGTTTTTAATAAATATATCCACGACACGGAAATTTTTCATGCCGCGCGCATAGACGACTGAACGGAATTCCTGACCGATAATATTCCCCTCGTCATCAACAAGATCCAAAAGCTCATCTTTTTTCTTTTGCATACTTACTAGTATAGCAAAAAAGGGGCATATTGTATGCCTCTCTTTTGCGTAATAATTTACATTTATGATGCCTCTTCTGTTTTTTCTTCAGCTGGGGTTTCAGGGGTTGCTTCAGGTGCTGGCTGATTTTCCATCGGCTGCTGATCGGGCATTGGATTCATTGTGTCGTCCATCATGTGAGTCACCTCCTTTCAGTTTCAAATTTGATACAAACATTTCCCGCGATAATGTGTGTGGGTTATGTGCGTATTTATAT
>CAZGDO010000051.1:0-7684 GCA_964524365.1 uncultured Gammaproteobacteria bacterium | reverse complement strand
CTCGGTTTTCCCCCACCTTTTGACTCGGCAAAAGGTGGAAACTACTCCTGCCGTGCTAACGGCAAAATATTTACAAAAAAACACTAAAATGCAAAAAATATTCCTCCACTTCGACATGAACTCGTACTTCGCGTCTGTCGAACAACAAGCAAATCCATTTTACCGCGGAAAACCGTTGGGTGTTTGCGCTACAAAAACTTCGCATGGCTGCATCATCGCCTCAAGCAAAGAAGCAAAAAAAGTGGGAATCAAAACAGGGTGTCGTGTTGATGAAGCGCTCGTAATTTACCCTAACGTCATTTTGGTTGAGGTCGACCCGCCGAAATACCGTTCCTGTACGGAAAAAATTATGCGGATCATCCGGGACTATTGCGATGACATCGAACTGTACTCAATTGACGAGGCATTCCTTGATTTAACCGGGTACATAAAAAACTATGAAGAAGTAATCACGATCGCAAAAAAAATCCAGACGCGCATCACGCACGAGGTTGGCGATTGGCTCACATGCTCCATGGGAATAGCGCCAACGAGATGGCTCGCGAAATTCGCGTCCGACACTGCGGACAAAGGCTCAATACTCATTCTGACCAAAGAAAATCTCTCGTCCTATATTAAAGACATGCCTTTAACTGATGCGTGGGGCATTGCCGATGCAACGGAAAGTAGACTGAATGCGCTGGGCATTAACACGCTTGATGAATTAGCACGCTACCCTGTTATAAATTTGATGGAAAGTCTTGGCATCCGTGGCTACGAGCTCTGGGCAAATCTGAACGCAATCGAAATGCGCGGGCTGGAACGCGCACGAACTCCAAAATCCGTCGGACACAGCCATGTCTTGCGCAAACGTACGCGAGATATCTTTTTTCACAAATCAATTGTCATGCGACTTGCCGAACGCACGGGCAAACGCTTGCGCGACTTAGGCTTAGAAGCATGGGGGATTTACGCGCACGCATCTCTCAACAAATTTGGTTCAGTCGGGGGGAGTAAAAAAATAAGCGAACCCATTACAAGCACGCGTGCAATTTATTCGTATGTTTGGCAAATGCTCGAGAGTGGTATCACGCGCGACACAGCAACGTATTATGCAATCGGGCTTTTCCGTTTGCGCCCTATTTCAAACCAGCTTTCGCTTTTTACAAAACCAAAACCCGAACGTCTTATTCGGGCTTTAGATGAGATTAATAATCGCTACGGTGAAGAAGTTATCACACAAGGCGAGCTCACGCTACTCGATAAATATCACGCGCCAGATAGAATCGGCTTTAAAAAAACCGTGGGGTTGGATGTTTAATTTGTGATCTGAAAAGTTGCAATAATTGATTCATTTTCGGCATGCCCCCCCCTTGATCACCGAATCATGGATTTGATAAACAAAAGAGTCGTGAACTAAAAAATTATAATTAACATTATCCATACCACTCGCTTCCACGAAAGAAGTAAATGTATTTTTCCCCATTGTTTTTTCTGATTTTCCAGAATACCAAAGAGGCGTAGATTCTTCAGCAAACCCATGTATTGCCCAGTCATACTGTATAAGGAATCCACCCTCAAAGTCTGGCATATCATTATAAAGTACAACGATACCGACCGTATTCACGCCACCCATATCATCGGGCGGATTTGACGGCAGCGCTTTCTGTATGTAAACACTATCTTCTGCCTCACTATGGATAGTATATTCTCGCGGGTACTTAAAACTAAAATTATATTTTTCATTTGTGTATGTTTTCCAATCTGTAGTAAGGCCTTGTGGCTCCATCGATACCGGACACGGATCCTCCCATTGTCGAACACAACGATTCAGTGGATCGCACCATGAATATCCCGCGCTTCCAATGCATCCGTGCTCATCAGCATCACCGCCCACAAGTTGATTGGTGTTCGTTATTACTTCAGTGAATGTCTGCTCGTTTACAACGCACTGCCGTGGATAGCTTTCCATCACTGGATTCCCCGCAGCTACACATTCATCAAAATTTGAAATAAGCGACTGCTCAACTTTTTTAATTTCCTCAGATTTCTCGCTATACCACCAAGACACCCCGACCATGGTACTGGCGAGGATTGCAATAAAAACCACAACGATAATGGGAATAAATCCTTTTGGTTGACGCATAAAAACTTCCTTAGGGGTAAGGTAGTTTTAGTATAGCAAACCCGGGCGCATCATGTACGCCCGGGGTAAGTTGTTTATTAGGAACAAAGTTCCTTTTCAATCGCCGCCTTGCAGTAGGCAACAAAATCACGAAAGAGCGGAACGCGAGCTGTTCGGCTTCGCAACGGCAAGTCCTCGCGGGACAAAATGTTGCGGTCGTAGTGGGGCAACTCCTCTTTTATGTCGTACTGCATTCCGACAAACCGTTCATAGAGTGCGAGCATAAAGGCTCGCCACGCGGGAGTGTCAGGCACGAGTTCAGGATATATCTCTTTTGCCAGACAAAGCAGTCGCCCCCATGAATCAGGAGCATGCCAAAACTGTTTGTTGGTCAAATGATACCCAAGTCCCCACGCCACGACAAATGCAAACGGATAATACTTCCATCGCCATGCGACGTTATCAGCCGCGATCTCAACTCGGCTGTAATCGTCCGGATCAAACATGATATTTGAAATGGTTATCAGCCGGAAGCACGGCGTAGCCTCAAGTACAAAGCGATCCGCGACAGCTTTCCGCGAAAAAGTTACTGTGCTCGAACACCAGTCAGTGAGTTTATCGATGTACACCTCACCGATGTTGGTAGGACGCGGATCCAGTGTTGGCTCGGGCATCTTAATGTTCAGCGCCACACGCAACACATCAAGATATTCCTGCTCGATTCCGATAAAACCTTGATTCGGCCAAGCGCTGCCAAGAGACACTAAATCAACCATTGCGCATCTCCTCTATTTTTTAAAAGGTTCTGTATTTTTTGCTAAGTGTTCATATCTTTACAGGCGAGAAATAATTCGTCAAGGAATCCTGGCTTGCTATACTAAATCCATGATAATTGACACATACTTTAACAAACACACCTTTGCTGATCGTGTACAAGACATTATTGACGAACTCACACAGATGCTTCATTTTCGTATCGACCGACCACTATTTCGAGGAACGGTCTACGGCCCGTCACGCCTAGGGAGCATCATTTATAAGGGGATGTGGAAAAAGAAAGATGCCATATTAAAAATCCAAGGTCTCAAGCTACAACGAGATGAAAAAAAACTTATTGATGGTTTTTTAGACCAAAATGAGAGTGCGCACATTCGCATGCCTCATATTTTTAAACATAAACCGTGGGATAGCACGCGTGGGTACGGCTACACGCTCATGGAGTATATCCCTGACCCGCCACTCATGACCCCTGAGCCAAGCGAAACAGAAATAAACGAGTTTCTAAAATTTTTTACCGAGTTGAAAACACGCGCCATCGCAAACCCCTGGATAGAACAAACTGAATATGAACAATCAAGTGTCCGACTTGTTCGCCATCGGATAGCGCAATGGGTGGCCATCGCAAAAGAACGCGGACACTTTGATATAGTAGCTCTTGCGCCGAGGATCCAACAATTTAATGAACTACTCGAGAAAATGACACACGAACTGCCAATGGAATTTATGCATGCCCACATGACCGGACGAGAGGTGCGGAAACACAACGCGAGCGGGCAGTATATACTTTTTGCCAATCTTTATTGGGGCTGGCGTCCAAAATGGTACGACTGCGCGTTTGTGGTTTGGAACATTTTACGAAATCCTGAATCGCCCCTGATGAATGAAACGCAAACTATGGATTGTATTACCATGTGGAAAGAGCAATTTGAGGCCCTTCCGTGGATTAAAGAAGATGCTTCATTCCCTGCGGCGTTCGACATAATGATGCTTGAACGCCTGCTCGGCATTCTGATAATCGACCTACATGTAGATGAACAGCAAACACATGAAAGACAAGTTTTGTTCAATAAATTTCTCAAAACATTCGATAGACTAATATCGCACGCATAAAAAACTAATCACTCATCTATGCAAAAACTTTTCTTCCCAATCATATTTGCCGCCGCACGGGAGAATCGAGAGTCGCTAACAAAAAAAATTACTTCAATTGTTGAAAAGGAAATACGACAGGCTGGGTTTGAAACAACAATTATTGACGCGCGCGATACCTACGAAATTTGCCACGCAAACCGAGAGCTGGACTTTCCACAAGCAAAAGAACTCCGCGAAATCTTTGCACGTGCAGACGGTTTTGTTATTGTGTCTCCAGAATACAATCACGGATACCCCGGGGATCTTAAAAATGTGCTCGACAGTTTTTATGAGGAATACAACCGCAAGCCAGTAGGAATTATTGGCGTATCAAATGGCGGTATTGGCGGTGCGCGTATGGTTGAACAGCTGCGACTCGTGGCAATCGCGCTACAAATGGTTCCATTAAACGCCGTTGTTCATTTTTCCAAAGCTCAAAACCTTTTCGACGAAAAAGGAGTGTTTACCGGCCAAAAGGCTTACCACACTCGTTTTGAAAAATTCTTTGAGGAGCTTTCGTGGTATGCGTCAGCCTTAAAATCAGCACGAGAAAAATAAAACCCGTATGCGCCGATAGACGCGCTCCTCGTACATCGCACGCAAACGAGTTCAATGCTTCCCTTTTGGATGAGACCCCTATTGTGGTGATTCTGCGTTTTTCCGAATCCAAATTTATTTTTTGTCGCAGGGCCTCCGGGGTGCGCGCGCGTCATCCCACGAGCGGTACAACACTTACTGCACGATTAAAGCATTTTCAAATACCGTGCGCTTACCAGTTTCTGCGAATCACGATTTCTGCGACATCACTTGGTCTACACGCTTCATTGAATAGAAGCTCCTTTGATAAAAATCTACAAAGATCTCTGGTCCTCTGTAGCAATCTTCTTTTTGTGAGCATTAGTGAGGACGTTTCCAGCGTACCAGTGAAACAAAAGTTTTGTCAAAAAAAATACCCGTCCTGCTGGGCATCTCTCAAAAGAAAGATGGGTCGAGCAAGGACGGGTCTGGTTTGTGCACCGGAGTTTGGTGTAGAAATTTTGAGTAAACACTCCTGCGTGCCATGCGGAAAATTCCGCAAATAATGAACTGTACTGATTTTGATCCTCGCTACGGCGGTCGGATCTGTCGCGTTTGAAACACTGTGAGGTCCCTTCTACTGCGATATGCAGTGTTGAGGGTTTATCGCCCGAATTAATCCTTTTCTTTCGGACGATATACACACCCTACACCACAGGGTTTAGGGTCGTCAAGCGCCTGACTTGACAAGATTTTTGCCTTTCCGTATACTCAACAACACATAAGAATTTTAGTATTTTGAATGCCCACATGATAGAAAAATCCCTAACCATAGACAAATTGAGCGGATAAACACTCGACATTTTGAGTAGTTAAACGATCCGCTCCAAAGCGGATTTTTTAGTCCCATCGTTCCTTTCTCAACCTATCACCACTACACGCCATGCCTCCTTATATAAGGAAGTGTTCGTGTGCTGATGATCGTGATCGTTGACAATTGATGTAAAGATAACGTAACAAGAATCAAAAACTCGTATAACCAACCGTAATCTATGGAGATTACGGTTAAACAAGATAAGGGCGTATGGTGGATGCCTTGGCATAAAATGGCGATGAAGGACGTAGCAGCCTGCGATAAGCTTCGGGAAGGTGGCAAGCAACCTGTGATCCGGAGATGTCCGAATGGGGAAACCCCGCTGTGTAAACCACAGTGATCATGCACTGAAATACAATAGGTGTATGAAGCGTACCTAGGGAACTGAAACATCTTAGTACCTAGAGGAAAAGAAAAGAATGTTGATTGTTTAATACGTGAGCCGGAGATGTTCGGGCGAACGTATTAAGCAGTTGGCGCATTCCCGTAGTAGAGGCGATCGAACCGGGAACAGCCCAAACCTTCGTGGTGCAACTTAAGTTCTTCGGAACTTTTGGGAAGACGCACAAGCGACTGCCATGAGAGGTGTAGTGAGATTACAATTAGTGGATCTTGTGAGTCCACGGTGAGAAGAGATAGGAATTTCTCTTTGCTCCTTTACGGGGGCGAAAGATGAAATTCTTTCGTAGCAGCTAGCAGAATCAGCTGGAAAGCTGAACCAAAGAAGGTGATAGTCCTGTAAGCAAAAGCTATTGCACTCTCACGATTGTTATTCTCGAGTACCATGGAACAAGAGAAATTCTATGGGAAACCAGGACGACTATTGTCCTAAGGCTAAATACATTTTGTGACCGATAGTGAACTAGTACCGTGAGGGAAAGGTGAAAAGCACCCCGGTGAGGGGAATGAAATAGTATCTGAAACCATATGCTTACAAGTAGTCGAAGCCGGCGCGCAAGCGTTCGGTAACGGCGTGCCTATTGAAGAATGAACCAACGAGTTATCACTAAATGGTGGGTTAAGTTCTACGGAACGAGGCCTCAGTGAAAGCAAGCGTGTCAAAAGCGCGTTTTAAAAGTATTGGGTAAGAAGCTTTACGGCTTTTTGCTCAATATCTTTTTACATCATTTGGTATAAACCCGAAGCCGGGTGACCTATCCATGGCCAGGTTGAACCCTAACGAAAGTTAGGGGGAGGACCGAACCATTTCGCCGTGCAACACGTTTGGATGAGCTGTGGATAGCGGAGAAATTCTAATCGAACTCGGCAATAGCTGGTTCTCCTCGAAATAGCTTTAGGGCTAGCCTGCATACGATCTTACTGGGGGTAGAGCACTGAATGGGTAAAGATGGCGTGAGCCTACTTTACCTAACCAAACTCCGAATACCAGAAAGCCACGTATGTGGAGTCAGACTGTGGGGTCTAAGCTTCACTAGTCGAAAGGGAAACAGCCCAGATCTCAATCTAAGGTCCCCAAATTACAGCTAAGTGTAAAAGGTAGTGTTAGGTCTTATACAACCAGGAGGTTGGCTTAGAAGCAGCCATCCTTTAAAGAAAGCGTAATAGCTCACTGGTCAAGACTTTTCGCGCCGAAAATGTATCGGGGCTCAAGCTGTGTACCGAAGATGAGGGCTCAACTGTATGCGAATACAGTTTTGAGCGGTAGAGGAGCGTTCACTGCAGCGTCGAAGCGAAAGGCGTGAGCCATCGTGGAGCGCAGTGAAGTGAGAATGTTGGTATAAGTAGCAAGAATTGGGGTGAGAACCCCCAACACCGTAAACCTAAGGTTTCCTGGGCAACGAAAATCGACCCAGGGTTAGTCGGTCCTAAGGCGAGGCTGAAAAGCGTAGTCGATGGACAGCAGGTTAATATTCCTGCGCTACCGTAAAGTTATTCGTGAATGACGCATCTATCAAAGCGTAGTGTGCTTTTGGTAACGTACATGGCTGGTTCGCAGAAGTGCGAATTGGACGCAGGTGCGGCCGCAAGGCCAAGCCGATTATGCTGTAACAGGTGCCAAGAAAAAATTCACGATCATGCTTTATGGTATCCGTACCGTAAACCGACACAGGTGGGTGGGCATAAGTGTGCTCAGGTGTACGAGAGAAACATCGTCTAGGAACTCGGCAAATAAGCGTCCGTACCTTCGGTATATGGACTGCCATCTTCGGATGGCCGCAGCTAAAGATCCCAAGCGACTGTTTACCAAAAACACAGGTCCCTGCGAAACCGTAAGGTGATGTATAGGGGCTGATGCCTGGCCAGTGTCAGAACGTTAA
>CAZGDO010000050.1:0-7731 GCA_964524365.1 uncultured Gammaproteobacteria bacterium | reverse complement strand
GCTACTAACACATGTTTCATTTGAGCCACACGTACCACATTCATAACATCCATCAGTACCACATTCTTTATCACCACAATTATTTGGTCGATCTGTATTTGAACAAAATGCGTTTGTCGTTCCTGCGTTCACGCATGAATCTTCTGTGCAAAATTGTCCATCCCAACAATCATTATTTGCCACGCACGTCACACATTGCCCGGATGAAGAATTGCAGATATCAGAACCAGTACACCCACATTTTGTACAATCCTGAATTAACTCATCACCATTACAATATTGATGATTACTATTACATTGATATAGAGGCACACCTTCGCCACACCCATCTCCAAGTTCGACTGTGTATCCATAATTACTTGGGAAAATACCTGCGCTAAAATTCGGACCAAATGTATCGGGTATATCAACTGAGATGCTCCCCGTGTCAGAAATGATTGCTAAATCATTTCCGGTATTTACCCTATACGCTGCAATTGTGTGTGTCCCGGGTGTAATTGGCAAAAACCAATAATACACTCTACAGTCCGTGCTCGTCGTACACTGTTTATTATAAATATTAGTACAATACCCGTTCACGCAATTTTGTGGTGATGTTGTTTCAGGAATTGTTCGTTGGGCAAACCACTCCCCATCAATATATACATCTACTGTTCCACTCAACTGGTCTGGATTTTGCACATACATCATAACAGTGTCTGTATCACCCCAACCAATTTGTGCTCGAGCATGCCAATCAACGATTGGTACTCCGGCATCGGGCATTGAAGACGAACCATATGACCACCAGCCAAACTCGGGATACTTCATAATACTCCGTTGATAATTATCACACAAAACATCATTTCTATTTGTCTTTTCTGGATCACTTCCAGCTAAAGATGCCCGTAAAATTGATGGAGCAAAGGTTGCATCACATCCTGTCGAATTTGGTCTGTCGTATTGATCAGAAGCCCAAAATACATGGCCTGTTTCATGGGCTACTACTTGAGCATAACGAATTAATTCTGGCTCAGAGTATAGTCGCCAGACGCCAAGATCGTCCCACGAACCTCTTGCAAGGGACCAGTTAGTTACTTCCATAATCCCAGGCACTGCATGTGGCCACGAATCGATGTATGGTGGATATTTTGCGGGCAATACTTCATCTTTAACTGCAAATAAAGAATATGCTTGAGAAACTCCGTACTCATCTTCCATTGCGTCATTAAATTTATCAACTTCATCTTTATATGTACCATCTGTATCAAGGCAACCGAGTGGACCTAAATCTAAAATGACACACACTTTTCGATTCCTCATTAAGTTATGAATCCAATGACTTTCCCCAACATGAGTTGATGGTTCGTGTTCAGTCGATTGAAGATCATCCCGTGGATCCGTTGTAAAAATCCAAAAGGTCAAGTTATATTCTGGGCTAGCAATTGACTCCCATCCAAGGAACCCATACCATGAATTAAATGAATGTTCCTCCCATTGATCGACTGTCCAATTTTCTAAGCTACCTTCACTTTCAACGTAAAATTCTGTAAAAATAATTGTCCCCTTCATGGTGGCGCCATTTTCAGGCCCATAGCGTAATGTAGCATCTTCAGGCATATCAGAATATTCTGGGATTAGCCCCTCTTCTAATACTGCAACATGTTGTTTTTTAACTTCATCGCTTAAATCTGGATTATCATTAATGTCTTTTATAAGCTCTGCTGTGCGAGCATTAATATCAACCATGTCATTACCTAGATTTTCAAGAGGAGATTCCTCATCAGGTTTCACGTCTTCTTTGTAGACAATATTTTCAAAACCCAAAAGGTATCTATTCACAACTTCAGAGCTTGATCGTTCGGTAGCTACTTCTTTGGCTTCAAACCCTGTCACTTCTTTTACTACTATGTCACTTTCTTTTGCACCCTCAATCTCATCCCCTTGAGGCATGACGATCATCATGTGCTCATTTTGCGCAGATGTTCCTTCACCAAGCGTGCTGACAATAAGAGCGACTCTGTCTCCTCCTGCCGTAATATTTTCTTGTAAAGTTGTAATCTTGCTTTTGTCATCCGTATTGATAATCAAAGCAGTCAAATACCTATCATCAATGTTATATGATGATTTAACGACTTCTGGCTTTTCTATATTCACTTCTACTAGCGAGACATTTTTTGTTTTAAAATTTGAGGACAGCAAACCCAAGAACGCCATACCAATAAAAAAAGCGCTGATCATTCCAACGCTTAGCCCTAATTGAACACGAGTATCTATATCGGTTTTTATTTGTGAAGGCATAATATCCATGGGATTAAAATAAATAATATATGGTTTAGTGTAGCATAAAAACCTCTTTCCTCCGAGGGCGAGATTCGAACTCGCAACCAACGGCTTAACAGGCCGCTGCTCTACCATTGAGCTACCTCGGAGGAAAAAGGTTTTATCGAAAAATATTACCTTGCTACTGAAAAAATTGCAAATAGAAGGCACACAATAACAAGCAAGCCGAACACGATTGCGACGACCCGTGCTTTTTTACCTTTAATAATGCGTTTATTGGAAATCCAATAAATTTTGTATTTCCAAATAATATACGCCTGAAGCGAAAAATCAACGACGAAAATCAGGCAAAAAAGAAAATAAGTTAATGGGGGTTTGACTATATGTATCGCAGACGCAAGAGCTAGCAACAGTACAAGAAAAAATGTCGTACCGACTACCGAACGGAACTGTGAGCGGACTCGTGCCCGTTCAGTTTGTTTTTGTACTTCCGATTCCATCGTCTAAAACCTTTGGATTAGTAATCCTTCAAGCGTCTCATACCCTCATGCTCTTCAATACGCTCCAGTGCTTTCGCTTCAATTTGACGGATACGCTCGCGTGTCACACCAAATTCCTGACCAACTTCTTCGAGGGTATGCGCGACGCCATCCGTAAGCCCAAAACGCATTTCCAAAATCTTTTGCTCGCGGGCTGACAATCCAGAAATTATTTCTTTTACATGATCTTTTAATAATTGGATTGCCGCAACCCTGTCCGGAGAGATTGTTTTTCTGTCTTCAATAAAGTCGCCGAGCGTTGAATCCTCATCATCTTCGCCTACGGATGTTTCAAGCGAAACGGTTTCTTGTGAAATTTTCATAATGTGCTGTACCTTTTCAACTTCTTCACCCATTTCTGCGGCGATTTCTTCTGGTAATGGCTCACGTCCTAAATCTTGAATCAACTGACGTTGGATCTGCTGGAACTTATTAATTGTTTCAACCATGTGAACTGGGATACGAATCGTACGCGACTGATCAGCGAGTGCGCGTGTGATTGCCTGACGGATCCACCATGTCGCGTATGTAGAAAATTTATATCCTTTTTTATAATCAAATTTTTCAACCGCGCGGAACAAGCCGATGTTACCTTCTTGAATTAAATCAAGTAGCGAAAGCGATCTGCCTGTAAACTTTTTCGCAATAGACACGACAAGCCGCAAATTAGCTTCAACCAACCGTTTCTGTGCCTCATAATCACCGGCATCTTTTCGTCGAGCAAGAGACACCTCTTCTTCTGCGGATAACAGCGGAACTTTTCCAATTTCCCGCAGATACATCTGAATTGAATCGTTTGAAATGTCGGACAAATCCATTCCTTGCGCACGTTCTTTCTCTTGTTTCTTTTTCTTTGCGCCCTTTGCAGCCGACCCTATAGTATCTAATATGCCAGTACTTGGTGACGAATCTAAAATACCTGATCGTTCAACTACTTGGACGCCGAACGTTTCAAGCGTATCTAAAAACTTTTCATACTGCGGCAATGTTTGTTCTAAATCCTGAAAAACGTGCAGGATTTCTGTCTCAGTCAAAAATCCCCGCTGGCGTCCTTTCTGCACCAGGTGGGCAATCGAAGCTTCATCAAGTTTTTCTACGCGAGCGTGACGGATGCGATAGGTCGTCGTTTTTGCTACTTTTCGTTTTGCCGGCGCTTTTTTTATTGTTTTTTTCTTTGCAATTTTTATGCTTGCTTTTTTCGTTTTTTTCTTGGGTGGCATATAAAAAATTCTTCCTTACATGTTTGATGTAAAATGTTTAAGCTCGCGGGCGATATGTTCAAATTTTGAAACAAGTCCTTTTAACTTGTCTTTATCATCGCTTTTTTCGGCAGCTTGTATATGACGCGTCAATCGCGTCAATTCTAATTTGAGATAGTCACGCATAATTGCATAAACTAATTGGGTCCCAATGCCATCTACTTGATCATCCGACAAGCGAGCGACACCAAGTTCGGCGATGTCTAAATACTGAACAAGATTCTTAGTTGATGCCTCTTGTGAGAGCTCTTCACGAAGTTTTTCAATATGAAGTTCGTGGCTCTTATTATACTGATTTTGTAAACTTGTGTAAAGCGCTTGCAAATGAGGGTTTTGAATTGCCTCAGGAGCAAGAACATTATTAATTGATGAATAAAAAGAAGGTTTTTTCAAAATAATACTGAGGAGTTCCTCTGCGAGGGCGTCACCGGATGACTTTTTCGCGGCCAGCGGCATACCACTCGGTTTTTTATTCAACGCAACATCTTCTTTTTTTACCTGAATCGAATTACGCAGTACTGATTCGTCAACCTGAATCAAGCTTGATAGCTTCTGTAGATAGTGTGTCTGCTCGATATCATTACCAATATTACTTATCAATGGAAGAAGGACGCCTGCGACGCTTTTTTTATCTTCAACATTTGCAAGATTACGATTTTTTAGGGTTTGATCAAACGCAAAATCAAGGAAAAGTTTTGGATGTGAAATTGCGTCTTTCCAAATATTCGAATCTTCTCTAATCACATCATCGGGATCTTTTTTGTCCGGCAAAGAAACAACCCTGACCGTCATGCCTTCACGAAGCAATACGCTTACACCTCGTGCAGATGCGGCTATACCTGCTTCATCCATGTCATAGGCGACAAGGACAGTATCGGTAAATCGTTTGAGTAACTTGGCCTGGCCTTCAGTAAATGCGGTGCCTGAAGATGCTACAACATATTCCGTCCCGATGCGATGAGCGGCAATACAATCCATATATCCCTCAACAACGACCACATGCTTTTGAGTTCGTATCGAGTTCTTTGCCAGGTACAATCCATATAAAATTCCACTTTTATTGTAAATAGGGGTCTGTGGGGTATTAATATATTTCGCCGCTTCTTTACCCAAGCAACGGGCAGATAGGGTCGGAATCACGCGCCCGCCGAATCCGACAATCGTTCCATGGACATCGGCTATCGGGAACATAAGCCGTGCTCGAAAGCGGTCATAAAATCCCGTTCCATCATCTTTTCGAACCAAAAGCCCAGCCGCAAGCGCGTCTTCTTGGCGTATGTTTTTTTTCTTTAGCGCACCAAACAATGCATCCCATGAATCGGGCGCAAAACCGATTTGAAATGTATCGATGACTTCTTGAGTAATACCACGCGCCTGCAAATATTCTTTCACTGGATGATTTGGTGGTACGCGCTTCAAGTGCTCTTGATAGACACGGGATGCAAATCTAACTATATCAATCAGTTTTGTGCGCTCGTTCCGCATCCGCGGATCCTCGTTACGAATCTCTACCCCGGCCTTCTTCGCCAACAGACGAAGGGCTTCGGGGAATTCAACGCCTTCCATTTTTTCGACAAACGTAAAAATATCACCGTGCTCCCCGCACCCAAAACAATGGTATATCTGCCTATCCGGAGAAATAATAAAAGACGGTGTCTTTTCATTGTGAAACGGACACAAAGCCTTGTGATAGACACCGGCTGGCTTCACTTCAATATATTCCTTGATAAGCTCGAGGATGTTGATTTTGGATTTTATCTCCTCAATGTTGTCTGTGGGCATAATGTTTTCCGGGACATTAAAACTGCCCCAGTCCCTACAAATTAATACGTTTGAACGCTACCATAACTTCTAATTACCACTCCTGGAAATCCGGTGGAATGTTTTTTTCGATATCTTCCATCATTTTCCCATCAATTTCTTTTCCGGTATCGTCAAATTCACGATTACGGTATAAGACGTGTTCATCTTTTGGTCCGGTAAAATTCACCTTAATCGTACGGAACGGGACTAACTCCTGACCATTGATGCCATCCACCCAATGCTGACCCGTCGCTTCGCGGATGCTCTTTGTGAACTGTCCTTGTTGTTCTACTGAATATCTGGTTTCCCAGGTTTCGCCCGCCCTCTTCCCCTCTGTTGTCCGACCAGATTCAAGGGTCACTTGACCATCAGTAACTGTACTGGTTTTTCCCCAGCCATTAACCTGGTGGATGTCATGTCACGCCTCTTTTACGGGCTTAGTCTTGCCATCGTCCACTTCGACTGTGCGCAAATCTTCATATATCGATTTGACAGCATCAGTATTTGCCCCTTTATAGTCCTGGTACGTAATCACCCATTCCATACTCTGATTTGCCGGCAGGCCCTCGGCTACCCAGCCACTGGACCGGCCATCTTTATAGGCGGTCGGTTTGGTGCTGAAGTTTTTAAACTCAGGGGGGTTTCCAAAAAACTCCTACCGGGAATTTCACTAACTGGCTTAATATTAGATTGCATTGCTTTCTGCGCCTCTATCCCCGCTTCAGACTCCGGGTTATAACCAGGCGTTTCACCCATGATATTAATAATTACTATTTAACCAATCTACTCAAAAATTACCATTAGATAGGGTATTTGGCAAGTTTTCAACGCCTATTCAAGCGGTTCGTCTAAAAATTTATCCGACTTAAAAATCCGGCGATTATTCTTACCTAGAGCTACTCGTTTAATGACCATCAGCTTTTCCGGCTTCCGACCGACATTGACCAGCGTATGCGGATCGTGGTCGGTTTCGATCATGTCGCCGGACCGGACAATTTTTGCGTGCAACCAGCCGTTTGTTTTCCACATCAGTTTCAAATCTGAATAAATTTAGACCTTCAAACACAAGTGGTTTTTCCGTGATGACTATTGGTGTTGGCGGAGGTGGGGCTGATTTATCTACATCCCAATTAAACTGCCCATATATTGATCCAACTCCAATAAGATCATGATCGTGCAAAAACATAATATTATTCACCGCATTTTGTACCCCTTTTTATACTTTTAATGGTAATTATTTGTAATAAATCCTTATTGATTCAATTTTCAACGAACAATTTATTATTAATTTCATAACATTATTTGATGAAATAATATACTTATACTTTATGTATATATAATATGGATATTTTTTGCCAATATTATGTTATAAAACTCCTACATTATGATATGTAGGAGTTGAAAAATAGTTGCCAGTTGCTGGATTGCCAGATTACATTGGCGATACAATTGACAACCAAACTTCTAAAGAACTTAGGCTACTGCTTGGCTCAGCCCAGGGCGTATCCTGTAGTTCCTCTTCTCCACCCCAAGGATGGTCATCAGTATCTAACATAGAAACTGAAGTCTTTGGGGGATCGGCATTTGTATTAGCAGTAAAGGCTAATATGAATGCCAGAACCAGAATAAATACCAGTGTCTTTTTCATTCCTATTACTCCTTAAGAATGAAAAATGAAATAAATTATCCGGTAGAAAGAACTAGTACCCCTCATTATATAGTCTATCTCCGGGGTGAGGAGAACTTTTATGTATTAAAAATAAACAAAAGTTCCTGTATAGTATAACATTATTTTTTAAAAAATACAAATTTCTGTACGATCAACATTCAAGGGTGACACTTTTAAGGTACTTTTCCTGGGGTGTCAG
>CAZGDO010000049.1:0-8129 GCA_964524365.1 uncultured Gammaproteobacteria bacterium | reverse complement strand
ATCCCGCATACGCGGGATGCGCCGATATGGGGAAAAGAGTAAAGTGTTTGCCCACCCACCCGTGCGCACACAGTTACTCCCCTAAATGATATGTAGACTTATAAGTATCCATAGACTTATATTACTACAAATTGTAAAATAAAAGCAAGTATTTTTGATTCAATAAAAGAAAATAGCATGCTGAAAGATCAGGAAATACCTAAATTATTTGGTAAACGACTGAAAGAAATTAGACTTCAAAGAAAGATGTCTCAAGGTGATATCGCAAGAACCCTTGGTGTCCATCGCTCTTATATAAGTGGTATTGAACGTGGAATAAGAAATCCGTCACTTAAAAATATTGAGCGTCTTGCCAGGGCATTGAATATTAATCCTTCAGAATTACTTAAATTTTGATTATATTTTCTCAGTTATAAAGCAATCGTATAAAACTGCTCCAGATTTATAGTTAACTCCCAAAATGGAGGCGGGACAACGAAACAAGTTCTGGCCAAAGTTGGCAATAAAAAAATATATCGGTGATTTCAAAAAGAGGGTTCAAAAATGTATAAAAAAAGCCTTTTTTATGGTATAATTTCGACATGAAACGCTTTTCTATTTGGAATTTCTATGCGAAGGCGTATGATGTAATTAACGAAGTAATTAGAAA
Organism: uncultured Gammaproteobacteria bacterium; assembly: GCA_964524365.1. Classification (GTDB taxonomy): domain Bacteria; phylum Patescibacteriota; class Patescibacteriia; order PEXW01; family CAZGDO01; genus CAZGDO01. The sequence continues at coordinate 7,480 of CAZGDO010000049.1, read as the reverse complement.
TAGGAAGTGATCTTAATTAGAATGAATTAAATGTCTCTTTTTTGGAATATATACGCATTCTTTTATGATTTAGGACTAAAAATCTGGTTTCCTTATAAGCATTTAATTAGAGATGTCCTGAATAAATTAAAAGTCAGTGACGGAGATTACATTCTGGATGCGGGGTGCGGAACCGGTTATTTAATTTTGGAGATTTTAAAACAGAGTAATAAAGATTTAACAAAAGATGTTTGATTTTTTCTTTGATATTCAAAAAAAATATAACGTTAATATTTATGTTTTTTGTTTGATTTTTTTCTTGAGTATTATTCCTTTCTGGTTAAGCTTTTTTAAATTAATCTCAAGTCTAAGAAAGGGTGATATTAAAAAAATTATATTTTGGACCGTCACTTTAGGTTTCGTCTACTTTGCTCCTTATTTATATATTTATCTTTTTGGAGAGAATTTTCCTTTCTGGTTTCATTTTGTTTTTTGGGGGTTGATTATAGTTTTAATTTATACTTTAATAAAGAAAATAGCTAATAAGCTAAATGCAATAAAGACTGATCAAGGGAAAAACAATTGGAAAGATTTCTTTTTTTGGGATTTATATAGTTACCCATATAATAAATTAATCACCTTTTCAACACCTCATCGGGAACTTTTTAATGAAGTTTATCAAATTTTGAATTTTGAAAAAGATGAGTATATTCTAGATGCAGGTTGTGGAGGTGGTCACTTGGAAGATTTTTTTATCAGGAAAGGTATTGGAGATGCAAAAATAGAAGCTATTGATTTTTCAAAAAAAATGCTTAAAGATGCAAGGACAAGATGTCATGGTTTTCCCCGTATTAATTTTAATCAGTTAGACCTGAATAAAAAATTACCTTATATTGATAAAAGTTTCGATGTTATAATTTGTATTAGTGTTTTATTTGCTATTTCATCACAAGAGATTTTTGAAGAATTTTATCGCATTCTTAAATCAGAAGGAAAATTAATACTAGTGGAACCAAAACCAGATTTTAATGGTAAAAAGCTGTGGGACCCTCAAAAAATGGGATTAAAAAAATTAAAATATAAGGCAATAAAGATTTATCCTTTAATACCTTTGATAATATTTTTAAATAAAATAATTGACTTTAAACAAAGAAGGGATTATTATCAACAATTCTCATTGAATGGATTAAAAGAAATTTTAGACAGAATTGGATTTGAAATTAAAATAACAAAGCTCGTTTTAGCAGATCAGGATTGGCTTATCTTAGCAATAAAAAAATCTATCATTTAAATATATTATAATATTAGCATCAAATAATTAATGATAACAAAAAAATTTTATGGCAAAAATAGGTGATTTAATGCAAAAAATTGTCTTCTCAAAAAATAATTGGGCAAAATGGTTTTTGTCACATATGAAAGCTAGTTTTTGGGAAAAGAAAGGGAAGCAAAAAGCATTATTTGTTTTTCATAAAGTTGCTGAAGTAGTTCCAGTCTACACAAAGTTATTAAAAGAAAGAGGAATAAGGCCAGAGAATATTAAAACTTTTGAAGATTTTCAAAAATTATTCTTGCTGGACAAAGACAATTATATTCGTAAATATAATATTAATGAACTATGTTTTGGGGGAGAGATTAGTAAAATGTACACTGTCGCTACAAGTTCGGGCTCGACCGGTGTTCCCTCTTTTTGGCCACGATTGCCTGAACAGGATTTAATGTTACCGAAATATTTTGAACTTCTGTATCTTCAAAATTGGGATATTGATAAAAAATCTACCTTATTTATTATTACCATGGCTCTAGGAAATTGGATTGCCGGGGAATTAGTGAGTAATATTACTAAAATAATGGCTATGAAAGGTAAATATCAGTTGACGGTGGCTACTCCCGGATCAGATGTTGAGCAAATTTCTACTATTATCAAAGGGCTTGCTTCATTTTTTGACCAGGTCATTATGGTAGCATATCCTTCCTTGGTAAAAAGCATTATAGAAGACGGTGAAAAAGAAGGTATTGATTGGAAAAAATTAGATCTAAAACTTTGGCTAGGTGGCGAGGGATATTCCGAAGAATGGCGAAAATATATTCTTGACAAAATAGGCAACAGAGAAGAGAAACTTAATACTTTAGTTGGAGTTTATGGCACCAGTGATGCGGGAGGAATCGGCTTTGGCTCTCCTTTAGCTAATTTGATATTGAAATTGATAAGAAAAGATAAAAAGTTGTATAAAACCCTGTTTGGTGAAATTCAAACCATTCCGTCACTAATTCAATACAATCCTTTAAGCTATTTTATTGAGGAAGTAAATGAAGAACTGGTTATAACTTATGGAGGAGGCGTTCCCCTTGTAAGATATAATATTCATGATAAGGGGAAAATATTTCTTTATGATGACATGCTGAAAATACTAACTAATCATGGTTATAATGCAACTGATATGTTAGGAAAAGAAGGGTTTGGCAAGGAAAAAATCTGGCAATGGCCATTCCTCGCTATTTTTGGTCGAGGTAGTAATGTAATCTCAATTATTGGAGCCAATGTTTATCCAGAAAATATCGAGGCCGCTTTACATACCGAGGCGACAAAGGATATTAATGGTTTTAAATTAAGTGTCCAGACTGACAAACTAGGAAATACTCATTTTTATATTTTATTAGAAATGAAGAAAGATATAGTTGTTTCTTCAGTAAATAAAGAAAATTTAGAAAAGAGATATCATGATATATTCCTAGAAAAATTATTAAAGGTAAATTCGGATTTTAAAGATGCTTATGAAAGTAATCCGATGACTGCCCATCCGATTATTAAAATTTACGAATTTGGCCATGGCCCCTTTTCTAAAAAGTTAGAAACTAAACAAAACTTTATTCACAATGAAACTATTGATTAAAAGAAAAAGTTAGAAAACATTATGACTCATACTATCTTTTTGACATTAATAAGTTTGGCGATATTTATTCTGGGAATTGTTGTATTTTTAAAGGATAAAAAAAATATTACCAATGTATCTTTCGTTCTTTTATCTTCGACTATAGTTGGTTGGATTATTACTAATTATTTATGTGATGTTCCTTCTCAAGTCGTAAATGCACTTTTTTGGAACCGTGCTACCTTTGCCGCTGGTTGTTTATTGGGTGTATTTTTACTTCTCTTTGCCTTAGTTTTTCCAAAACCACCTACTAAGCTGTCAATATTCTGGAAATTAGCGATTATTCTTGGTTTAGTTATTGCTGCTTTAACTTTATTTACAGATTTAATAGTTAAAAAGGTAGAATTCTATGACTGGGGAACAAATATTATCGGCGGTGGTTTGTATATTCCCGTGATTATTTGGGCGGCATTAGTTATCGTTACAACCATTGTAATTCTTATCCAGAAGTATAGAAAATCTCAGGGTTTAGAGAGATTTCAACTTCGCTACCTTTTTCTGGGATTTTTCTTGTTTTTGTTGTTTACCATGACATTGAATTTGGTTCTGCCTGTTATTACCGGCATCAATCAATACGCAAAATTTGGCTCGTATTCAGTGATATTTCTTATTAGCTTTATTACCTACGCCATCATTCGTCACCGCCTTATGGATATCCGCTTGATTATTAAGCGTAGTCTGGTTGCCTTTTTTTCTTTTCTTTTTGTTATTCTGCTTGTCTGGGGGATAATGGTCGTAATTGGCGAGTTGATTAAGAGAAAACCTGATCCTAAACTCACAATTGCAGGATTATTATCTGTCGTCTTAGCTATTATTATTTATTCAATAGTGAAGAACTATTTTAAAAAACTCGCCAACCGCTACTTTTTCACCTCCCTCTACAACTATCAAAAAACCTTAGAAAACCTGGCCAAAGAATTGACCTATTCCATAAACCTTAATGAAATTATTGATTCCATTATCAAGACCATCAGAGACACCATGAAGCTTGATCGGTCCGGTGTCCTGCTTTTTGACGAAAAAACCCATAATTACGAGGTGAAAAACACCATCGGTTTTACCATAGCTAACGGCATTTCTCTTGTTAGAAACAATTTCCTCACTAACTACCTTTTAAAAACCCGAGACCCGGTAATCTATTAAGAGCTGGAATCTTTACAGAACAATGGAAATAGAGAAAAATCAGAGATTAGTAAACTAAAGGCCAATATGAAACGCATTGAGGCTTCTCTTTGTCTACCTCTTATTATCAAAAATAAATTAATTGGTATTATTGTCTTAGGAGAGAAAATTTCTAAAGACGCTTATACCAAAGAAGACTTTGATCTTTTGGCAACGCTTTCCAACCAAGCGTCCGTAGCCATTGAAAACGCCAGTCTTTACAACAACATGGAAGAAATCGTGGATAGCCAGACCAAAGACATCAAAGACAAAAACATTAGATTAGAAAAACTCCTCAAGGTCCAATCAGAGTTTTTAGATATCTCCTCCCATCAATTAAGAACGCCTGTTTCAGTGATTAAGGGGGTTACCACCATGATGCTCGAAGGTGATATGGATAATCTACCAAAAGAAAAGAAAAATAAATTCTTGCAAGCCATTGCGGATAAAAGCGTCAAACTGGAGAATATTATTAATGACATCTTATCTGCTTCGGAGTTTGACAGCGCCAAATTCGCCATAAAAGCCAATACGCCTCAAATTCCAATAGAAAAGGTTATTGAAGATGCGGTAAAAAGCTCTAAATTGGAAGCGGAGCAAAGAAATATTGATTTAATCTGGCAAAAACCATTAAAACCACTGCCGGAAATCAGAGGCGAGAGTCGCTATCTAGAACAAGCGGTGGGCAATCTAATCAGTAACGCCTTAAAATATACGCCTTCCACTAAAATGGTGAAGGAAGCCAGGGCCCAAAGAGAGATTAAAGGCGTGGTGAAAGTGGAAGTCAGTAAAGATAAAGACGGAATATTGGTGAAGGTATCTGACAATGGTATTGGTATTCCTCAAGATGAAGTTAAAAAGCTATTTGCTAAATTCGCCCGCGCTTCCAATGCTACGGCGATGTACACAGACGGCTCTGGTCTCGGCCTATTCATTGTGAAGGAAATCATAGACGGCCATAAAGGCAAAGTGTGGGTAGAAAGTGAAATTGATAAAGGGTCAACTTTCTATATCCTTTTGCCAGTGGCTGGCAAGGTAGATGCAATAGGTAGTATAATTAAGGAGGAAGTAAAAGTTTATAACCGCTATTATGGGAAAAAATAAATCGAGGATATTATTAATAGAAGATGACCAAGATCAAATAAACATGTATCAGTTTAAGTTTGAAAAAGAAGGTTTTGAGTTTTTGGCCGCCAGAAATGGAAAAGATGGTTTAAATATGGCTAAAACCCTGCGGCCGGATTTAATCTTATTGGATTTGGTACTTATTAATGAAAACGGTATCGAAGTAATGGAAAAACTGAAAGCTCTCCCTGAAACCAAAACAATTCCGGTAATTATCTTGACTAATCTTGCTAAAAAAACAATGAAAGAAAGAAGTAAAGAACTTGGGTCAGTGGATTTTATCATCAAAACACAAATCTCACCTGCCGATTTAGTGAAAAGAGTCAAAGCAGTTTTAGAAAAAAATATAAAGATATAAAACAAGGAATAAACATATGCCAAAAATTCTCTTAATTGAAGATGATAAAGACCAAATTTTAATGTACCAAACCAAATTTGAACTATCCGGTTATGATTTTATTGCCGCTGAAGACGGCCCAAAAGGATTGGAGCTGGCCGAAAAAGAAAACCCGGATATGATTTTGATTGACCTTCTTATGGACAAAATGGGCGGAATTGAAGTTTTGGAACATCTTAAAGAGAATCCTAAAACCAAAAATATCCCCGCTGTTATCGTGACTAATCTTGATAAACATGAACTAGCCGAAAAAGCCATGGCGCTTGGTGCTTTGGATTTTATCGTCAAATCAAAAATTCCCCTTCGGGAAATGATGGCCAGAATTGAGGCTCATTTTAAAAAATAGTTCAACTCAATAATTACAAAAAAGCCCGCTTATTCAGAAAGGCTTTTTGTTATAATTTATTCCTAAAAAGTAGGTGGATGATAAGATTCCACCCCTTTTTGTTTTTGCTTTTTTACTAGATCTTCCATAGTTGCCACCAATTTGCTTGGGGTGGTACCGGCTTTAACAATAAAAGCGTCGGCTTTTAGTTCTTTGGCCTTCTTTTTGTATTCTTCGTTATCCCAGTTCGTCAAAATGATAATAGGCACCGGCATCCAATCTTTCTTTCTTAATAAATATTCCATAATCATCCAGCATTCGGAGTCGGGAAGGACAATATCAAGAATAATAGCCAGCGGCTTCTCGTCTCTTAAAGCCAGAACAGCGGAAATAGCGGTATGAGCGATAATAGGGGTATACCCTTCTAACTTAAATTTCTGCCGAAACATTTCAGCCAGAAACTTGTCATCCTCGGCAAACAGCATTTTGCCTTTACTTTTACTTTCTTTTAATTTTGACATTTCCTTTTATTATTCAAATCCTTTTAAAATATCTGTATATTATTTTACTATTTTTGTCTTTTTTATTCAATCTTTGGAGGAATGATTGAGTTTCCCGTACCTTGGATTTAGGAGATATTTTACCCAGCTTTTGAAGTTCGTTAAAAACAAAGATGTGATAAATATTCTCTTCGGACAGGCCGAATATCTTAAAGGCTTTAAGGGCTGTTTCTTCTGACGGCTCCCTTTGCTCTTTTTCTATGCGAAAAAGGGAAATGCGGTTAATGCCAAGCTTTTTGGATAGCTCAATGACGCCGATTCCTTTCTCTTTTCTGAAGATTTTTATTAGTTTTCCAACCATTTTTTTGCTCTTTACATATTAAGTATATCATATCTTAGGCCAGGCCACCTGTGGATAAGTTGCCTTGACAGGTAACATGGGCTCATATATATTTACTTGTTTTAATGTTACCTAATTAGGCAACAATGAGCGATGAAATAGTCAAAATTAATGATAAAATAGTTAATCCGGTGGACTTTTTTAAAGACGTGGCAGAAGAATTTAGAAGTAAAGGATTAAAAAACTTTCACTTTCTTATGCCGGATGGAGATTCTGATGTTTTTGTCACAAGATACTCAACTTGCGGCAGACATATTTGTTTTACCAAAAAAGAATTATTGATTTTAGGCCGAAAGGAATCAAATTATTCAATTATCAGAAAAGCCTCATTATTCAAAGTAAGATGGAAAATTAGGTTATTCAAGATACAGACCATTATGCCTATTTACAATAACAAGAAAATAATTTGTCTTATTCTGTTTGGAGACAAATTTATCGGCAATTGGCTGAATGAATATTTAACAAACATAAAGCAAGATATAGAGTTTTGCCTTTCTTCTATTTTGCTATATAATCAAACCTTGGAAAGAATAAAAAGAGAATACGGTGAAGACATTTAAAATAGACGGTAAAATAAAATATTATTTTATTAAAAAGCGTGATATAATGAATTTATTGTGAGCTTACCGGACTTTGCTGCGCGTCCCGCTTAAGCGGGAC
>CAZGDO010000048.1:0-8279 GCA_964524365.1 uncultured Gammaproteobacteria bacterium | reverse complement strand
TACAGCCACTCCATGGCGGATTTGTTGGATTGGGAACGCAATTTACGATATCGCTTGGCTTTGATATCACCGGCACGCCACCATACGGCGCACACGCAGTGCCGAGAGAATACAATAATGGATGTTCTTCGCCTGATGCCCCATAGAGTCCGCTTTGAATGCGGGCAGTCCACGGAACGGATGTCCCGTCCGCTTTTGTGACTTGAATGATGGTCGTACATTGTCGCGGGAATGATTCGTCTGCCTGCCAATTCGCACCCGCATCAAACTGATCCTGGCTAGTATTTAAATTGGTGCCACTTGAACCGCCCCAACTCATATTCCCAATATCACTACTCCTTCTATACTGACAATCATCGTCGCCACCATTACTATCTACACAGTCATCTTTATTAGAATTCGGACCATCATCTTGCCATGCATCATTTTCGCAACGATTGGCACTTGATTTATCATCTTGGAATGAATACACGTACACATGATCGTAATATTTCAACAAATCATTATAGCAAGGAAGGACATCGTTGTATGAACAATCACCACTTAACCCATTAAAGTTACTCGCAATGAGACAACACTCATCTACCGCATTAGTATTAAAGCACGACTTACCATTTTGTTCGCCCCAACCCCAATTATTTACTGTTGGGTAGTCACTAGAGCCATATTCCCAATCTGAAGATGTAAGCCCATACCCTTCTGCACGAAGCTTGTCAACAACCCCAATTGAGTTACATCTATCTGGCCCATTATTTGCTTCATGGCTTAAACAAACATAACGTGGGAGCGCGAAAGGAGCCGGTTTCTTTCTTGTTTCAGCGCAGTAATACAATGGCGATCTAGTAAGTGACAAATCTTGATCCGCAAATATATTCACTTCTCCAGAAAGCGCATCAATCGGCCACCAGTTTAAACACACACTTGGATCGCGTGGATCTTTTTCGACACAATACCCTTTCCACCCGCGGTAAAGGACACCGCTTTGTGAATCTTCATAATCGCATACCAACGAATCAGACTGCGGGTATGACCGGCATTCACGAGCAACAAATCCTGTTGTGCTTGTTGGATACGAACGCAAATATTGTTCGGTAACGATATGCCCGGGACCTGCGCTCATTGCAGGTGCTGTTGGATCAGGATAGTTCCACCCAAATTCCATAACCGCGTTATCACGATTTACGTCGAGTCCTTTAAAGTACTCAATCTTAATTGCGTGATATCCCTTTTCAAGGGTAGCGGTGTAAGATGTCAGGTCTGCTGGTAATGGTTCAACCTCCCAATCTTCAACTTTTGGCGTGAATTCATTGTCAATATAAAATTTCACGCCATCTTTGTGGTAGAAATAAAACGTATATTGTCCATCTGCGGGAATATTTATTTCACCGCCCCAACGCACCCCAACCGCGTCACCACGATTCGCCTGTTTGGTCAATCGATCATTAAAATTCGGAAAGTTCACTGTCTTGTCATTTGCGGAACTATACAATGTTCCTGTTTCAAACAAGTTATCTAAATCTACTGTTAAATCAGACGTTAACTTGTCTTGTGGAACAAGATCGCCACCGTTCCCATTGTCGCACACCTGGGCATACGGACCTTCTTGTGCTTGCTGACACGGTGGATTTGGGAACTCCGACGCAGGATTCGTTTGTACTAAATATGGCAAACCACCGGCACCTTCATGCCAGCCCCACTGAATACCGCCGTACTGGAAGCCATTGTACCACTCAACCTTTACCGGATGCCACCCTTCGGGCATATTCCGCAACACCGAATCTGTGCCTAAACTTGAGGCACTATTCCAGTTATCCAAAATTGGCACGTTCATATCTTCAATGTAGAGCCGAGCACCATCATCATGATTAAAATAAAATCTATTAGTATCACTATTTGTAATATAAATACCACCAGTCCACTGGACGGTATACGGATCCAACATATAATTCGCCAAATTACAGGTTCCGCCAACACCACACGCGTTGTCTTCAAGACACTTACGTCCAACATTATTACCTTCACACGTACCACCAGCCCCATTCGAAGCATACACATAAGGATAATTAATTTGGGGGCTTGTAAATTGATAGTCGGCTGCGGGTGGAGTTGGATTCAAGACAAAATTCTGAATCGAGTTCCAGAAACTACCTTTCAAGCCGGCGATTGAACCTGTAGCAGGGATTAAATTTGCCTGGAAATACTGCGCTGACAACCCGGACACAGGCTGCTTAGTAATACCATCTCTAATCTGCAGCACGGGCTTTAACTGGACATCATCGATATAAAACGTATCGCTCGGTACATTACCTGCTCGATGCAAGAAGCGTAATTCCATATTTTGCACGGTCGGGTTTACGGTCGCACCAGGATTATTATACACACGAACAATGTAATCTTCCCATTGTGTCGACAACGCGATACCCACACTTGAACCGTCACTAAATAATTCCCCAGCTTTTTCTTGATATATATTTACCCGTATTCCTTGCTGCAATACATTCTTTGCGCGCGCGCGGAATGACAACTGATAATACTGTGCGTTATCGGTTATTTCGTCAGGATTATCAATCGCGGCTCGAACGCCATTTTCACCTGTGCTTCCTGATATGACCGCAAGATATTGGTTTGAAAAATTATTTGAGGTATTTGATTTCTCAAGTTGTACGCGAGACGTCTCTGCGCCCTCAAGATCTTTGGTGGTTTGCCAAGAAAAAGAATCATCCTGAATCCACCCTCTACCCAACACAGGTGTGCGACTAATTGGCATAGGGCTTTCTGAGACTGCAATCTTTGTATCTTCAAAATCGCTATTTGAAATATTAACAAGTGATCCATCGAGTCCATCTTCTGTAAACTGGCTATACGGGAACAAACCCTCAACAATTAAAGAGCCTGTTCCATTATCCCGAATCATACCCGCCTTGGTAAGGCCAGAATAATTGGCTAGATCTTTAATTTCTGCCGGACTTGATTTCTCAAGATTCTTCTTTGTATTATCGCCATACCCTTCGGGAATATATCCGTTTCGATCACGAAGCGTTCGCTCTAAACACACGGCTGTTTCTTTCCCGTCTCGCGTCACTTTTTGTTCGTTGGTGCATTCAAGCCACTGATCACAAATACGATCTTCTTTTACTGGTAACACTACATTCGCGTTACAAGCAAAATCACCACAATAGCGGATCGACGCGTCATAATCGGATAAATCGGGCAAGAAACAATTTGGCTGGCCTGCTTTTCCGCAGTTTGTAGCATTTGCGGCATCCGAGCTGTCCGGTACCGCATATGAATTTGCCGCCAATACCTGACATTGTTCAAACCCAGTCGCTTCTAACTCAAAGATACAATAGTATGGCGCAATGTCGTCAGCTCCAGTCGCGCGATCAATTGAACAGGTTCCACCATTCCACTTGCAGCAAGGAGCGCTTCCGTTTCTGCCGCATGACGCCGTATCATTTGAGCAGATCTTACAACTCTGAGAAACAACTGTATCGGAATTTTCGGTATCAATTTTCGGGCGCAATGTATTGAACCCAGCATTCTGATCTTCAAACCCAAGGCAGCCATTTTGAGGATCTATACCCTGCGGACAGACATTCTTCGTCAAACTTGAATCAAGATAGTAATACGATTGTGAATCCGGCGTTGCTGGATTTGCGTACACGCGTGGAGCAAAATACTCACGACACGTTGACTGTTCAACGGGGCACGAATGCGCCCACGACGCGTCGCATAATGTATCAGTCCCTTTGGCAAACCAACCCGTTTGTTTTGTTGACCCGACATTTTCACGATACTCACAAACGCGCGATTGCGGATTCTTAAAGTAATCCACACTCGTTCCATCTTCAAGTTTGATGTATGCTTGACACCCCACCGCGTTTAGCGAGCATAAAATCTTGTTAAACGTATCAGGATCATTCTTCAAATATATAGTTTGATAATCCGTCACGGACAAATTTTGCCCAATATTAGGTAGCGCAAGTTCTTGGCATCCTTTCGCGTTTTGCGAACAATACTTTGTCGGATCATTCACCAAGAAACGAACTGAATCAGTTGGCACATTATTTGAATAATTTGCGCGACTTGTTTGTAGGTATTGCTGCTCTGCCGCGAGGTCAGTCTGAAACGGCGTCGTGGAATTATGCGTATCAATTAGCGCCTCACATCCAAGAACATTTTGCTCGCATAATTTTGTGAAACTCTTCAGGTTCTGTTTTGAGCCATTTTTTTCGCTATACTGTGAACAGTTTTCATATCCGTTACAACTTGGGGCGCTATCTTTGACTAAAAACACATTTGTGGTTGTTTCTTTAAGCTCAATATTGTCAACATATACACCGACTGCTGAACCGGCAACATTCATAGCAACATACGATGGATCAACACCCCAATCAGCTGTTATTGGACCCAATTGAAAATGCTGCCACTCATGACTCCCTAGATACATATATGTGAGTGGCGGTGGTGGTATCATTGAAGAAGTTATGGTATCCCATGTAAAATACCTATTAGCTGGTGCTCCCTCGAGCCACACCTGCAAATACCCAGTTCCATTCTCTGCTTCCGCCCAAAAAGATATTATATATGTCTTTCCTTCTGTCCCATTAATCGGATGCGTAGTAGGGGTAGTAGGGCTAAATACACCCAACGAATGGCCTGGAAACGAAAGAGATTCTGTATAAATGGCCGTTGGACTGGCAAAATTTCCCCACCCATCACTTGGATTACCCGCATCTTCAAACGTACTTGTGAATAATGTCTTAGTATTATTCGCGCCCGCACCTTTATATTCACGGCAACCCGCAAATGCTGATGGACACGTTGTTGATTCTGTTGAATCAAAGTAATACGTCTGATCGTCGATTGTATTGCGGTACGCACCGCAACTTTCAGTAACGAAGATGACTTCATCCAAGTACCGATAATGTACTCCGCTAGATTCATCATAAAACTGCACGCACGATGGATTGCCTGGGAATTCCGCGGCACAATCATTCACGGTCGCAAGCGTATCAATACATGACGCATTCGGGCTTGCGGTTACCTGAAGATTCGTACACGGCGCGTTATTGAGGTTGCTTTGTTTTAGGTGCCAACGTTTCAATTCGAAACCAGTACTTGCTGATCCAACCCATGAGAAATAATATGCCGCATTTGGATCAGACGGAGTTACACATTGGCGCACTTTTGTATAATATTCTTTGGATTCACCGCCTTGATTTGCCGCGTCAAGATTGGTATATTCTTCGCATCCAACATACTGCGCAGTACATTGCGTTCCTGATTCAGCAACAACGGACACATATTCGTTGCCAGGAACCGGGGTGCGTCCGCCAAGAGCGGGATCTGGAATTTTTTGGCTTAGCGCAATTTCTTTGTAGGCTCTGCATCCTAAAAATGCTGCGGGGCATTGGTCGCATGATGTCGGATTAGCAGGATCGCACTGCGAAGGATCGGTAACTTTTCCTGGAATAGTTATGCCACCGTCGGTTGGCGTAAAAGCATTGCACCCAACATCAGATTCGGTACATTGTGTTGCATATGTCCCACACGCTGTATCATCTGTTAATGGGTTACCTGTGCACACCAGACTTGGAGGCGCATCTTTCATGTATATAGCGTCTGCGCCGTAATCACGGTAAGCACTTGCCTGTCCACCTTGCTCAACTTTTGCATCATCAAGAATTAATGGGCACGAATCTATCGAATTAATCCGTACCGTAAGTAATGTCGTTGCCGATCCGACTGGAAATGTGGTGGTCGCAACAAACCGTTGATAACTGTCGGTAAACGTCGGCGTGAACGTATCTGCTCCGATGGTAACGCTTCCTTGGCACGGCGCGTTTAACGCAAATGCATTAAATGAAAATGTATATGATTTTCCATCAATGAGTTGTTCTGTGTCAACAACTTGCTCGGTGTACTGATGCGGATCACCGACACATGCGTTTGCGGCAGGTAGTTGCTGCAGCCGCATGGATGTTGCCCCACTGGTTGCAAGTTGATCGGTAAATGCCTGCGCGCCGCACGTCTGATTATTGCCACCAACCGCCCAACCAGTGAAGTCCGCTTGATCACTCACAGGGAAAGAGTGCGTGTTTATTTCAAAACTACCGTTTGGTAAAATATTTGCTCCTTGTGATGTACGTAAAAATTCAGTGCAACCAGCATCGCTCGACGAGCATTCCTGCGCATCATTATCAAAATATATTTTATCGCCGGTATAGTTGCCAGTACTCGGATTATATTGACAAGTGTATTGTCCTGTCGCGATATCTTTATAGCAATACCGCTGGCAACCAACATTATCAGAGGAACAATATTGTGAGTCAACGGAATTCGTCAGATATGAAACGACCGACGCATCTGATGTGGTATAGCCTTGGCAACTTTCATACCGCTGGTCACACTGTTCACCTTGAAACCGCCAAATTGGAAGCTCTTTTGTGCAATACCCATACTGTTCACATCCTTTTCCGTCCTGCGTTTCCTGAATACATGTTTGTTGGTCAACGCACACTTGATCACGCTCGCAGGTATTTTCATAAATTGGAGGATCTTCCTGATTGCATTTGCCGTCATTATTCGTATCATGCTCGCCAGCTTTGCAATCTTGATCGTTATCGTTTGTTACGGTCACAACATCAGAGCTCTGACATGATCCGTCAACAAGTTTTCCGCTATACCCTTGTTTCGCACAAATCGCAGAAGGAGCTTCGAGCACCCACTTTGGATCTACTAATTGATAAAATGGCGATGTCGGATCATCAAATGCTTCGATAACATCATTGAGCTTATATGAACCTGTGTCGTACAAATTTATATATTCAGCAGCGACTTCCCATCCAACAGGCAACACGCGGTTGGTACGTAATATCGGAAACGATGATGCCGGGTACCCGCCGTTTTCTACCATTGGCTGTGTTTTCTCACCGTTTGCCCCTTTATCGTTATAGCCAAACCACCAATCTCCATGGAGCTGACCCGAAGCTATTGCGTCTTCAACTGTCATTTCTTGACGTGCCGCTTCCGCAAAATCCGAATCCAATACATCATCTTCTTGCAAGACAGATAACGCGTCAATGTTGGTGCTGGTTTGTTTTGATAAATTAGGAGTGAACGCTTTTGCAAATTGCGCGCGCGCTGCTGCGATACCACCGCTGTTGTAACCGCCCGCGAGCAGAGAACCTGTCGAGGGATTTGAAAATCCACCTTTAGCCGGATTAAATATCCGTTCGATTAATTTCTTGGTTAGTGTATCCGTAAAGACACCGACAGCGTCTGCTAGTGGTGACCCGGTATAAGTTGTTGTGTCCTTGCCAGATTCTTCAACTGGTTTTTTTGCTGCGGCTTCGGTTAAAGTTGACGGTGAAGTTACATCTTCAGTTATCGACGACTTGACCGCCAATATACCACCAAACGTAATAGCATCCTTTGCTTGCTTTGTTTTTACTGCCGCGTCTTCTCGTGCGCTTTCATAGGCAAATAAATATTGTCCGACTTCATTTTGATTTGCTTCAAAAATTTGCGGATACGTCGTTTTAAAATTGCTGGCATTATACGCTGCAACGGTACGCTCTTTTATCTGGGTAAAGGTACATTTTGCTGTCCGCTTTGCGCCAGTACACAAACGAACGCATCGTTGCTGATCATATTCAGCCGCCTGCTGTAAAGCAGTTATGTCTGCATTTAGGGCAGTCAGTGCATCGTGCAAATTTACAACACCAGCATGCGCCGTAAATAGATACTCATTATAATATGGTTCAGGGGAAGGACTTCCACAGGAATTCCCATCCTCTGAATACCCCTCATCACAGGTCATCTGACGATCAATAACATAATCAGGATCAATAATGCAGTTGGTACCATCGTGTTTACACTGATCATCATTATTGCAAGCCGTGATATCTACCCCGTGGGCTTTGCACGCTATCTGGATTTGGGGTGTCTGTTCTGCAACAAAGTCATCATAATTTTCTTGAATTAAATCCCTGTATGTCATCTCATCGTCAAATGAAGCAAGTTTTTTCTCATAACTTCGCTGGCAGCCGTCAACACAAAAATTTGGGTTTATTTCAGCGCGTAAGGCTAAATCGATTTTGACTTTTACTGGACCAACATCACAAATACTTGTGCCGAGCGCGCCGGAGGAGATCGTATCTAAATAATCGCCAAGCGCCGCGTCCCCAACTTCTGTAAAATATTTTCCTGGCTTCGTTAAAAACAGTGGTTTTTGTCCGGTTCCACCTGCCGCGATGTATGTCGCTGTATCTTCA
>CAZGDO010000047.1:0-8980 GCA_964524365.1 uncultured Gammaproteobacteria bacterium | reverse complement strand
TAAAATTTCTTCACGTTCATTAATTTCAGGAAGATCAATAGTAACTTGTCGATCGAAGCGGCCGGGGCGGAGCAGTGCCGGGTCTAAAACGTCTGGGCGGTTTGTTGCCGCGATAACTATTACGGTTGTATCGGTGTCGAATCCGTCCATTTCAACAAGAATTTGATTTAATGTTTGTTCGCGTTCATCATGACTGCCGCCAAGTCCCGCGCCACGCTGGCGACCGACAGCATCAATTTCATCAATAAAAATAATTGCTGGAGCAATTTTCTTTGCTCGCTTAAAGAGATCGCGAACGCGTGATGCGCCAACCCCGACAAACATTTCAACAAACTCTGACCCCGAAATATTTAAAAATGGAACACGCGCTTCACCTGCTACCGCTTTCGCAATAAGCGTTTTTCCTGTTCCGGGAGGACCAACCATAAGCACGCCTTTTGGAATTTTTGCCCCGACAGCCGTGAATTTTTTTGGATTACTTAAGAAATCAACAACCTCTGTCAATTCTTGTTTTGCCTCAACAGATCCCGCGACATCCTTAAAGGTAACTCGCTGGCGTTTTTTTGTTTCTTCTTGTTTTTCTTTCGCGCCACTTTGACCAAATGACATGGCACGGTTATTCGCGCCCTGCGCCTGTCGCATGATAAACCAGAAAAGCAGTACAATGACGAGCGTTGGTATGAGGATTGGGAGAATCGCGCCCAGCCACACAGCCGAGGACGAAAGTTCTTTGACGGTTACATCGACCGAAGAAAGTTTTTCTGCGTCGGTGCCGTAATTCCGTAAGATAGTGCTTAAAGATTCCTCAGGCTCTTTTAAGGATTGAAGTTTTGTGCCGTCCGTCAGTTCAATATTGAGCTTATCGCCATCAATTTGGATTGACTGAACCTCGTCATTTTTTATTTTTTCTGATAACTGAGCGATGCCGATTGTCTCGGGTTTAGTATTGTTGGTAGAAAAAAGCGAAAAAAGCCCCGCAATCGCGATAAAGATGATAAACATAATGACGAAGCTGCGAAGAAAGTTGTTCATATATTTGATGTGTAATCAGTGTATCACATGTAACGCGCTCATGACGATACGCACGCGTAACATATTACATCCGCCTTACGCTTTCTCTTTCGATCCCTTTTTTGGCGCCTCCTCTGACTTGTCTTCTTCTTTTTTTACAGATTTTACCTTGGCAGCTGGAGCAACCTTTTTCGTCTTACTATCTTCTTTTTTATCAGTTTTTGGCGCCTCCTCTGACTTGTCTTCTTCTTTTTTTACAACCTTTTTATCACTCAGCGCTTTAATTGAAAGACCGAGACGGTGTTCATTTGGCTCAATAGTAAGAATTTTAAATTTACGTGTTTCGCCTTCTTTTATAACATCAGCTGGTGAAGAGATGCGTTTTTCGGAGAGTTCCGATATATGCGCAAGCCCCTGGATTTGCTCGTCGAGTTGGATGAACGCGCCATATGGGTTGAGTTTTAAGACTTTTCCCTGAACGACATCACCAATTTTATATTTTCCGACAGCCTTATTCCACGGATCCTCGATAAGCTGTTTAATTGAAAGTGAAATTTTTGTTCTGTCAATCCCGATGATTTTTGCTTCAACGGTTTGTCCAACTTTTACGAAATCGCGTGGATCATCAACGCGCTGCCACGCAAGTTCCGAAATATGTACCAAACCCTCAAGTCCTTGCCCGAATTCTACAAAGCAACCGAAATCGACAATACCGGTAATTTTTCCTTTTACGACCTGGCCAGGTTTGAAATCAGAAAGAATTTCTTGTTGTTTTTCTTCCCATGCGGCTTTTTCAGACACGATGAGTTTTTCCTGGACTTCATTCACGTCGATTACTTTAATCTTTAGGTTATTGCCACAAAACTGTTGCAAGATTTCCAAAATTCTATTTCGGTCTCCGCCTTCGACGCGAGGATAATGCTCAGGTGTTAATTGTGAGACAGGCAAAAATCCGATTACGCGATTTACTCGAACCATAAGACCACCTTTATTTGCTTCAACAACAGGCACTTCAAGCGCGACTTCTTTTTTCATCAAGCGGATGAGTTCATCCCAGGCTTTTTTGTGGCCGGCATGGCTAAAGGATAGTTCAAGTTCACCAAATTCATTTTCTAACTCAAGCACAGTCGCTTTTGCGGTATCTCCGATTTTCAAGTCGGAATATTCTCCAGATTCATCAAAAAGCTCCCGTCCACGAATAACGCCGGATACAACACCATGAATATCAAGATGCACCTCACTTGAGGAAACAGAAATAACCTTTCCTTCAACTGTGTCGCCAACCTTTGGCAATTCTGGTGCCTGGTTTGAGTCTAAAAGTGATTCAAAATCTGTAGCCATGTATGAAACAATTAACCCTGTTTAAATGGGTTTTTGGTTGTTTTCCATTAAAAGATGGCATGGAAACACCCAGAAGCGGATTAATAACTATTTAAAGCTGGTTGAGTGTACCTTACTCTTCCTATTTATGCAAGTGACCTAGACCTCAAGTACCCTAAAGACGAAACGAAGAATACAAGTTATAATAAGAATATGGCAAATACATTTAAGCGGGCCATTGGCGGCCAAACCCTTCGAAAAAAATTGAGCGGAACGGTATTTAAGGCTGGCACGAAACAGCGGTTTACGCAAAAATCTTTTCAAAAGCAATTGCAGCAGAGTACAAATCCCTTGCTTCGCAGAAAATTGGGGTTTAACAAAGGCGGAACGATAAAAAAACATGAAGCACTTCAGACTGCCGAAGCGTTTTATAAAGAGGCGACAGAAAAGAAGGACGCATACTCGCTTGATTCTTATTTATTAAAAAAGGCCGGTGTTACGGTTGAGGGCGGGAAAATAAGCAAAATCGGCTCAGAGCGCATGTACACTACCATGGCACAGGAAGAATTAAAGGCAGAGGCGCCTATTGGTCCAAGTAAAGAAGAGTTAGAAAAGCAAAAAAAACACGCGCAAGCACTTGCTCAGATGCATAAGTGGGAACGCGCAAGGCAAATTGATCTTGAAAGCAAACAAAAAAAAGAATCAAAAGGTGCGCTTCAGGACCCGCAGGGTCCACAAGGTCCAACCCAGATGAAAAACGGGGATGAGGGGAACAAAAATATGCGCATGCCAACAATGGCGCATGGTTCGTTGGGACAGATGCGACAAGCTAGGGCAGGAGACCGCGCAAGTTTTAGTGCCGCCACGCAAGTTTCTGCAGAAGATGATGCAATGAACCCACTTATACATCGCATGCAAGAAGAAGGCGCTGTAATGCCAGACGCTTCTAATGTTGAAGATACAATACCGGCAAATAGAAATGATGAGGCAAATACACCAGCGGTTCCCCCGGGGGCCAGTGATGCGGGTGAACCCCAAATCAACGCACCAGTTATAGAGGAAGCACATACTAATCAGAGTGACTCCCAAGATGATGCGCCCGCCTCGGTTGAACCATCAGAAAACAACGAAAAAGAAGATACATAAGTTACTTTTTTAAGCGTTTTTGCCCTTTACAGAAGGTGGATTTTTAGGTACACTAGGAACGTTATTCACACAAAAAATAATGGTAATTACTTGGTACGGGCAATCTTGTGTCCGTCTGCAAAGCAAAGATACGGCGGTTGTTTTTGACCCCTATAATTCATCGATTGGCTTGAAATTGCCTCGCCTTTCTGGCGATGTTGTTTGTATAACTCACGACCATGACGATCATAACAATGTCGCAGCTGTTTCGGGGGATCCATTCTTGATTGAGACGCCTGGGGAATACGAAGTAAAAGGGATTTTTATTTATGGCCTATCTTCATTCCATGATGACGTAGAAGGAAAAGAACGTGGGACAAATACGATGTATAGTATTGAGTACGAGGGCATGCAGATAACTCATCTTGGGGATTTGGGCACGACAAAATTAACAGACGAGCACCTTGAGCGGATTGAGGGGACTGACATTTTATTTATTCCTGTTGGTGGCGTGTATACAATTGACGCTAAACAGGCCGTTGATGTCATTTCACAAATTGAACCACGAATTATCATCCCAATTCATTATCGAATCCCAAAATTGAAATATAAACTCGACCCAGTGGATCCGTTCTTAAAAGCGCAGGGCGTCTCAAATGGTGATGTGATAGAATCATTTAAAATCCAAAAGAAAGATTTACCGCAAGAGAAAACCGAAACAATTATTTTACAATCTCGGGTATGAGCAAAATAGAAGGGATAATTCCCCATCAAAAACACGAAACAATTGACGACAGCCGGCGAGGGAAATTCGAACCACATGAAGACATTCACATGCGTTCACGAGGTCAGCGTCAGCTTATTGGGATTATTGCGCTAGTCTCTGTTATCGTATTGGTGGGTGGATGGATTTTGCTCGCACAAAATGGAAAGTTATTTACTCGCACCTCAACTGATGAACAATTTGTCCATTCATTGACGAACACATTGAGCAGCAACCAATCGCTTACATCCACATCAGTACAAGATGCAAATATATCCCAAAACGTAACTCCAGAAGAAAAGAAAGTATTAGAGCAAGTTGATGAGGAGTTGTTCCCGGAATTTCAATAACACGTATGCCAGAAAAAAAATCAGTTCCGAAAAGCAAAGAAAGCGTTTCCGTCGAACCAGTAACCGGAGCAGGAGTCGCAGCAAGTATTATCCCGCAGTCTATTACTGAGGAAATGCAGGAAGCGTATTTAGATTACGCGATGTCTGTAATAGTTTCGCGCGCGCTTCCGGATGTTCGCGATGGCTTAAAGCCAGTTCATCGAAGAATTTTGTATGCGATGTGGGACATGGGCCTGCGAAGTGGGGCGAAATATAGAAAATCAGCAACTGTTGTTGGTGAAGTGCTTGGCAAATATCATCCGCATGGCGATAGCGCGGTGTACGAGAGCATGGTTCGTATGGCTCAAGACTTTTCAATGCGGTATCAGCTGATTGACGGTCAAGGAAATTTTGGGTCCATGGACGGCGATCGTGCAGCCGCAATGCGATATACCGAAGCAAAACTCGCAAAAATTTCTGACGAAGAACTGATAGATATTGAAAAAAATACAGTCAACTTTGTGCCGAATTATGACGGGTCTAAACAGGAACCGCGTGTGTTGCCTTCAAAACTTCCAACCCTTCTCTTAAACGGGACAATGGGTATCGCAGTAGGTATGTCGACAAGTATCCCACCACATAATTTAGTAGAAGTTGTAAACGCAGAGCAGCGCCTTATTGAAAATCCAGACGCAACAGTAGAAGATCTTATGGAATTCGTGAAGGGGCCAGATTTTCCGACAGGTGGCATTATTTACAACCGAAAAGATATTCTTGAGGCGTATGCGACCGGCAAAGGATCTATTG
Source organism: uncultured Gammaproteobacteria bacterium (assembly GCA_964524365.1). Taxonomy (GTDB): domain Bacteria; phylum Patescibacteriota; class Patescibacteriia; order PEXW01; family CAZGDO01; genus CAZGDO01. The sequence goes on along the minus strand of CAZGDO010000047.1, from coordinate 3,625 downwards.
TCATGCGAGCAAAGACGGATATCATCGAAGAAAAGGGCGGGCATAAAATAATTATCAACGAAATTCCGTACCAGGTGAACAAAGCTGATTTGATAACGAAAATAGCAAATCTCGTCAAAGACAAAAAAATCGAAGGCATTAAAGATTTGCGGGACGAATCAGATAAAGACGGCGTGCGCGTGGTGATTGAATTAAAGCGTGATGCGTATCCAAAAAAAGTATTAAATCGCTTGTTCAATACGACGGAATTGCAGACGTCATTTCACATGAACATGCTCGCGCTGGTTGATGGGATTCAGCCTCGCGTGTTGAATTTAAAGACAGTGCTTGAAGAGCACATCAAACATCGACAGGAAGTTATCCGACGCCGTACGCAATTTGATCTCGATAAGGCAAAAGATCGAGCACATATTTTAGAAGGCTTGAAAAAAGCCGTTGACAATATTGATGCCGTAATTAAATTGATTAAGAAATCCAAAGACAAAGATGACGCACGGATTAATTTAATGAAACGGTTTAAGTTTTCTGAACGACAGGCGATGGCAATTCTTGAGATGAAATTGCAGCAGCTCGCGAACCTTGAACGCTTGCGGATTGAAAATGAATTAAAAGAGAAACGCGCGCTTATCCGCGAGTTGGAATCAATTTTGAAATCACCAAAGAAAATATTGAGTATTATCAAAACAGAAAGCAAAGAGCTGGTTGAAAAATATGGGAACGATCGCAAGACTGACGTGATTAAAGGCAAGGTGGGAGAATTTAGCCAAGAAGACCTGATACCAAACGAAGCAACGATAGTTATGCTGACTCGCGATGGATACATAAAACGAATTCAACCTGAAATGTTCCGCAAACAAGGGCGTGGAGGAAAGGGCGTTGTTGGGCTTACAACAAAAGAAGAAGACTCTGTTGAGCATTTATTTTCAACAATGACACATGCCGATCTCTTGTTCTTCACGACGCGTGGACGTGTATTTCAATTGAAAGCATATGATGTCCCGCAGGCATCGCGGACCGCCAAAGGAAACGCAATTGTAAATTTCTTACAACTAGGACCTGATGAAAAAGTTTCGGCAGCCCTGTCCCTTGCAGATCTTATCGCGTCGCCAGACACGAAATATGTTGCAATGGTTACCGCAAAAGGTGTCATGAAAAAAGTTGAACTAGAGCAGTTTACTGATGTCCGCCGATCAGGATTGATCGCAATAAAACTCAAACCAGGTGACAAACTCGAATGGGTACGAGCGACGTCTGGCAAAGATGACTTTTTGCTTACAACAATGAATGGTCAGTCGATACGATTTAAAGAAAAAGGCATTCGTCCCATGGGGCGTACCGCCTCGGGAGTTCGTGCAATTCGATTGAAAGGCACTGACGCCATAGCGGGCATGGACATCATCTATCAGGGAAAAATTGAAAGTTTGGATCAGCTTCTTGTTGTGACAGCAAACGGATACGGTAAACGTACGCCAATAAAAGAATATCGCATACAAGGCCGCGGTGGTTCAGGGATAAAGGCCGCAAAAATTACCGATAAAATAGGGAAGATTGTTACTGGCTTTATAGTGAACGCGAAACGTGAACAGGAAGACATTGTTATTATTTCAGATAAAGGACAGGTTATCCGATTACCGTTGAAATCAGTGTCCGTGCTTGGCCGTGCCACGCAGGGCGTTCGACTGATGCGGTTTAAGGCTCCGCACGACCGAGTCGCAAACGTGACATTCGTATAAAAAAAGCGAGCCCCAAACAACTACTGCTCGGGGCTCTTTTGTGTATCATTTCTTGATACGTGGTGGATTGAAGGGGGTAATCGTCGGGGCGAGCGTTGCTTCGCATCCCGTACAATTATACAAATCCTTCCCAGGTTTTCCGGGTGGGCCTTCCTGATGTCCGATTGGACGTAATACTCGACTTGAGACAAAGCCTGGGCCTGGGTCTTCCCTCTTGCAGGCACATGGTCGCGCCATAGAGTCTCCTTTCGTAAAAAGAGCGTGTTCATGTTGTACCGTACCTCCTTTTGAAAGTCAACCTCTTGCGAAAAATGTATATTTTAGAGTAGGATGATAGTACATCTAACTTGATTATTTGATTTTATGGGATTACCTTCAAAGAAACGATCTAAGCAACAGAAACGAGAACGTAGAAGCCATATTAAATTGGTAGCCGCGAGTTTTACGCCGTGTCCAAAATGTAAAAAGCCGGCACGTCCTCACCGTATTTGTCCGAATTGTGGATATTATAAGGGTCGCGACATTCTACAGAAAGACTTGAAAGCAGAACGAAAAAAGAAGCGCGTGAAAAAACACGAGCAGAAGAGCACATCGTAATTTTTTCATTCTATGTCTAATCGGCATCTCGCACGAACGCTTGCAATGCAAACGTTATTTGAATGGGATTTTCGAGGGAATACTATACAAGAGGTTCCAAATATTCTCACGCACAACCAAGAAGAATTCGCTCCGGATTTTAACGATCATGGATTTACAGATCGATTAGTACGTGGCGTGCTTACTCATCAGAAAGATATTGATATATTAATCGTAAAATTTGCGCCTCAATGGCCGTTACTGCAAATAACGATTGTTGATCGTAATATTTTGCGAATTGGCATTTATGAGTTGAAATTTTCTAAAGGAGAGGTCCCTCCGAAAGTTGCTATTAATGAAGCAATCGAATTGGCAAAAAGTTTTGGAGGAGAATCATCAGGTAAATTTGTGAATGGCGTATTGGGTTCAATTTACAAAGAAATGGCTGCCTCTGGAGAGGCGCCTATTTCTGAAGCGCCGAATAAACAGGAAGAATCAAAATAATTATTCACTCAGAAAGGTAGTATATTTATGGATAAGACATCATTTGGACAGCAAGATCCCACAGAGACTTCGAACAGCAACATTCCATCGGCAAAAAAACCACATACCCGACGGATACTGTTTTATAGCACCTTAATAATTTTTGGTATCGGTGCGGCTTATTCGATTATTTCAAGCCCGACGACCGGATGGATTCCAGCCATGGCATATATCATATTTGGTTCAATCCTATTTGCGTACCGAAAGTCGCTTCTTGAAGGCAAGAAGAAGCAAGATTCTTCAGTTGTTGCATCTGCGGATTCGCAGGCCACACAACCCGCGCACATAGGAGCTTCATCTACTGAGCCTCAGAGTGCGCAGCCGATACCTACAAAAACGAAACCCACCACGAAACATCTGTTTGGTGTTATTGGTATGTCGCTTGGCGCGCTTATTATTTTATTCATCGCCGTGAGCGTGTTTCAGCCACAGGCGTATTTATTGATGGTGCGTTCTCAGGGTCAAGCTGATCATGAAGTTACAACAACAAATGTTGATGTATTGCAAACATTAACACTCAAGCAGGACTCCGATGCGGGGGCCGCTGGCGGATCAGCAACACAAACAATAACGTTGTTGACCGATACCCAGTTTGTCGCGCCGTCGTCATGGTCATTTATTACAAGAGCACATAATGAAGCGCAGCAACTTGATGACGGGGTTGAAGCAATTGTTGTTGACGGCACCGCATACCAGCGTCAAGCAGGAAGCACGGATTCGTATTCAACATATACGTTTGCCGAGGGTGAATATGACCAAACAAAACACGCAAT
>CAZGDO010000046.1:0-9170 GCA_964524365.1 uncultured Gammaproteobacteria bacterium | reverse complement strand
TACCATTAATCTTGCGCCAGCGGATTTGAAAAAAGAGGGGTCTGGTTTTGATCTACCGATTGCGCTTGGTATTCTTGTGGCGTCTCGTGTATTGAGAGCCGAACAAGTACGCGACGTGTGCGCAGTAGGAGAACTGGCGCTTAATGGTTCGATTCGACCAGTGCGCGGCGCGTTGTTGTATGGATTGTGCGCACGCCAAAAAAATTTTTCTTTGTGTGTGCCTGAGCGTATGGCGCCGCAAGCATCCTATGCTGACGGTGTTTACATTATACCAATTGCTTCTTTGCGTGATCTCGTCGCACACCTCAAAGGAGTCCGAGTTATACAAAAATATGTTCGAGTAGACGAATCATTTGCTGAACAAATTTCTTCGGAAGACGATATGAAATATATCATCGGCCAAGAACAAGCAAAGCGCGCGTTAATTGTCGCAGCAAGCGGTGGTCATAGTGTGCTTTTCGCTGGTCCCCCTGGAACCGGAAAAACGATGCTTGCACGGACGCTCGCAACAATTTTACCTGAACCCACGCGCGATGAACAGTTGCTTGTGACACGCATTTGGGCGGCCGCAGGACAGCTTGAAGCTGATGCCGGAATCGTCAGTTCTCGTCCTTTTCGTGATCCACACCACAGTTCTTCAGCAGTGTCGCTTGTTGGTGGTGGTAGTCACGCACTTCCGGGCGAAATTTCTTTGGCGCATTCCGGTGTTCTTTTTTTAGACGAGTGCACTGAGTTTCCACGACATGTCTTAAATATGCTTCGTCAACCACTCGAGACTGGGTATATGACTGTTTCGCGAGCAGAACGGCGTATGCGATATCCTGCTCGATTCCAGCTTGTTGCATCGACAAACCCATGCCCGTGCGGCAATGCTGGCAGCCAGGAATTGTTGTGCACCTGTACGTCCGCAGAACGGATTCGGTATCAAAAACGACTAGTGGGGCCTTTGCTTGATCGTATCGACATGGTTGTGCATGTTCCTAGGCAGAAAATACAACCAACCGAGACTCTATCTTCGCTTACATCTGCGCAGGCGAAAAAAATTGTCGAACAGACACAGGCCATCCAGCGCGCGCGATCTTCGGGTCAGTTAAACGCAGAACTGTCACGAGACGAAGTGATACAATATTGTCGTCTTGATAAGAAAGGCGTGTCTTTGATGACTGACTTAGTTAATCGATTACACATCTCTCGTCGCGCTATCGATCGGATTATTCGTTTGGCACGGACCATTGCTGACATGCGAGGGGCAGAACATATTTCTTATTCCGATCTCGCGGAAAGCGCTCAATTTCGAGTTTCGCAAAGTGAAATTTTTCCTGGTTGCTAAAGCGCATGCAAACACGTACAATAGAGGTGTCTATTAGAAGGGGAATTTATGCGTGTTACAGAAATACTTCAGCTTGAGCAGGAAGAAAAAAGAAAGCGACTGATTTGGTCAGTCACTGTTCGTTTCTTGGTTATCTTTATTGTTTTGCTTCTTGTGCTACTAGGCTACGCACTCGGGCTCCCTTTTGAGCTCCCAGGCATTTTAACCGCGGTAACGATTGTTTTTTTGTATAATATCGTTTCGCATTATTTCTTCGCGCAAAAACATCATCCGATGTTTTGGCCATATCTTGGAATTATTTTGGACATGGCAGTTATTACCTTGGTGGTCCATTACACCGGTGGTATCGCGAGTGTCTTTTTGCCTCTTTATTTATTGCAGATAGTCGGTACGAACGTTCATTTTTCAAAAAGCGCTGGCCCAATAAATTTTTTGGTTGGCGGTGGATCGTTTGTTGCGCTCTTAGCAGCGGAATATCATGGTGCTATCGCCGTCATACGTGTATGGCCGGGAACTTTTTCTTTATATAATTATCCAGAGCTCGTCATCATGGTTGCATTTACCATGGTGTTGCTTATGGGGCTTTCAACCTACCGTTCAGGTTATGTGATTTCGAGTTTGCAAAAAGTTGAGCGGAAACTTGCTGGCGTGAATGACGAACTTGTTGAAATGAATAAATCTTTTATCATGGCGAACAAGCGATTGCGTGAACTTGATCAACTAAAAACTGAATTTATTTCTGTCGCGTCTCATCAGCTGCGCACGCCACTTTCCGCGATAAAGTGGGTATTGAAGATGGTTATGGACGGCGATGTCGGACCTATCAGTCAAGGTCAGAAAGATTTACTCGAGAAAGGATATCAATCAAACGAACGCATGATTGGTTTAATTAATGATCTTTTGAATGTTTCTCGCATTGAAGAAGAACGATTTCAATATCGATTTGTAGACGCGTCGCTTATTGATATTATTGATCGATTGCTGGATGAAACGAAAATGATGATGGACAAAAAATCTATTTTCTTTGAACGCAAGGTTGAACATCACGTCCCGTTGATGCGATTGGATCCACAAAAAATGCATCTCGCAGTTCAGAACTTACTTGACAACGCGATTAAATATACGCCCGACGGAGGCAAGATCGTGCTGAAGGTGTTTCGAGAAAAGGATGATGTTGTGTGTACCGTACAGGATTCTGGAGTTGGGATCCCCGACGACCAGAAAGATAGGGTATTCAGTAAGTTTTTTCGTGGAGATAATGTTATTCGTATGCAAACGCAGGGAACCGGACTTGGGCTTTTTATTTCACGAAGCATTATTGAAAAACACAAAGGATCAATTTCATTTGAATCCCAGGAAGGGCAGGGTACTTCATTTACGTTCAGATTGCCTATAAGCGCTGATCGGCAATAAGTTGACGTCGCATTTATGCATGGTAGTATGAAATCAGTTCCTTTAGAAAAAAAACAACCTCAAGTCTACATTATACAAAGTGGGACATCACTTACCCATCTTTTAACTGACGAACTTTCGGTGCGTGGATATTCGGTTACGGCACTTCATTCCGAGCCAGATGCGCTAGCAGAATTATCAAAAAAAGATGTTTCTGCTTCGGTGCTCATTGTGGATGTTACAGACAACGAAATCGATGCATTTCATCTTTTGCAAAAAATAAAAGAACAGGAACGCACTTTTGTAAGTATTGTTGTTTCTGCCACGGATGAGGCTGTTGACTTGGATCGCGCGCTCGCGCATGGAGCCGAAGACTATATCATTAAAGATCAATTTTCAGTAGAAGAGCTTGTCAGTAAAATACGACGAGCACAATTACGCTTAAACGTAGCGCAAACACCTATGATTACACCATCAGAACAAGAATTGGGAGCATTCGATACAACCGCGATTCATGTGTTGATTATTGAGGATGATCAATTTTTGCGTGACTTAGCTAGTAGAAAATTGAAACAAGAAGGTTTTCAGGTTGATATTGCAATTGATGGAACTGAAGGTTTAAAAAAAATTGAACACGATAGGCCAACCGTTGTATTGCTTGATATTATTTTGCCTGGGCTAGACGGTTTTGATATTCTGAAAAAAGTCCGTGCGCACAAAAATGCAGGCGTCAGCGGTACGGTGGTTATTTTGCTTTCCAATCTCGGACAAGAAGCCGATGTTGCGAAAGGAGAGCGATTAGGTGCAGATGATTATCTTATCAAAGCAAATTTTACAATTGATGAGATTATCGAAAAAATAAAAACCGCCGTTATTGCAAAACGTGGTCGATCGGTTACATAGATTGTTATTCCATCTACCTAATGTAGCTTAAGGGATTGAGTTTGCGTCCGTCGATAATAATTTCAAAATGTAGATGTGTCCCAGTTGATCGCCCGGTCGTTCCGACCATGGCGATTGTTTGTCCTTGATTTACGCGTTGGCCTTGTGTTACGAAAATTTTACTCGCATGGCCATACAGTGTTTGCGAACCGTCCGCATGTGTGATGATAATGTGATAGCCGTAGCCGTAATTAAGATACGCAACTTTTGAGACAACGCCGGCAGCCGATGCATAAATAGGAGACGAGAAGTCGCCGTCTATATCAAGACCCGTGTGCCCATATCGAAAGTATTGGTTGATGCGGTGCGATGGCGTTGGCCACATGAACCGCACGCTTGTTGCGGGAGCCGACGCAGGAACGCTTCCAGAATATATGGGATTCGAAGCCACAGATCGAGTGACAACCGGTTTTGGCGGTTCCGGAGGTTTTCCGCCAGGAACAATCAGTGTTTCGCCTTTCTCTATTAACGATGCATCTGCAAGTTTGTTGTAATCTAGTATAGCATCTTCAGAAACGCCATATTTTTTTGCGATACTTGCAACGGTGTCGCCGCTTGCGACCTCATGCACAATACCAGACACTGGGGGGATTTTTAGTGTTTGGCCTGGCTTAATATAATCGGTTTCACTCATACTGTTTGCCCACAAGACGGTTTGCGTTGAAATGTTAAAACGTTCAGCGATCGTAGAAATAGTATCGCCCCCCTGGACAGTGTATGATGTGACGTCTTGTGGTTTGTCAATTGCTCCAGCTGCGCCACCCGCAGCAATAATATTTCCTGTTCTAGTCTGTGTTGCTATAGTCATGGTTGGGAGTGGCGTTGCTTGTACTGGTGAAATAATAGAGGCAAAAAGCCGTTCTTCACGCGGAGGCACACCCTCAATCGTTTCTTCGATGTCCGCATTGAGATTATAATTTATTGCCGATGCAACACTATGGGTACCAATTTGTTGCGCTTCAGCGACACGAAGATTAATATTGTTTACTGCGACGATACTACCAACGGTAGCCAAGACTATGATAGCGAGATGTTTGCCGACAAAAGGATATAAAAATGACTGTCGAAGGGGCACAAATATATCGTGGCCAATCTTTTTTATTTTACGATAGAGTTGGTAGAGCGGAACAAGCCCATAGTTAAAAAGGGTTTTAGTGATGAAGGAAAATGGTTTCAAGACAAATAAGCCGCCTTTTTTCAGGAATACCCCAAGCGCCTTGAAACCCTCAAATAAGTTCAAGATAAAGTGGATAAAAAGTTGTTTAATCCGGGTACGAATAGGTGAGGAAATTACTGATTAATGTTGCCCTTTTCTTCCCTCTCTCGAGTCGGTTTGTGTAAGTACGAATAGTACCAGAAATGAGAGTTGATGTCAATCACCGTCTTGGCACGAGTTTCTCTTGCATCGAGGCTCCCGAAAAGCTAAGCTAGATGCATGAAAATACATGCGACGCGGCCAGAGTGGGAGGAACGCTGGCAAGCGCTTTGGGAACAGCACAACGTGTACAGTACTCCGAAAAATCCGAAAAAAGGAAAGTACGTTTTGGACATGTTTCCGTATCCGTCAGCACATGGCCTTCATGTTGGTCATCCCGAAGGGTATACGGCGTCGGATATTTATGCGCGGTATCTGCGCCATTGTGGTGAGGATGTCCTGCATCCAATGGGATTTGATTCATTTGGACTCCCGGCTGAAAATTACGCAATCAAAACAGGAACACACCCTAGCACAACGACCGCAGAAAATATCGATAACATGCGCAAGCAGATTAAAAGCTTGGGCTTTAGTTATGACTGGGAACGCGAAGTGATAACATCTGATCCATCTTATTACAAATGGACGCAATGGATTTTTATAAAACTTTTTGAAGCGGGGCTTGCGTATGAAGCTGATGCGCCAATTAATTGGTGTTCGAAAGACAAAACAGGACTTGCGAATGAAGAAGTTGTAAATGGGAAATGTGAACGGTGTGGAACGACAGTTACAAAGAAGAAAATAAAACAATGGCTTGTAAAAATCACTGATGAAAAATATATTGATCGACTTTTGAATGATTTGAAAGATTTGGACTGGCCGGAAAATATCAAAGACATGCAGCGCAACTGGATTGGCAGAAGCGAAGGTGCTGAAGTAGATTTTCAAATTCAAAGCAGCGATAAAAAGATAACGGTGTTTACCACGCGACCCGATACATTATTTGGGGCAACATATATGGTACTTTCGCCAGAACACCCGTTGGTTCATGAACTTACCACAGACGAACAAAAAAAAGATGTTGACGCGTATTGCAAAGTGGCTGCCACAAAATCCGATTTAGAACGCACGGAACTTTCAAAAGAAAAAACCGGAGTTTTTTCTGGCGCATATGCCGTAAATCCCGCTAACAATAAAGCAATCCCCATCTGGATTGCGGATTATGTGCTTGCAAGTTATGGGACTGGAGCAATCATGGCCGTTCCTGCACATGACAGTAGGGATTTTGAATTTGCCAAGAAGTTTAGCCTGAAAATTATCCCAGTTGTTTTACCGATAGATTTTGCATATTGGCCGGAGCCTCCTGGATCCGAGACAGAATCGAAGAAAAAATTAAAGGCATTACAAAATGAAATTATTGATTGTAAGGTATGCTATACAGGCAAAGGGTACGCAATCAATTCTGGTGATTTTAATGGTTTACAAACAGATCAGTTTAAGAAAAAAATAGTCCAGTGGCTTGAAAAAGAAAAGAAAGGTGAGTCGGCGGTCAACTACAAAATGCGCGACTGGCTGTTTTCACGCCAACGGTATTGGGGCGAGCCGATTCCTATTGTTCACTGTGAAAAATGCGGAAATGTTGCTGTTTTTGAAAGTGAATTACCCCTCACGCTTCCAGAGGTTGAAAAATATGAACCAACAGGTACAGGTGAGTCTCCACTTGCGAACATTCACGAGTGGGTGAACACGACGTGTCCGAAGTGCGGTGGGCAAGCAAAGCGCGAAACAAACACCATGCCACAGTGGGCTGGGTCAAACTGGTATTTTTTGCGCTACACTGATCCACATAACGATAAACAACTTGCTGATCCAAAAAAAATAAAAGAATGGATGCCGGTAGACATGTATATAGGTGGCGCAGAACACGCTGTGCTTCATTTACTCTATGCGCGATTTATTTATAAGTTTTTGTTTGACATCAAAGTTATCCCTGAAAGTTGCGGAGACGAGCCATTTAAAACTTTAAAGAATCAAGGATTGATTTTAGGTGAAGACATGCAGAAGATGTCGAAGTCTCGTGGCAATGTTGTAAATCCTGATGATGTCATCAATACATACGGTGCGGACGTGATGCGCGTGTACGAAATGTTTATGGGTCCGTTTGAAGACGCAAAACCGTGGAGCATGCAGGGGATGGTTGGAGTAAAAAGATTTTTAGATCGTGTGCGAGAAAATGTAGATAAGGATAGGGTAAAAAATACAACACGAACCGACGTGACTCATCAGGAAGCACTTTTTGTAGCATCAATTACTAAAGGGATTGAAAACTTTCGTTTTAATACATGTGTCAGCACTTTCATGAAATGGATAAATACATGGCAAGAACCTCAATATATTGATAAAAAAGAATTTGAAGTTTTTCTTATCCTGCTTTCCCCATTCGCTCCGCACTTGGCAGAAGAACTGTGGCAGAAACTTCACGGAGGAACCCCCGAACAATTCACAAAAGAAAATTCAGTTACTGTCCAGCCATGGCCAACATATGATCAATCAAAACTTCAAGAAAATTCATTTACGCTTGTTGTGATGATTAATGGAAAGAAACGAGATGATGTTGAAATTCTAAAGACAATGTCTGAAGAAGAAATACAAAAACTTGTTTTGGGCCGCCCAAACGTTAAAAAATGGATCGATGGCAAGAAAATTAAAATGGAAAGATACATCCCTGAGAAAATTTATACAATTGTAGTACAATAAAGATATGAATAGAGTTGAAATCACAAAGAATCCGACGAAAAAAGATTTAGAACAGGCTGTTGCGGTGTTAAAAGAGGGTGGCATGATTGTGTACCCTACTGATACCGTATACGGCTTAGCAGTTGACGCATTTAATGTTGAGGCGATCGGAAAGCTTTTTGTCATTAAAAAACGCGCTCAAAAACCACTTCCCATTATTGTTTCAAGTATTGAAGAGGCAAAAAAAGTTTCAAATATTACCGCTAATTACGAAAAAGTGGTTAATGAATATTGGCCCGGGGCGATTACATTCGTTTTTGAGAAAAAGAAGATTGTCCCGAATGCGCTTACCCTTGGCCTACAAACAGTAGGCATCCGAATTCCGAATTCTCCAGTTTCTGTTTTACTAGTAAAGCTTTTAGGACGACCGATTACGTCAACAAGCGCAAATATCTCAGGCGAAAAGGTATGCACAACCATAGACGAAGTAATGCGCCAGTTCCGCGCCAGCACGACTATTCCAGATTATTTTGTTGATGGCGGAGAACTTGCCGAATTACCACCATCGACTGTTGTTGATTTAAGCGGCAAGAAACCAAAAGTATTGCGTGAAGGGCCAGTTAAATTCACTCACCAATAATAACGTGAAGGAACAAAATCTTTCAAATGCCGTAGTTAGTCGGCTACAGCAATTTGGTATTCGACCCAAACACCACCTTGGACAAAATTTTCTTGTTGATGAATTAGTCTATGATGCAATACTTCGGGACGCACAGTTGTCAAAAAAAATTTCCGTCATTGAAATCGGTACTGGGCTTGGTACATTAACTGAACGACTTGCGGACCAAGCGAACAAGGTTATCACAATTGAAAATGATTTTTCGCTAATAAAAAAATTACCTCAAGTATTGTCTCAACACAAAAACGTTACGCTTGTCCCTGGCAATGTTCTTGACATACCAAACGGTGAATTATTACGGTTGTTGCCCGCAAAATCCTCGTATAAAGTGGTGGCAAACATTCCATATTATATTACTGGTAAAATTATACAGAAGTTTTTGCGGGGCGATTCATTACCTACAGAAATTATTCTTATGGTGCAGCGCGAGGTCGCAGAACGTATTTCTGCTCCCACAGGGAAGACGAGCATGCTTTCTGTGGTTGCGCAGTCGTTAGCAAAAGTTGAGTTGTTGTTTCCAGTGAGTTCAACCAGTTTTTTCCCTGAGCCGAAAGTACAGTCAGCAGTAATTCGTTTAATCCCATATAAAACTCCAAAAGACCGTGATCAGCTAGAAATTATGTTTAAGGTCGCAAAAATGAGTTTTGCTCACCGTAGAAAAAAGCTTTCAAATGGTCTTTCAAGTTCCTTACAGAGAAAACCTAAAGAAATTGATGATGTGCTTGCTGGAATAAGCGTTGACGCTCAGGCCCGGCCACAGGAACTTAGCCTTGAACAGTGGATGGGTCTTACAAAAACCCTTTTAACGCGTAATTGGATTTCTGGGTGATAGTAGCGCTATTTTTGTTTTAGGTACACACTTATGGCGGTTTTTAATTAATATATTCCGCCAGGTA
>CAZGDO010000045.1:0-9625 GCA_964524365.1 uncultured Gammaproteobacteria bacterium | reverse complement strand
TAGCCCAGAACGTGAACAACGCAAATCTGACTGGATTTGCGGCAATCGATCTGCCTCTTGAAAAAGGTAAAGATTATCAGGCTCGATGGGCTCGCATTCGCATCGAAACAACTCCAGGTGCCTATAACACCTCGATGCGGTTCGAATATGATATTGCGAACCAAGCGGCAACCTACATGTTTATCCGTAAGACGGATAGCATGTGGGGTGGCTCGCTCAATGTTACGCTCGGCAGATTCATAACGCCGACCGCACAGTTTTACCCTGGTCCGAGTGGGTTACAGACAATCAGATGGGTCTATGCCTTTGATTGTTTGCGCGTGTATGGATTAGGTCTTCATGGTTCCTATACCTACTGGAAGGCCGAAATCCACACCACCCACACCGACGACTACCTGTCGGCTTAGACAAAGGTCGGTCCGCTTGCTGTCTTCTAGCAGGAATTCGCGGGCTACGGCTTCTTAATGGAGTCAGGACAACTGATCCGGTTCGTGAATCCTGTCGTGATCGCGACGGTCAATGACGCCGAAAAAGTGCAGTATTCGGTGCGTAACTACGCACAACTTGCGCCGCATCTGTGGCTCAACTGCATCGGCGATCTCGGGATTGTTGAAGCTTTATCCGTAGGGTTTACCTACGAATATGCACCGACTTCTTTCGCGAAGCTCTATGTAGACTTCGTAGATGGAAGCCACCCGACCGTTTCGGCCGAGGTCACGGGGACGTTTTAGTCCTCACAACAAACACCTTTTACGTCAGGGAGTGGCTACCACCACCCCCTGATTTTTTTTGAGTCTTGACTCTTTGAATTTCTTGTGTAGCATTCTATAGAAGCTTTCGGAAAGTAGTCGAACTTTTCGGCTTACGTTGGCATAAGAAAATTAATTTTTTTGTATCATAATATCTCTATTACCCTAATAGAAAGAATTATATGTCCCCAGCAGAACTCGCACATCTAACCTTACAACTTGCCATTCTTTTGCTTGGCGCAAAATTGTTTGGTGTGCTTTTTAAAAAATTAAAGCAACCCGAGGCGCTCGGAGAACTTCTTGGCGGTATGGTCGTTGGCCCCTTTGCACTTGGAGCCATTAGTTTTTCCAGGAATAGGAAAGTTGTTTCCAATTGCAAAAGCTATTGGAGAGCATGCGTCGACGTTTCCGATTTCATCTGAATTGTATTTTGTTGGCCAGCATGGGGACGCTTGTTGATTTTCATGCGATGGCTACCGGCCTCGCATTTGGTCTTGCAATTACAGTGCTTGCTATTATTGGGAAAGTCATTGGTTCTGGGGTTCCTGCGTTTTTCTCTGGCTTTAATTCCCTTGGGAGTATTCGTATTGGTATTGGCATGCTTCCACGTGGAGAGGTTGCGCTCATTATTGCTGGTATCGGACTTTCAGCTGAGATGATAGAAAATGAACTTTTTGGCGTTTCAATAATGATGACCATTATCACAACGGTTATGGCGCCTTTAATTCTCGTCCCGTTGTTCAACAAAGAACAGAGTGGTTTGAAAAATCCTGATGCAGCTAAAGAACTTGATACATCGCCTGATCCGTTTATCACATGGAAAGGCGCAAGTCACGTGTTGAATTCCTGGCTTGATTTTTTAATCGAAGGCTTAGAAGAACGTGGTTATGACGTGACACTGAATAATGGTCCTCGTGGCATTACTCAGTTCGTGAATCAGTTTGATGCCAGCAAAATCATTGTGCTTCGTAGAGAGAATGGTACGCTTGCGCTTGACTGTTCTTCCTGTGGCAGAGGCTGATATTGAGCCAATAGAACAAACCGGTATTTACACCTTTCAGGAAGCTGTTACTGGGTTGCGTACACCACAATTCCACAGACAAAAAAAAGCACAAAGTTCAAAGCAGTCAGTTTTATAGTCTTACCAACACATTACCGGCGGGGACATTCGCCGATTTTGCTATACTGTAAGTTATGGTGTATCCAATCGCACGTCACACACTTTTCCCCTTTATTCGTTTCTTTATTAAGAAAACAGTAGGGATTGAAAACACTCCCCCGCAGGGTCCGTATATTATCGCATGTAAGCATTATGCCTCGCTTGATGGTGTGTTTATTGCATCAGTGTTGATTCCTTATTTAAATCAAAAAATTTATTACGTAGCCAACGTCGCGCAGTGGGGTTGGTTTTGGGAAAAAGTCGTTTCTGAGCAGTGGGGTGGTTGCATACCTTTTTATAAGGATAATCCGAAGATTTGTTTGGATATTGCAGATGACTACATAAAACGTGGTCGTATAGTTGGTATTTTCCCCGAAGGGATGATTGAGCTCAAGCAAAAACAAAAAAAAGCAAATACCGGCACTGCGCGATTAGCATTATGGAATAAAGTTCCTATATTGCCCATTGGGCTTCGACACAACATTCCTATTGAGCAAAAAGATGAGATGCATAAACGACGTAATGCCATAAAACATATTTTACAAAATCCGCATTCACTTGAAATTCACGTTGGGGAGCCATTTGAGCTGACAGAATTTTACGATAAAGAGATTTCACGGCAGGTTCTTGATACGGCAATGGAGCGTGTTATGCAGAAAATAGAAGGATTGGCACAACCTACCTCAAATCGAAATATTTCATGATGGTCTTCCCACTAGCTCGCGCATTGGTATTTCTAATGTTTCGGTTCTTTGTGCATAAGGTTGTGGGTAAGGAGTTTCTTCCGATGAAATGTCCTTTTATTTTAGCGGTGAAGCATGTTGGCGCATTGGACGGGTATTTTGTGCTTGCAGAGCTTCTCCCGTTTTTAAACCGACATATTTATTTTTTTGCCAACGTGTTGCCGTGGGGGTGGTTTTGGGAAAAAGTTGTTTCTGAACGCTGGGCGAAAACGTTACCTCACACCGCGAAACAAAAAAGTTTGGATCGCGCAAATTTGTTGCTGCGAAGAGGAAAAATAATTGGTATCTTTCCTGAAGGGTTGCTTCAGGAACAAGAAGGCCGTCAACACGCAAAAACTGGAGCTGCCCGGCTTGCGATATGGAATCACGCGTCGATTGTTCCGGTCGGTATTCATCATCGGGTTACAATACGTGGTGGCGTGCAAGCGCTCTCACATCGGCGTAAGGTTATTCTTAATATGTTCCGCAATCCGGGGACATATGAAATTCACATCGGGAAGCCGTTTACACTGGATGCATATTATGATACACCGATGACGCGAGAGTTATTGTATGAGGCAACGGATTTGATTATGTCCCATCTCAAAGATTTGACGAGCATTCGAACGAATTAGCGCTAACTGCTACACTATCACTATGATCGGTCAACTATCAGGAACAGTTGTAGAAAAAGAAAATCAGCGACTCATTATTGATGTCAGTGGGGTTGGTTTTGATGTTTTTGTTGCAACAACAAGTTTTGATCATGCGCAAGAAGGTCAGGCAATCACCCTGTTTACGCACATGGTTGTGCGTGATGATCGATTTGAGTTGTACGGTTTTTTACGGAAAGCCGAAAAGTCTTTTTTTGAACAATTGCTCAAGGTTCGCGATGTCGGGCCAAAGAGCGCGCTCGCAATTTTGTCATTAGGCAATTTAGCAGAAGTCCAGCAGTCCATTATGAATAGCGATACGCAGGTGTTAACGAGCATCCCGGGCATCGGGAAAAAAACGGCAGAGCGAATTATTTTAGAGCTCAAAGAAAAAGTATTTGCAACAAGTGATGGCTCCGAAAAAAATGTACGCACAAAGGACGCGGATATTATCATTTCTGCTTTGCAGAATCTAGGATATTCTAGTCGTGAGGCAAAAGAAGCAGTCAAAGATTTGCCTCAAGATTTGACTAATGATGATCAGCGGCTTCGTTGGGTCTTAAAAAATATTGCGAGGTAGGCATGGAGATCCAATTAATCGACAATAAAAAAGAATGGCAAGACATCATGTTGCGGATGCGTGGCGCTTCTTTTTTGCAATCGTGGGAATGGGGGCAGGTTCATGTGGCACAAGATAAAAAAGTTTATCGCCACGTTCTGTTAAAAGCTGGTCGTCCACTTGCAGCAGCGCAATGGATTGAAATGCAACTAGGTCTTGGTCGTGTGTATTGGCTTGCTCCATATGGGCCAGTCCTTGCTTGTGCCCCAATTGATGAAGTTTACACAGATTATATACACGCTCTACTAACACAGAGCGTGAGAAGCGAGAAATCCTCAAAACCAGTTTTTGTGCGTATAGAACCTCGTATCGAATTGTGCAACGAATCAATTTTTCTTATTGCGCGGCATCAAGAGCGTCTTATATCTGTGTCGGCGGTGCAACCCGCGGACACACGAATTATCCAACTCGATCAACCAGAAGATGTATTGTTGGAATCTATGCATCAAAAAACCCGATATAATATTCGGCTTGCTGAGAAAAAAGGTGTTCGTATCCTTCGCGATGATGCGTATATTGAAGATTTTATCCGATTAAATCATGAGACAAGTAGCCGTGATGGATTTGTTTCGCATCCTGACGATCATTACCGTCAGATAATTGGCTCATTACCAAAAGATATGCGCGACGTGTATGCAGCTGAGTATGAGGGAAATATCGTTTCCGCAAATATTGTTGTTACGTACAACAAGACAACGACATATGTACATGGCGCATCATCGTCCAATTATAGAAATATTATGGCCCCGCATTTGTTGCAGTGGCGACAAATTCGTGATGCTCGTGCAAGGGGAGATAGTAGATATGATTTTTTTGGCATTGCTCCGTCCACCCATCGCTCTGAGAAGCAATCCGCCTGGGGAGGTATCACGCGTTTTAAAAATGGATTCGCTGGAATTGAAAAAAATTACGTAGGTACCTGGGACTTGCCAATTCAAAAACTTTGGTATAGCCTCTATAGCGTAGCACGATCTCTCCGTCATAAAATACGATAGGGTGGCTTTTTAAAGATCGCTGTAAACTCCTTATAATGTATGGTTAAGCGCGTTGTTATTTCAGCGGCAGGGCGTGGAACTCGCATGAAACACCTGTCAAAGGACAAACCCAAGCACATGATCGAAGTAAATGGGGAGCCTTTTTTGTTCCATTTATTATCAAACCTTGAGGCAGCAGGCTATGAGGATATTATTATCGTTATTGGGCATCTGTCGCAACATATTGTTGATTATGTCGCTCGTGGACGACACGCAAATGTTCGGCTCGTAAATCAATTTGAACGAATGGGTGAAGATAAGTATGGAACCGCAATGCCACTATTAGCTGCGCGCCCAGAAATTGGGGATGAAGATTTTGTGGCGGTGTACGGCGATAATTTATATTCAGTCAGGGATCTTCAAAAATTCACCAGAGAAGACGATTTTCATTATGTGGCTGGGTTACACCAAGATGATCCATCAAAGTACGGTGTACTGATCTATACGCAAGATATGTTTCTGAATCGAATTATTGAGAAACCAAAAACGGACGTCGGGTCTCATATTATCAATACTGGTTTGATGAAATTTACGCCTGAGATTTTTTCTGCGCTTGAACGCGTCCAACCAAATCCAGAAAATGGAGAATATTATCTTGTCGATGCGCTCACTGACCTTGCCAAGAATAAAAAAGTGAAAGTGACATTGTTGCAAGATTATTGGCTTGATTTTGGAAAACCCGAAGATGTGCAGATTCTTTCCGAGTTTCTTACAGATAGAAAAGTAAAATAATTATTTATGTTAGTAGAATCACTCTCAGGAGTTCGTGGTATATACAAACAAGATCTCACAGAAGATGTTGTGAGACGTTATGCGTACGTATTTGCGCAACGTATTCTTGCGCAGAAAGAGAATGGTATTGCGATTGGATATGACACACGACCATCATCAGAAATTCTTGCCAAATGGATGGTAGAAGAGTTTTTACGTGCCGGCCTTACAGATGTGTATGACTGCAAGGTTGCGTCAACTGCCGCAATGCATCTTACCCCGGATGTTTTTAAAACGGGCGGGGCGGTAATGATAACGGCATCACACAATGAACCAGAATGGAATGGGCTAAAATTTATGCGTACAGATGGCGCACTCCTTCACCCAGAAGAAGCTGAACAACTTATGAATGATTCGCGAAAGGTGGTTCTTGGCACAGACCTGATTGATGTAGATTCTGTTTTGGATGTGTCGCGTCGTTTGCGACAGGAATATGTTATGTTGTTGCTCCGTACTATTGGCGACGAAGCCAAAGGTGAACTAACTAAACGCCAACTGCATATTTTTGTGGACGCAAATGGTGGGGCGGCTATTCCGTATTTGAAAGATTTTTTTGACCACCTTAACATTCAGATTACGTTTAAAGGCGCTGAGGAAGGAAAATTTTGGCGGACCATCGAACCAAAAGCAGAATCTCTTGCGCCCATCGTAGATATGCTAGATATTGGAAAGGAAGATTTTGCCATTGCTTTTGATTGTGATGCCGATCGTATGGAATTTGTGATGCCGAAAACATCCGCTTTTACGGAACGTGGAACCCCATTTGTTTCTGGTCAATATGTGCTTGGTCTTGTGGTGAAAGCGGTTTTATCTACAGTACCGCAACCAAATAAGGTGATTGTGGTTACAAATAATGCAACTAGTAATTTGGTGAAAGAGGTTGTTGATTCCCATAAAGCAAAACTTGAAGAGGTTGATGTAGGTGAAATAAATGTTGTGAAGCGTATGCAAGAGGTTGAAAGTCCAGTTGGTGGAGAAGGATCTTCAGCTGGAGGCATTATTCCTCCGATGGCTGGACGTGATGGGCTCATGACACTTGCCGTTATTCTGCGTTATCTGGCTGAATCGAAAAAAACAATGGACGAGGCTTTGCTTGATCTGCCTCGCTATACTACAATCGCTGGAAAAGTATCGGTTGATCCATTAAAAGCTCTTGCGGTTCGCGAAAAACTTATTAAAGCCATGAAGAAGGAATGCGAACACGTACTTGTCTTCGGAGATGATGGTGGAGTTAAGTGTATTCCTGGGCCACGACAGTTCGTCACATTCCGCATGTCCAAAACAGAGGCAGGGGTGTATCGTGTCATTGCTGATGCAAAAGAAAAAGAAGAAGCTGAGGAGTTATTTGAGCGAGGGAAAGAGATGTTGCAAAAACTCTCAGCATAGCGTGTGACTTTACGCCCCCGTCGTTCAATGGATAGGACGCAAGATTCCGGATCTTGTAATGCGGGTTCGATTCCTGCCGAGGGCAGTTTAGTAAAAAATTTATTTAATTTTTTACATCTCTACAACAAACATTTGGGTTATTTTTAGGTCAGTTTAATATGCAATTACATCTACCGCATCATTTTCAGAAAAAAAAGATATACCTGTGGTCCAGCCAGTATTCGTGCTATTGCTGAATTTTTTGGGAAATCCATTTCAGAGCGTTCACTAGAGAGCTGCGTACTTGTCACAAAGACTCATGGGACAAGTAGAAAAAATATGACAGTGTTGCTGGCATCGGTCGGGCTACAATCTCGAGAAGTACGCTTTGGCACTCTTAGTGATATTATGGACGCACTCAAGCGAGGGCATCCAGTCATCGTTAATTATCAGGTTCCCAAGTATGAAGAAGATCATTATGCGGTTGTAAAAGGAGTCACGCCGCAAAGTGTTTATTTGAGTGATCCATCACGAGGTAAACATTTTCATCTTTCACGTTCTCAGTTCCTCTCTCGATGGCGTAATACCCGACTAAAAAAGAAATACACAGGATGGATGATTGAAGTTTGTAGAGTGGAATAGAAAACAGACGGAAAAGTTCTTCCGTCTGTTATTCAGGATCGCCTACATCCTTTCGTTGGCGAAGATGCTCAATGAGCGCTTCGCGACTTGGTGTTATAAAATCAGGTTCTCGGTCAATACGGCGCGACCATTCCGGACTGTTTGGCGTCATACTCCCTAGAGGAGTTGTGTCGTACCTCGGTTTTGCGATAAGGTGATAGTAGCAGTGGTCACCTTGCATAATTTTATAAGGTGAACAGTTCGGATTTTCTTTTACGTACAACCGAGGAAACACACTAAATGAAAATCGTTGCGATTTGTCTTTTAACAGACGGGTCGCATGTTTTCGGCTTACGGCATGAATGGTCACAATAAGGCCAAACGGCCGGTATGGATTGCCCTGACACATAACCATGAAGCATTGTAGGGTTTTGTGTCCCATGACAATGAACTCCTTTGTGTTTTTGATTTATAACCAGAAATTATATCTGAATTTGATAAAAAGTCAAGTGGGGCCCGCTGTTACGCCTACTTGATTTTTTAGTATCAATTTGGTACGGTCTAGAAACCATATGAATGCATCACAGCCGATTATCCGTTTACTCGAAGCGTATTGGAGACAGCCAGACCAAGCGCCTGCGCACCCGCAAGAGCCAAAGGTGAAAGTACAGATGACAATTAGTCGTCTGGCCTTTGTATACGAAAAAATTCGCAACGTCATTGACTATAAAGACGAGCACCTCATTCGCAAAAATGCGATTGAGCGAATGCTTAAACGTCGACTATACACGGAAGATAAAAAACGGCATTTCGGTCTCTTGCTTGTTGAAGAATTAATTCGAGCAGGATATCTTCCCAACAATATGCTCCCAGAGCGGGTTATTGGCGAACTAGATATAATTATTGAAAAATACTTACGAACACTTCTTGCTGTTGCGCCGAATCGTCTAACTAAACAACGCCGAGCCGCCGTTAATTGGATTTTGTCTATTTGCGCGACTGAGATCGAGCATAAACTAGTTCCACAAACAAAACAGGATGCGCTTGTTGAGGGTATGTATGCTGTACTGCGTAAAGATGTTGACCTAGCAAACGACATAAGCGATCCAACGGAACGTGATGTACAAGTGTATATTGCTATCCATCGTGCGCTCATAAAATCAGATTGGCCAATTATTAGATATCATTTACTCAATTTTTATCTTCCTGGCTGGCTTGAAAGCGACCCGCGAGCGATAGAATATTTCACGCAGAATTTTAACGTTTTAAAAGACGTTATCGAGCGACAAGTAAACCATCCACTTGGCGATCGTTTGTTCCGTTTTGTGAAACGTTTTTCTGTTTTGTTTGTGATTTTAGGTGACCTCTTGGAAAAGCACGGTCAGAATTTTCAGTTTTTAATTCATGATCAAGAGGAATTTGAACGTGAAATCAGAATCGCCTGCGCAGTTCGATATAAGAAAGCAAACATACGCCTACGTCGGAGCTATGTTCGAACCATTATTTATGTTTTTTTTACAAAAATGTTGCTCGCACTACTATTGGAGCTTCCCTATGAGTTATATTTTACTACAACAAGATATTACACGCCATTGATGATTAATATCGCCTTTCACCCACTCCTAATGTTTGTTATTGCAGTTTCGATCCGCGTACCATCCACTAAAAACACAGACAAAATCGTTGAGCTGTTGCAAAAAATTGTTCACCAAAATCCAAGCACTGGTTTTGTCTATAAGAAGAAAAAAATGTTTGGTCGGAGTCCTGTTACAGAAGCGATTTTTAAAGTGTTTTACTCTATTATGTTTATCGTGACGTTTGGTGCGATTATTTACTCGTTGTATTTAATGAAATTTAGTGTTGTCAGTGGTATATTGTTTGTATTCTTCCTTTTCTTGTTTTTCCTCTCTTAACGCTAACTATCTTAACAAT
>CAZGDO010000044.1:0-9844 GCA_964524365.1 uncultured Gammaproteobacteria bacterium | reverse complement strand
CTGCAGAAGAGAAAGGACATAAAGAACTTGAAAGTCGTACGGATTGGTTAAGAAAGAATAATATGAAGAAATGGGTGGCTTCAGTCGTCATGGGCACTGCCGTGAGTGCACTTATTGGTTTTCGTGGGATAGATAAAATCAAGGATATGATTCATGGGAAAGCTCCGGGCGCAGAAGCTGCTGGAGGGACTCATGAGAATCCAACTGACATGCCAAATCAAGAAGGTGTAACTCCGCCAGTTGATTCAACAGGAGGCGAAACAGCAGTGCCAGCACCCGAAGGAGTTGCAGGAACTGCAAATCCAGATATTGTTGGTGATGTGGCTGCGAGTGAAGTTGTGACTGTTGAAAAAGGTGATTCTGTGTGGAAGATTCTTGAGCACCAGCTTGAACAAAAAATGGGTGATAAATTTACGAGCCTTCCAGAAGGAGCGCGCACCCACCTGATTGATCAATTTAAAGATCAGGTTACCGCAGACCCAGAAAAATTCGGACTTCATAACGCCGATGTGCTGACGCCAGGCGACAAACTTAATTTCTCGAGTCTGTTTGAAGGAGACGCAGTCCACGAGGCAGCTCAAAAAACCGCTGAATTGACGCAGGACCAAATTCATAACATTGAAGTCAATAACGACATATTGCAGAAATGGGTACTTGAACATCCAAGCGAACAGCTCACAAGTACGAACGTTGATTCAATTATTGAACAAGCGAAGCACGCAACGGAATCTGCAGGTGAAGCCGTACAACAGATGCAGGGCGAGCAGATCGCTACTGACTACACAGCATGGTTAAGCGAACATCCAGATGTCGCTAAAATGGATTTCAAGAATTCATTTATGAAGTTTGCTGTTGATCAACAGCATGCTCATGATGTTGCTGAAGCTGCAAAAGACGTCCCGCAAGAAGTCCAGGCAGTGTATGATCCTGTTCGCGATTGGATAAGTGACAATCCCGGGAAATCGCTCGATAAAGAAACCTTTTTGAAACTCGTGAATGGTCCGACCGCGCGCGAAGCGTTAGAGGCGTCAGGCCAAATTCCGCATGAGGCAGTTGGGCGCATCCCAGAGGCACTTGAATCACTCGCCAAATATTCCAAATTTGTTGAAGACGGGAATTTCATTGAACTGAAGGCAGGTGTGAAAGCGATGAAGCATGCTGGCGAGGTTACTGATATGCTTATCAACGAAGGCCACGAAAATACTGTTCGTTCGCTGACTGATTTCACGTTGGGCGATATCATGCGTGGTGCCAAAGGAAGCATGTCCAAGCTTGAAGGGATGACCGACAGTATGGCAGGGAAGTTCGCAAAAGCTGCGAAGGAACTCGTGAAGCAGGCTGATAAAGTAGGCGGCGAGATCGTTGATCGCAGATGGACACTTGGCCAGTTAAGTAAAGTCGTCCGCTTAGCAGAAAAAGGCAAGTAAGGTGCGAAAGTTTTTCCTTTATTGGTTTCCGGTTATTGTTTGGGCGGGGCTGATTTTTGCAGTGTCGAGTATTCCAAATTTAAAAAGTGAACTGCCAGGTGGGTGGGACTTATTTCTTCGCAAGTGCGCGCATGCAGTTGAGTACATGATTTTTGCGTTTTTGATCTTGCGTGCTTTTTCATCATCAGGTCGCGTATCGTGGATTGATATTTTTTTCGTCATTGTACTCGTTGCGCTGTATGCGGCATCAGACGAAATTCATCAGACCGTTGTCATTGGTCGGCACGGCTCGCTCTGGGATACAGGATTTGATACACTGGCAGGCATTGTTGGCGCGATCTTCTCACGACGCATACTTCTCAAGTGTGCAGACCGAAAAAGGAAAGTTTGATATACTCACATCATATTTATGGATAGAAATTTAGCGTTAGAATTTGTACGTGTCACAGAAGCTGCGGCGATTGCCGCTGCTGAGTGGATTGGATTGGGCGACGGGAAAGCCGCCGACAAAGCCGCAGTCGACCACATGCGATCGCGTTTTAATCACATTGATTTTTCGGCAATCGTCAGAATCGGCGAAGGCAAAAAAGATGAAGCAGCTGAGTTGTATGTCGGTGAAGAGCTCGGGACCGGCAAGGGTCCGCGCATGGAACTTGCGATTGATCCATTAGAATGTACAGACAGTGTCGCGTTTGGACGATACAACGCAATGTCAGTCATTGTTGCGGGCAGCGAAGGTTCTCTTTTTAGTGGCCCCGATACATACATGGACAAAATCGGCGTCGGCCCGGAAGCGGCTGGAGTTATTGATCTTGATGCTTCGGTAAAAGATAATGTGCATAAGACAGCAAAAGCGCTTGGCAAAGACGTCCGCGAGTTAACAGTTATGATATTAGATCGTCCGCGCCACGAACAGCTAATTGCAAAAGTACGAAACGCAGGTGCCCGTGTTCGTTTGGTGACTGATGGTGATGTCGCGTCAGCGATTGCCGCATGCATGCCAGACAATGAAGTTGATATGATTTTGGGTGTTGGCGGTAGTGCCGAAGCAGTGCTTGCTGCTGCTCCAGTGAAAATTATGGGTGGAGGCTTTTTAGCTCGGTTTGCGCCCGTAAATGAAAAACACGCTGCGTTAGTTTCTGAAGCGGGACTCGATACAAAGAAAATTTATACTGCCGAAGATTTAGCAAAAGGTGAACAACTCACGTTTACAGCAACTGGGGTTATTGATGGTCCGTTTTTGCGGGGCGTTATCTACCAGCATAATGCACTTGTAACGCATTCTGTTGTTTTGCGCGGCAGTTCTGGGACACTACGATATATCGAAACACATCATGATGTCTATAAGAAACATTAACTTCTCATTTTTATGAGTGAATTACACGCCATTGCGAAAAAATTAGTCGCAAATCACAAGGGTTTACTGGCTGCTGATGAGAGCACAAAGAGCGCCGGAAAACGGCTTGCGTCCGTTGGCCTTGAATCCACAGAAGAAACAAGACGACAATATCGGAATCTTTTTTTAACCACCCAAGGTATTGAAGAGGGAATTTCCGGTGTTATTTTATTTGAGGAGACAATGTGGCAAAAAGCAGACGACGGTACCTTATTTGTTGAACTATTACAACAAAAAGGTATTGTACCTGGTATAAAAGTCGACAAAGGAGCAAAAGAATTAGCTGGTTTTCCAGAAGAGAAAATTACAGAGGGTTTGGATAAACTTCGCGAACGTTTTCAAGATTTTTACGATCAAGGAGCGCGCTTTGCCAAATGGCGGGCTGTGATTACTATAGGCGACGGTATTCCAACAGACTATTGCATTGAAGCAAACGCGCACGCGCTCGCGCGATATGCGGCACTCGCACAAGAAGCAGGTATCGTGCCCGTTGTTGAGCCAGAAGTGTTAATAACTGGCAAGCATGATCTATCGACAAGCGAGGCAGCCACAACGCGGGTATTGCAAGCAACATTTGCGCAATTGGCAGACCATCGAGTTGATTTGAAAGGCTTGATTCTAAAGTCAAGTATGGCGATTTCTGGTGATGAGTGTGCAAATCAAGCAACTCCTGAAGAAATAGCAGAGGCAACACTTCGTATGTTTGAAAAATCAGTACCAAGTGAGGTACCCGGTATCGTCTTTTTGTCAGGCGGTCAGTCAGCGGTTCAGGCAACGACGAATTTAAACGCGATTAATGCGAAATCAAAAGGCCCGTGGACGATTAGTTTTTCGTATGCCCGTGCGTTGCAGGCACCAAGCCTTGCAATATGGAAAGGGAAGAAAGAACATCTTTCAGCCGCACAAGCAGAGTTTTTGAAACGGCTTCGCGCGAATGTTAAGGCAAATGCCGGATTATACACAAGAGAAGACGAGGCATAAAAATTATTTTAGTAAACAAAAAACAGGCGCTGTACGTACATCACCTGTTTTTTGGATTATTTAAGAGTTGAAATTAGTTGGGCGAATGCCTCTGGATGTTTTTGTGCCATTTCAGAAAGCACCTTGCGGTTCAAATCGCTTTTGTGCTTTTTAAGCGTATCAATAAATTTGCTATACGTTGTGCCTTGTTCACGTACAGCCGCATTAATTGAAACATTCCAAACAGTTCGGTTTGTTCGTTTCTTTAATTTGCGTCCCGTAAATGCGTGGACACCGGCATGAAGGCTTGCTTCACGAGCAAGTTTTACTGAATTTTTTCTGCCCCAACGATATCCTTTTGTCTTTGATAATAGTTTTTTTCTGTGTTTAATATGGCTTGTGCCTCGTTTGACTCTCATAGGTATTCTTAGTTATAAGGAGTTACTGAATGAATGGTTTTTGCAAACGATTTCGGCATGTTAACATCACGTCGTTTGCGGCCTTTCACGGTGCCAGTTTCTCGTGAATTAAAATGATCCTGTCCGGCTTTTCGGCGCATAATTTTGCCTTTCCCGGTTATTTTAATCCGTTTCGCGGTTGCTTTGTGCGTCTTGATTTTCGGCATACAAGTGGAATTATTTCTTTTTACCAATAAGTAAGCTCATTCTGTTTCCCGCCTTTGATATTGTCCCATCCTTATAGGCTTGTGATCCAAGTAGTTCGACAAATTTTTCCATTTTTTCTAAGGCGTTGTCTTTAAATCGATTTTCTCTGCCACGTAATATGATTTCTAGTTTCACGCGGTCTCCTCGGTCCAGGAATTTGATTGCCTGTTTCACTTTCATTTCAAGATCGTGTGTCCCGATTTTGTATGAAATTCTGATGCCTTTAATTTCAGACATCTTTTGTTTGCTTTTTTGCTTTCGTGCGAGACGATCTTGTTGATATTGATGCGCACCCCAATCCATGATTCGGCAAACAGGTGGGTCTGCGTTTGGTGAAACTTCGACCAGGTCGAGTCCTTTTTCGCGTGCAGCGTCGAGCGCGTCGTTCGTGTTTAAAATCCCTAGTTGCTCGCCAGTGTCAGAAATGACGCGGACTTGCGGAACACGAATGAATTGATTTGCTCGGTGTTGTTTTGTACTAATTGTCGTGCAAAATTAATAATGAAATAGAGTCTTGGTGGAGATGGCGGGGATCACACCCGCGTCTTAAACGAACGGCTCAAGCAAACATGATCTACATGACATAGAAAGTTTTACACCTTAGGTAACGTAAGGAGAGCTTCCAACCCGCGTTACCGCATATATGAGTACGTTCACCGAGTGTCGCTCACAGACTCAACAGACGGTGTCCTGAAAATATGACACCAGTGTTCCGATATCAGGAGTCTCGGAGACTGATGGTAGAAGCGTCTTAGGCGACTACTGGCGCAAAGCTAGGCACGAAGGTGTTAGTAAACGCAACTCTAACTTTGCTTACAAATGATTTGACATTTGTTTGTTTGTCGTTCGTTTTACGCCCGTACAACGTCGGCGGTCATGCACATGTAAGGAGCACTTGTGTTTAATCGATTATGAACATCCCCATAGTATTTGGTGGGGGAATTGGGGCTTTTAGTTCTTTTGCCGAAGCTTTCGCCTTATGTCGCGATTGACCTCGCGATCCTTAATGGTTTTCCGCTTGTCGACTGTTCGTTTTCCGCGCCCAATACCTAATTCAACTTTCACAAGACCGCCCTTAGTATAAAAAGAAATCGGTACTATTGTCAACCCCTTGGCTTTCAATACCCCGATTAGGCGGTTCCGTTCAGCGCTTCTGACTAGCAACTTACGACTCCTGTCAGACTCCACCGCAATGCCTTGCCCCGGCTGATATGGAGGGATAAACATGTTTGCAAGCCAAAGCTCGTCATTGTGAACATGGACAAAACTTCCTTTCATATCGCCTCGTCCTCCCTTGAGAGATTTCACCTCTCCGCCGGTCAATACAATACCAGCTTCAAGTTTTTCTTGAATTTTATATTCAAATAAGGCTTTTTTATTGACGAGTCGCTTCATAGTCGTATTTCTATTGTAGCAGGGATATCCTGCTTGTTACATGAACCGTTGGTTTTACCAGTTTCTTTCATATCTGACAAGAGAAAATGCTATACTAGCAAGATGCGGATTAGAGAACTTCTCACTATTGAATTAGAAAAGACCATCCACTCGCTATGGCCTGATGTGGCGTTGCCGCTTGCGCAGGTTGGGTATCCACCGCAGCCAGAGTTTGGGGATTTTTCCTCAAGCTGCGCATTGCAGTTGGCGGGACCTATTGGAAGACCTCCTCGCGAGGTTGCAGAAATGATTGTTGCCAATTTTCCAAAACTAAATGAAGTTGCAAAGGTCCAGATCGAAGGTGCTGGGTTTGTAAATATTACGCTTTCAGATGCCGTATTACTCGCAGGAGAAAAAGAAATATTGAAAAAAGGAGCGCAGTATTCTCAACAATACAGAAAGGATCCAGGACATATTATCGTCGAATTTATTTCAGCTAACCCGACCGGTCCGTTGACGCTTGCAAACGGACGCGGAGGATTTTTTGGTGACATACTCGTAAACGTCTTGTCTAAGATCGGACATGTTGTTGAACGAGAATACTATGTCAACGACGCGGGCAATCAAGTAAATATTTTGGCTGAATCAGTTTTGCGGAAACATTTATCGCAAAATGGTATTCCGAGTACGTATCCAGACTATTGCTATCAAGGCGCGTACGTTGATGAGCTTGCTCGCGCTTTAAAAATTCCAAATTATAATATTGCGAAACATTCATTGGAAGATATTCGCGATAAAATAAAAGATAAGATCGTACAGAAAATGTTGAAAGATATTAAGCACGTGATTGAAAATAAAATGGGAATCTCTTTCACGACATTTTTTTCAGAACAAAGCCTCTATGCCCCTGATGGGCCGATTGATAAAACGTTGCAGGCAATGAAAGAGAAAAATTTTGTCTACGAATCTGATGGAGCACTGTGGCTAAAGACAAGTGAGTATGGCGATGATAAAGACCGCGTGCTAAAAAAGAGCGACGGGACACTAACGTACTTAGTGCCTGATATCGCATATCATCTCAATAAACTTGAAACTCGTGGGTTTGATCGAGCGATCACCGTTGTCGGTGCCGATCATCATGGGTACATAGGAAGAATGTATGCGGCAATGGACATGTTCGGTCACAAAGGCCAAGTTGAATTAGTAGTTATGCAGATGATCCGCCTGCTTCGTGATGGGCAAGAAGTTCGAATGTCCAAACGGTCAGGAACGTACGTCACAATTGAAGAGCTTATTGATGAAGTTGGGATCGATGCAACGCGATATTTTTTTCTCATGCATGCGGCATCGAGCCACATGGATTTTAACCTAGAACTAGCCAAAGAGAAGAGTGAAAAAAATCCAGTATATTATGTTCAATATGCGCATGCCAGGATGTGTAGTATACTCAGGGTGGCCGAAAGCCAAGGGAAGTTCTTTCAACGTACCGCTACCGTTTCCACGTATTCTCGAAGACTGCTTGTGCAGATGATGCGCTGGCCTGACGTATTAGAGGATGTTGCGCGCGACATGTCTGTCCATCAAATCCCGCAATTCGCATACGATCTCGCAACCGCATTTCACGTCTGGTATACGAAAGAGCGAGTTGTGCAGGATGACGGAACGGTAAACAAATCGCTTTTGGAACTCGTTCAGGCCTCACAATTGATATTTCAAGACATTCTTACAGTTATGGGGATTTCAGCCCCAACTCACATGGAATAATATTATGCGAATAGGCATCGATTGCAGAACCATTCTCAATCCAACCTCAGGTGAACGCGCGGGCGTGGGTCATTATACCTACAATTTAGTTAAATACGTTATTGATCAGGATCCGCATAACGAATATGTGTTGTATTTTGATTATCGCATGCGGGATGTGAGTGATTTTGCGAGAGAACATGTGACCGTGAAGCATTTTCCATTTTCACAATATGGAAAGTTTTTGTCTTTCGGTTATTCCCATATGCTCATAGCTGCCTATCTCGTAAAAGAAGGATTGGATCTGTACCACGTACCCGCAGGGAATGTTCCGCTTACGTATCCGAAAAAAGTGCTGTACACCGTGCATGACCTGGCAATTTATAAAAATGCGGAATGGTTTCCATCTCAAGTGATGTCCCGCTACGTCTTAACGCCTCGTAGCCTTAAGGCCGCAGATCATCTCATTGCAGTATCCAAAAGCACAAGGCATGACATCAAAGAGTTGTTTAATATTCCGGACAAAAAAATATCAGTGATATATGAGGGGGCGGATATTAAAAAAATTCCACTCAAAAGAAAAAAGATTGAAACAATCGATTCATTTGGATTGCCGGAATTATATTTTCTGTTTATAGGTACGCTTGAACCAAGAAAAAACTTGATTACGCTCATCCGTGCGTATAAAAAATTTATTGCGACGGGAGCACAAAACGCAAATATTCCGCTTGTTGTTGCTGGTTCAAAAGGATACAAAAGTTCCTTGTTATTTGATGAGGTGAAAGAGCTTGGCATGAAGAAAAGTCAGTTTCGGTATCTCGGATATGTCTCACATAATGAAAAAATTGAACTCCTTCGTCACGCTCGGGCTTTTGTGTTCCCGACATTATACGAGGGATTTGGCATACCTGTGTTAGAGGCGATGGCAACGGGCACGCCGATTATAAGCTCGAATGTTTCTTCAATTCCAGAGATAGCGGGTTCTGCTGGTATTCTGCTTGACCCCGAAGATGAGAATGGCCTAGCTGAAGCGATGCGATCTATTGTCCAGGATGAAAAACTCTATCAAACACTTCGTGAGAAGGGCCTCGAACAAGCAAAGCATTTTTCATGGGAACGATCAGCAAAAGAAACGATCGCGTTGTATGCTTCGCTGACGAAGAAACGCAAGAAATCTTCAAAAAAGTAGATGAAAATGCGTCTAGGGGTCTTGCGGATATCCCTTTATTTTTGTAGTGTTACTATACACTATGAAAGTTGATTCTCATTCAGTCCGTGGTTCATCAACGTCACCAGATTTTCCCTCAAATGAAGAAGAGGTATTGGCGTTTTGGGATCGCGAGAATATTTTTGCTCAAACACTTCAAAAGACGGCTAAGGATAAACCGTTTGTCTTTTATGAGGGTCCGCCGACGGCGAATGGCAAGCCTGGAATTCACCACGTGCTTGCTCGAGCGTTTAAAGATGTTGTAGTCCGTTTTCAGACAATGCGAGGACGTTTTGTGTCACGACGCGCCGGATGGGACACTCATGGCCTTCCTGTCGAATTGCAGGTAGAAAAAGAATTAGGAATTTCCGGAAAGAAAGATATTGAGAATATCGTCGCAGGCGACAAGCGAGCGAGCATTGCTGAATTTAATGCTCGATGCAAATCAAACGTTACCAGCTTGATTATTGATTGGGAGCACGTGACACGACGTATCGGCTATTGGTTGGATTTTGAACACGCGTATCGAACCTACTCGAATGACTATATTGAAACATTGTGGTGGATTATTAAAGAGATGTCGACGCGCACCACGCCAGAAGGCCCTTTGTTATTTAAAGGACATAAAGTTGTCCCGCATTGTCCGCGTTGCGAAACCGCACTCTCGAGCCATGAGGTAGCGCAAGGGTATAAAACCGTGCAGGACACATCTGTGTATGTGAAATTTAAAATTAAAAAAACAAATCTTCTTAAAGCGCAATCCCACATGGATTCCGGCGAGTCTGTTTACATACTTTCGTGGACAACAACGCCATGGACGTTACCAGGTAATGTCGCACTTGCTATCAAACAGGACATGACATACGTACTCGTGAAACAGGGAAAAGAACATCTAATACTTGCGAAAGACCGCGTGCGGGACGTGATAGGTGAGGACGCCGAAATCGAACTTGAGTTCCGCGGCAAAGATTTGCTTGAGACGCATTATGAGCCGTTGTTTTCTGGCAGCATCAATTCAAAAGGATATGCAAAAGCATGGACCGTTTTGCATGCGGATTTTGTAACAGCGGAA
>CAZGDO010000043.1:0-9943 GCA_964524365.1 uncultured Gammaproteobacteria bacterium | reverse complement strand
CTCATCAGCGTTTCCAGCTTCCGTTACTCCAAGGTGTAGAGGATAGTCCATTTTTTCTTCATCCATTTTTTTTACAAGCAATTGATTCGCGGTAATCATGACTCGTGGGTCTGACGCTTTCATCGCTATAACCAAATCCTCAAATTCATATTTTTTAAAGACGCGCATGTATTCCATCGCGTTTTCAACCATACCTTCTGGTGTGTCACCATAGCGGTTTAAGATCCTGTCTGAAAGAGAACCATGGTTTGATCCAATACGTAATGGTTTTTTCCATTTGCGCGCTTCATCAATAAAGGGTCTGAGTCCAGCGTCGATGCGCTTGAGTTCTTCTTGATAGTCGGTGTCTGTGTATTCTTTCTTTTTAAAAACTTTTCCGTCCAAAAAATTACCCGGATTAATGCGAATCTTGTCCGCCGTCTTCAGTGCTTCGTATGCCGCGGCTGGCACAAAATGAACGTCAGCAACGAGTGGGACATCAACATGCACGAGTTCAATCACGCGTTTGCGAATATCTGCCAACAGTTGAGAGTGTTTTGGGGATTGTGTTGTGATTCTCACGAGTTCTGATCCAACACGGAAACAGCTCGCGACCTGTTGCGCGGTTGCCTCGACGTCGCTCGTTGAAGTATTTGTCATTGTCTGGACGCGCACAGGATTCAAGCCTCCAATACCAATAGCACCCGCTTTGATTTCTCGGGTTTTTCTGCGAGGGGTTTTGTTGTTTTGATTTTGTATAGAAAGAGGCGTTTCCGTCATATTCGTAGTATAGCAAATATCTCAAAAAGTATCGCTACCTCAATTTTTTTAACCTACTTCATATAATCTTCCTAACGTAGATTATTTATTGTTGACAGCAGATTCCAATTTTCGTATACTAAAGATGTTTATGCCTGGGAGGAAAAAAGCAAAACCAAGAATAAAAGCCCCACAAAAGCTTTCTAAGAAAACTTCGCGGACGATCTCGAAGAAACCGAAGCCAGAAATCTCGAGCAATCAACAGCAAGGTGGACA
Source organism: uncultured Gammaproteobacteria bacterium (assembly GCA_964524365.1). Taxonomy (GTDB): domain Bacteria; phylum Patescibacteriota; class Patescibacteriia; order PEXW01; family CAZGDO01; genus CAZGDO01. Next base: position 8,929 of record CAZGDO010000043.1, on the reverse strand, counting down.
CCAGAAGGTTGCTGTTGTATTGGCGTTGATTGGATTGACGCTTGGGAGTATTGGTTTTTTTGGCATAGCATCCCTTTCCTTATTACGAGACACTTCAGACAGCGCCACAACGCAGAGCGCATCAACGGCTTCAAATTCATCCTCGCAAATGGTAGTAGCAGATTTTAAAACGAAAATAGGATTTCCAGCCCCGCTTGATGGCTATCCAGTTGCTACCGGTGCAGTGTTTGATATAGATGGTGATGGGTCGCTTGAGATTGTGCAAGGGACTAGTGCGGGTTGTGTATATGTTTTTTCAGTAGACGGGACACAATATGGGAGTTCTCCAGCCGCGATTGCTCCGGTATTGCAGGGCGCAAGCGATCATTGTCAAAAAGCATCACCGTCTGATCCTTGGCCAGTGCAACTTGCTGATAAAGAGACAATTGTTGGGAGCCAGCCAAAACCTGCACAGCTCGATGCTGACGCAGAATTAGAATTTGTTATTGGTACATGGAGGACAGATCCAACGAATGCAACAGAAGCAAAATTGTTTGCTCTTGATACTGATGGAACGTTGTTATGGAAAACACCTATAGCGTGTGGGGAATATTGCTCATCACCAACCGTTGCTGATGTAAACGCTGATGGAAAAGACGAATTATTTTTTAGCACCGAAAATTTAACATCTGATTCAATTCAGTTGATGGGTATTTCGGCTGATGGAGTTACGCTTCCCGGTTGGCCGAAAACACTTACCGGGCAATATGCAGTTGTGTCTGTTGATGATATGACTGGGTCAGGTACGTTTGATGTATTTGCAACAACAGGATCTCAGATTTTTGGATTTGATATCGCGGGCCACGCGCTTCTTGGTTGGCCGAAAGATGGGGGAGCAATGACACTGGGTAATGTGCAAGGTGATTCTCAAAAAGAAATCATCACCATTGTTCGAGGTGATGCAGTGGAAGATGGATCGCGTTTCGCATATGTACTACGTGTCTATGATATGAACGGGAATCTCCTCGCGAGTCCAAAATGGGATCATGATACGTTACTTGCTCCAGCTGATGTGAATTATTTGCCGCTGCTCGCAAATCTAGACTCAGTCGGACCGTATGAAATAATTGTTGCAGATAGCAAAGCAAATCTTTTATATGCATTTCATGGTGATGGGTCAGTTTTATATGGATGGCCTCAACAAGTATTTACATCTCCGTGGTCGACAATTGGTGATTTAAATGGTGATGGCCGCATTGAAGTAATCGCATCCGCGAGTGCTGAAAATGTTACTCGGTATACGGCATTTACTCGAGATGGTGAGCTGGTCCCTGGATTTCCATTTGAAGTTCAATCATCAATATTCCAACCATTAAATGCAGATATAGATAACGATGGAATAGTTGAAATGGTGTTCCCGAAGCTATTACAGCAAGGCGGGGGTACATACGCGTCAACTTTAACGGCGGTACAAATTCCTTTGAAAAGTACTAAATTTGTTGATGCACAAGAAGTATCCGGTTGGCGCATGTGGGGCAGGGATACGAGTAATTCATTTCGATACAGCGAATAAAAAACCGCGTAGCTGAAACCACGCGGCCTTTTCAAGTGCTTTGGTAAACCCAAGTTATAGTTTTAGTGACTGGACTTTGAAGATCTGTAGCAACAAATCAAAATGTTGCAGTTGAACCACATCGTCAGTAACCAAAACCCCATCGACGTCCCAAATTTTTCCCGATTGTTCGCGATACGCTTTCATAGCGAGTCCGACAGAGACAAGATCGAATTCTGTCTGAACTTTCTTTATGAGTTCCCGTATCGTCGCGTGACGCTCATCTGTATAGGGCGCAAGTTGTTGAATCAGTGCTACGCACAATGAGTCAGCAATATTCAACGAGCTGAACGGCTCGTGAGCACGCACTAACACAGCAGTTAAGGAATCGTTATCCGTCGCGATGACGTGATACTTTTTCTTTTCAATTCGTTTTACCAGCTTAGTAAGCTGGTCGCTGGTAAGCGTGTCGTTGTAGACCAAAACATCGATTCTGAATCTTGGCGACGCAAGTAATTCTTGCGTTCGATCAAGTGTTTTTTTCAAAACGGGAATATGCTGTAACCATTGATCTGCTGGTCCGGTAAAGTCGGATTCTGTTTTGAGCGATTGAAGTGAATCTCGGCATTGCCACAGCGCGGTCGGGTTAAAGAGATCAGATAATCCCGCGGTTGCAAGACTTGGGAGACAAAACACGGCACATATGACAATGAGCGCTTTCATGAAGATACCTCCTTCTTGCTGCGCGTTTTGTTTTCTTGACCCTATCACAACCCCAAATGAAATGTCAATTTATGGAACAATGATTTTTTTTATGATAGAATGTTAGTAAGATTTTGTAACTGAAATATATGTCAAAAAAAGTAATCGTTCCTCTCGCAGCCCTTGCGTTTCTCGTCCTTGTTGGGATGGGAGTATGGTATTTACAGGTGACAGGTGAGTCACAAACTGCGATTGCGCCGACTAATACATCGACAGCAGATAACACAATTACCGTAAGAAATTATTCCGTCACACTTGCGTATCAACAAGGGGACGTTTGGCTTTCCACGAATGATACGGATTGGGAGAAAGTTGAGACAGACACCATTCTTCATGAGGGGGATGGAATTAAAACAGGGGAAAACAGTAAGGCAATCCTTGAGTTTGAAAACGGTGATGTTGTCCGGTTGGCGGAGTCCACAGAAATTTCACTTGTGTACACAAACGAAATCGCGGTAACGCTTTTACAGTCACATGGTCAAACATATAACCGTGTTACAAAAAATCTTTCTCGCATATATCAGGTAGTGTCGAACGTCGGATCTGCGCAGGCGCTGGGCACTGCATTTGATGTTCAGGTGACCGATAAATTTATGGATGTTTATGTGGTTGAAAGCACAGTGAAGGTCAAAGTTGGCACCTCAGAAGAGCAAGTTGCGCAAGGGAAAACCGCAAAATTCGCAAAAGACGGAACCGCAGCTGAAGTTTCTGATATCGATTCAGAAATGCTCAAAAATGATTGGTATGCCTGGAATAAAGAAGAAGACACCAAAAAACAATTATCGCTTGGCATATTGGATTCTGAAGAGACACAGCAAGAAATTGCTCCCGCGAAGCTCACGTTGACAGTAGCTAATGCCTCAAATGGATTACAGTTTTCTTGGGAAGCCGAGAATGTAACCGCGCCTAACGGATTCAAAGTGGTTCGCGGGACGTCAGAAAATCCAACTTTTCCTGGTAACGAGTATCAGTATCTTAATTCATCTGATGCAAAAAATTATACCTGGCAATTGCAGGACGGCAAGACATATCATTTTCGGGTCTGCGTCTATGACGGAAATGAATGTACACTGTATAGCAATGATGTAACCGCAACTGCGCCACAGCCAGTTCAAGTACAAGAAGAGAAAAAAGAAGAGGCACCAACACATACCTCCCCGAACGTGTCTGCAAAAGCTGAGACAAGTGGAGTTTCATTATCGTGGCAGGACACCTCATCAAATCCAGGTTTTATCTATTATAAAGTGGTGCGGTCTGAAACCAACAGCGATTTGAAATATCCGAATGACGGTTATATCGCCGTAAAAAGTAAAGGTGAAGAAAGTTATCTCGATACAACCGCAATAAAAAATAAGACATATTATTATCGTATATGCGCAGTTGGTGACGATACCTGGTGTGGGGAAGTTACACAGATAAAGGCGATCAATACGAATAGTGTCCCAAAGGCAGTAACATTAAGCGCAACTTACGCTAACAAGAAAGTCACACTCACCTGGACAAAATCAACTGAAAGCGATTTCAAGTATTACAAAATCGTGTGGTCAAATATAGATAGCACGCCAACATACCCAGAAGATGGTTATCTTGTTTGGGAGCCATTGACGACCCTCACGTATACTGATGCGGGTCAGATAGCAGCAGGCAGAGAAACTGCGGTTGATTTGTCGCTCAAAACAAATTACTATAGCGTCTGTGTAGTTGATCAGGCTGATCAAGTAACCTGCAGCAATACAGTTACCGTAAAAAATGGTGTCGTCCAATAAGATGCCAACACAACAAGAGGTGGAGTGGGCTCAAGAACACATACAGCAAACCACCAAAAGCAGCATTGCGGACCACGTACAGGAACGCGTTGCTGTTACGCGCGAGCAAGGGGAACAGCTGGAAGTAAAAGATGCGATATTTCACGAGCTTATGCTTGCTCGGCTCGCAGATAATTTTATCGAGGCGTTCAGGGATGCAGATTATTCGTATGAAGATATCCAGAAGATATCTCTAGCACTTGACGCGCATCCCAACCGCGAAGAGTTGGCGAATCTGCTTGCTATTCCGTGGGATATCATGCACCGACGCGTTGATTATTTTAAGAAGCATCATTTGACTGCCGAAGAGATTGTGGCAGATCTGCGGGAGGCCCGTGAAGAAGCAAAAGAGGACGGGTATGAGACATTTCTTGCTTTTAATACCCAAGTTCTGCCTTTAACGCCATTTCGAAATGAACGTACTGACGAAAAACATTGGGTCATCCCGCCGACCGAGAACAGCAATTTAGCGGATCATAAACTTGCGTTTGCGTCACCAAATTATCATTCGCTGTATCGAGAAAAAAACGTCCGCCATCTGTATCTGGTAAGGGATTCAAAGAATAACAAAAAAGTTCCCAATAATCCCGAGTGGTCATACGCCGCAAATTACAGTATAGTCATGGAGCAAAATCTCGCTGAAGTGGATGCGCAGGTCAATCAAATCGCAGAAGAAATTGAAAAAAAACGTAACGCAGCGTAAATAAAAAAAGTCGCGCCAGATAGATACATCCATCGGGCGCGATCAAAGAGAAGTGCTACGCATTGTTTTGAGCCAGGCGAAAAAAGTTTCGTCAGACCCATACGTATTCCAGATTGAATTAATGCGATCAGCAAGACCAGGGACTCGCGTAAAGTTGCCCTGGATATCGACAGCAAGGGCGTCCGGATCTCCGCGGGCAAGCTTTGCTTTATGAGCGACTAAAAAGCTTTTCATAACAAGCGTATTGCCTGCGTCCGGAGACGGCCGTTTTGTCGATATATCAATCTGGAAGATTTCATTGCTTGCCAAGAATGTGGCGAGCTTATTGATGCGATCAATACGCATCTTGAAATCCTCCTTAGGGGGTTTAAGGGTGAAAAGAACGACAGTTGGGAACACACAACACTATCACAAAAAACTCAATCTGTCAAGGATAGACTAAACCCTTTGTTTTATGTTTGTACTTTTGGCGGGAGCGACGAGACTCGAACTCGCGACCTTCTGCGTGACAGGCAGACGCTCTAACCAGCTGAGCTACGCCCCCACAAAGAGTGCAAAACCATTTTTCCTTTTTTGGAAAGACTGGGTTGACACATGTATTGCCTTGATACCCCATGAAGTTACTAGAATACAAGGCAAAATCAAGATTGTCAAATTTTTCCATATATTGTTATACTATCATTCTAAAGAGCCCTTCTAAAGTACAATTTTATGAATGATGTCATCACAAAAAATATCATTGAATTGCTCGGGTTAGAGAATTTGCCCGAAGAAAAGAAAAAAGCATTGCTCGATCAAATGTCTTCGGTTGTGCAATCACGGATTGCGCGGCGCGTCGACGCGCTTTTGTCAGAAGAGCAAAAAGAACATTTTAATAAAATGGTTGCGGACGGCGCTGACGAGAATGCGATAAATGCGTATCTTTCGAAACAGGTACCAAAATTTGACGAGATCGCAACCGAGGAAATACTCAAGTTCAAAGAAGAGATGGTGAAGGAATCGGAATCAATTAAGTCATCGTTACAAGAGTAATATGACAGATCAAGAAAAATCCGATCGTCTGCTCGCGGCCTATGAGATCTTTAAACAACGGCTTGACGATTTGAAGCTAAAACGAGACGCCGCAGTCAACGGAGCACTACAGAGACTCGAGAAAACAAAACTTGACGACGTGTTAAAGCGTATAAATTCATTTTAATAAGCATATGAGCACAGCAGACAACGATAAAAAAATTCCGGAAGGCACTGACCACGTTGAGGCACCTATTGTTCCTGCAGAAGAACACGAAACCCGGAAACCAGATGAAGTAGCTGAAGACCTCCATGAACACGTAGCAGCAGATGAGAGGGAATTTACAGCAGGCATCCCCGAGACTGTGCGAGATGATGCTGAGGTGGAAGAAGTAGTACAACAAGCAGACGTTGTCCGTGAGGATTTTGATACAGAAGTAGACAAAATCACAGATGATCAACCCGAGACTACGGCTCTAGAGGCGGAATCAACCCCTGAACTTGATCCTGAATTGTGTGCAGCGATTACCGCGGATTTAGAATCCTTTTTCAATTTGCTTTCCAAAGAACCGGCACTTGCTGATTTTCCCGGTGAGCAACAATATGTTGAAGCTTTACAGGGCATGCTCGTAGAAGGTAGGTTGTTTGATAAGGTGAAATATGGCTTTACACAAGAAGATGGGACACTGTTACTGCAAGAAGGTCCGAGTGTGTATGATTTTTATCAAAAAGACAAAAAGGATCGTCAGCAGAATCTTATCGCGGACGCAGAAAGTGCTGATCCAGAAATTCAAAAAATTGCTAAAGAAGGTTTTGGTTCAGACAGAGAAAAGATGTATAACGCGCTTGACGCGCTTAAAGCACAACGAGAAGGCGCTGCAGAAAGCACAGAAGAACAGCAAGATACAGAAAATATTGAAGACAATAAAGAAAATGAACTGAAGCGTGCAGAGATTTTACAGCAGCTTGACGCAGGAGCCGAGATGGTTCAAGACATGTATGATGCAATGTCCGAAGAACAGCGCAATTCAGACGCGGGCAAAGAACTCGCGTGGATGTTGCGCAGTGTGGAGTCTGCGAAAAAACAAAGTATTGACGCGGGCAAAGACGAGTTGACGGTTGAATTTTTGGACGGTGAAGGGAATGTCAGAAAAGACGAAAAGGGCGAACCGATTATCCAGCAAGAAGGTATTCCTGTTGACGGTCTTATTGACGCCTTGAAAGCGCGCCAACGTGAGTTTGATGCTCCTGATCTCACAGCCGATGAGAAGCGCAGAATGAAACAACTGCAAGAGATTATCCCACAAGATGAGCAATTATCAGATTTCGCTGCAGTCCCGCCCAAAAACGTTGAGCATTTCAATAATAAAAATAAAGCAGAACTTGATGCATTACTTACGAAAGCAAAAGAAGCATCAGCCAGAGAACGCGAAGAGACGCAAACAATCATTCAAACGCTCGAAGATAATAGCGTTCCATATTTTGAGCAACATTTTGGCAAATCATCAGAAGAGCTTACTCCAGAAGAACAGGAGCAACAACACAAACGAACTGAGCACGAAGCTTTCTTGATTTCAAGAGACGCCCGCGCGACAGGCAACCCAGAAGATGACTATAAAAAAGCGATGGATGAGATGTCAAAGCGTCGTGAATTAGTTTTAAAGAAAGAATCTACTCCAGAACCTGATCCTACGTCTGAACCTACACCTGATCCTACACCTGAACCTACACCTGAACCTACACCTGATCCTACGTCTGAACCTACACCTGAACCTACACCTGAACCTGATCCTACTCCAGAACCTACACCAGAACCAGATCCTACTCCAGAACCAACGCCTGAACCTGAACCTACACCAGAGCCAAATCCTGAACCAGAACCAACCCCAGAAAAAACTGGAGAGAAGCCGTCCCTTGATGTACTTCGTAACGCATACGCATTTGCAGTAAATGGCAGGAAGAAATTCTTTGGCCGGACGTCTGAAGCTCATGTTGAAGAAATGCGTACTGCCTATGAAGCATCCTTGAAAGAAAAATTTCACGACCAGATCAAGACGGAGTTTAAAGGTTTGAATTTAGAAGATCAAAAAGTTCTGACGGAATATCTCGAGCGTCAAGCTCAACTTACTGTTGACGCCATGAAGGAGCGTGAGTTGCTTGTTGATGCGTTGAACGAAACCCAAGAAAAGACAGCAGGTAAAAAATTTAAAGATTTCTGGAAAAAACATACAAAAATGCGAATAGCTATCGGCTTAGCATTAACGGGCATCTCAGCCACGTCTTTTGCCCTCGGTGCACTTCCTGTTGCAGGGGCCGCTTTAGCCGGTCGTGCTGCGTTGTCTGGCGTTGGTACAACCATGACTACTGAAGCTGCGTGGGAAGGCATTCGCCAACGATATGGCAAGACAAAAGAAATGGATGAAGAAACGGTGGCAAAGATGACCGACGCGCAACTTGAAGAATATTACGCAGCGCAATCTGTTGGTGCCGCAGATAGAGGGCTCAAGCGTGGAAAACGCATTACATTTTTCGGCCGTGAAAAAGATAGCAAAGTGATGCAGTTTGTTGAAGATGAACTGAAGAGACGTTATGCCGCAAATCTGCGAGAGCAAGCAAAAGCACTCAAGGAATCAGGGCAATCGAATGAAGCTATTCTTGCCGCTTCATTAGGTTCAATTCTTTCTGCAGAAGAGAAAGGACATAAAGAACTTGAAAGTCGTACGGATTGGTTAAGAAAAAATAATATTCAGAAATGGGTCACTTCAGTCGTCGCAGGAGCCGCCATGAGTGCCTTTATTGGCTTACGTGGGGTAGATAAAATTAAAGATATGATTCATGGGAAAGCTTCGGGCGCAGAAGCTGCTGCAGGCACACATGAAAATCCAACTGATATGCCAGACCAAGAAGGCGCTACTCCGCCGGTTGATTCAGCTGGAGGCGAAACCGCAACGCCGACACCTGAAGGCGCTGCAGGAACTACAAATCCAGATATTGTTGGTGATGTGGTTGCGAGTGAAGTTGTAACAGTCGAAAAAGGTGATTCCGTATGGAAGATTCTCGAACACCAGCTTGAACAAAAAATGGGTGATAAATTTACGAGCCTTCCAGAAGGAGCGC
>CAZGDO010000042.1:0-9959 GCA_964524365.1 uncultured Gammaproteobacteria bacterium | reverse complement strand
AAGATTAAGGAAATAATTTAATTTTAATGCTGAATATCACCGTGGACTAAACAAAAACCCCTCTTTCGGGGGAGGGTAGCTCGTAGCTTTAGTTAACCGTTGAAAGTTGTCAGTTGACAATTAAAAGTTCCATAAACCTAAGAGAATAACTTTCAACTTTAATCTTTCAACTTTAATCTTAATCTCTTAACAACCCACGGGCTATATCAACTCCCCAACTACCACCAGTCTTTGCCGAGTAGTAAAAAGAGGAGTGCAGGTATAAAGGGTGATAATTGGCTCGTCCGAGGGAATCGCAATTTCTGTTTGTTCAGGGTTAACTATTTTCGTTTCTTTTACCTGGTAATAATATTCCTTGTCTTCCCAAATGATCGTTATTTCGTCGCCAATCCCAATTTTATCCAGTAGGTAGAAGGTAGTATTATTCGGAGGAAGAAAGCGAAAGCGGTGACCGGTAATAACGGTATTGCCTCCTTGATTAGGCGTAGAGCTTTGTGGAATGCGCCAGGCTCCTTTTAACAAAGCTTTATCGTTTTCTCCTTCTGCAATTCTGGCGTTTACTCCTATTTTGGGAATGATTAAGCGATTGCCGGATTGTGATTCGTCGTTATCTCCGATTAGCGGCAGATAAGACAGCAATCCGCTTCGGCCGGAGGAGGATTGGTCTAGAGAAGCGGAAGCTTCTTGAGAAGGAGGAAAAAACTTATACTTCAAATAGGGAATGAAAGGATAGATGATAATAGCAATTCCGATTACTATCCCCAACAAAGCAGCAAGCTGAAAAAATCTAGACTTTAATCTGGGAGGAGATAATCTGAGTTTAGTAGCTGTTTTCTTATCCGCTTTTTTAGAAGGTTTCGTCATCAAAGTAAGAATAGTTTAAGCTTTTGGGTAACATAAGTCATCCCGAAGCCGCCGCTTCTTTTTACGAGAATTTACTTCTAAGATTTAGGAAAAATTGTTGAGTTTTTAGGATAACTCCCGTTGAGTGCCCTTAAGCCTATTTAGCTTTGGCTTGATTTTCTTTTTTAAGAAATAGGCCAATTCCGAACGCCAGCAATCCGATTCCCACAATGTAGATCAAATAATCCATCCAGCTCGTGCCGGTTTCTTCCAAAGTAGCGCCTAACACGGTGATCGCTCTGATTTCTAGAGGAGCTTGGGCCGTTATCTCATCATTGTTATCCGCTGCGGCAATTGCTAGATTGTCGTATGTTCCGGCCGGAACATCAGTGCCAATTTTCACAGCGTAAGTAGTGATCTTTTCTTCACTTGGGGCAATGCTTCCTAATTCCCAAGCCTTGACTGAATCAGTGGTGCCGTCAAAAGTAAATCCAGAAGGCAGTTGGTCAGTGAGAGTAACATTGGTGGCATCACCATCCCCGTTGTTGGTGATTTTGACGGTGTATTCCACCGTATTGCCTGGATTGGCGAATTCCACGTTGGCCGTTTTAGTAATGGCCAGATCAGGATTGGTTTCTTCACCTAATACCGTCGGCAGTACCACCGCTACATCCGTTTGAGCAGAAATAGGGGAGTGATTATCCGCTTCAGCAGTAGCAGTATTGGTGTAGGTACCAGCACCACTGTTATTTGAAACTACTACGTCATAAGTCTTAGTTACTGAATCACCAATAGCCAGATCACCTAAGGTAAAGATCTTGGTGTTATCACCACCATCTACAAAAGTGAGGTTGGAAGGTAATACGTCAGTTAAAGTGACATTAATGGCATCTGCACCGCCAACATTGGTGATTACTACTGTGTAAGTAATTATATCACCAGGATTAACCACTTCGTCGCTGACATCCTTGGTAATCTGCAGGATAGGACTGGCTTCACCAAGTACTACTGCAGTTGCATCGTCAGAAACAGGAGGATCGGTATCATCACTGTCAATGGTAGCAATATTGGTAATGATTGTTCCTTCTGCTACCAACTCATTTGTCGTGACAGTCATAGTAACTATTCCAGAATCGCCAGGAGATTTAGTACCTAGACCCCAGGTTACTGTATCACTATTAGTATCATGTACTCCACCAGAATCTGCTGATACAAAGGTGGTATTTGCAGGAACTGGGTCAGTAATAGTTACATTATGAGCATCAGCTTCACCAGTGATATGCCACTCAATTGTATAGACTAAATTTTCACCAGGCAGTACTGCTCCTGGGGATACTGATTTATTAAGGTCTAGCACCGGTGGGGCAATATCTTCGTTAGTAATGGTACAAGTAATATCTTCACCAGGCAGTAAAGTTACGGTACCACCTAAATCTGAAGGACATTGAGCATCTCCTGCTAAGGAAACAAATCTATAACCATCAACCATTACTTCATCAATGGCGTGAGGGGTATTGGCAGTGACTGCGTTAGCCACACTCTGCGTTACGCCAACACTGTCAATCGTCAAAGTGAAATCAGCAGGAATGGCCGTACCTTCGTGGTCATTGTTAACCGCTTTAATTAAGGTAATGGTTGGGGCCACATCATCATTAGTAATGACACAGTTTGCGGATTCACCAGAGCCAAGGGTAAGCTGATTATCATTTAAACTACCACCTCCACAGATCCAGGCACTAGCCGTATAACCATCGGGGCCAGTTTCTGATAGGGTATATGTTCCAGCATCAACGTAACTTGAAACTCCACCATTACCGGAAATAGAAGTGGGTCCAGTAGCGCTTAAGAGCCAAGCATTTGGTAGTTCAGTGCCACCATTATCATTAATTACATCCTTCTCTATAACCAGATAGGCTGGTTCATCGTCATTAGTAATGGTACAAGTCTTTGTTTCACCAACATTAATGGTGCCAGAACAATCAGCGCTCAAGGTTTTGGCATAGCCGAAGTAGAAGTCTTCATCAACGCTATATGAACCCTGATCAAGAGTAACGGTGTTTCCAGTTTCATCACCAGAGAAGGAAGAATTGGAAACATTGGTACCAATTACATTTATGGTGAAGTCAGCAGCCACAGCAGTACCGCCATTGTCATTAATTACGTGTTTGATAACCGTTAATTCTGGAGCAATGTCGTTATTGGTTATGGTACAAGTCTTGTTTTCTCCAGGTAGCAAGGTGATTGTTCCGTCAGCGGCACAATCAGTACCCCAATTAGAAGCCAGATAACCCGGATCTTCAACTTCTGTAGCGTTATGTTGCTGATTGGCCATTACTGTTTCGGGAACGCCGCTGGTAACCAGCTGGCTGTCGATATACAGAGGAAAATCAGCTACTTGCTGGGTGCCGCCATTGTCGTTGATTACAGTTTTGACCAAAGTTAGCGTAGGAGCAATATCATCATTAGTAATCTCACATACTTTATTTTCTCCAGGCAGTAAGGTAATGGTTCCGTTTGTGGCACAATCACCACTCCAGCTAGAAGCAGTATAGCCAGGATCTTCAGTTTCACTGGCGGTATATTGCTGATTGGCCATTACCGTTTCTGCTACTCCACTAGTTACTTGAGTTGCGTCGATAAACAGTGGGAAGTCAGATACCTGCAAAGTTCCGCCGTTGTCATTAACAACATGTTTAACTAAAGTCAGAGTAGGAGCAATATCGTCATTAGTGATGGTACAAGTAATATGTTCATTTTCATCCAAGGTAGCAGTTCCTCCTAGGTTTTGGGGACACTTAGCATCACCTGTTATGGAGACAAATGAGTAACCAGCAAAACCAGTCTCATTCAATGCGATTGGAGTGTTGGAATTAACGTTTAAGGTATCGCCTGAATTTACATTGGTTCCTCCAATGGTCAGTCCGAAGTCATTTACGCCGGCATTGCCGCCATTGTCGTTTATTACGTTTTTGATAAGAGTAATTGATGGAGAAATATCCTCGTTTGCAATGGTACAAATAATATTTTCTCCCGGTAGCAGAGTAGCAGTTCCACCCAAAGCTGATGGACACCGTTGATCACCAGTAATATTGACAAATGTATAACCAGCAAATGGTAATTCATCAATGGTGTGAGGGAAATTAGCACCAACATTTGTGGCTACGCCTTGGGTTATACCGAAGCCATCAATTATTAGAGTAAAATCAGTAGGTACTGCATTACCGCCGTGGTTGTTCTGTACATCTTTATACAGAGTGATTGTTGGTGAAATATCGTCATTAGTAATGGTACAAGTCTTAGTTTCACCAACATTAATGGTTCCAGAACAATCAGCGCTCAAGGTCTTGGCATAGCCGAAGTAGAAGTCTTCATCAACGCTATATGAGCCCTGATCAAGAGTAATGGTATTTCCAGTTTCATCACCAGAGAAGGAAGAATTGGAAACATTGGTACCAATTACATTCATGGTAAAGTCAGCAGCTACAGCAGTACCACCATTGTTATTAATTACGTGTTTAATAACTGTTAATTCTGGAGCAATGTCGTTGTTGGTGATGGTGCAAATGATATGTTCGTCTTCATCCAGGGTGACAGTATCGCCCAAATTTTGAGGACACTCTGTACCTGTTATTGAGACGAATGAATAACCAAATAGACCAGCTTCATTAAGGGCAATTGGAGTGTTAGCATTAACTTCTAAGGTTTGCCCCGAGTTTACTAACGTACCACCAATTGTTAAACCAAAGTCATTAGCACCAGCAGTACCGCCGTTGTCATTAATTACATCTTTGATAAGAGTAATTGATGGAGAAACATCGTTGTTAATTAGAATACAAGTCTTATTATCACCCTGATTGATAGTAATGTTTCCATTGGCATCGCAGTTGCCGCCGTAAGTTAAAGCGTATCCCACCTGACCACCAGATTCAGTAATTTGATAATCTCCGGTCATAACGGTTCTTAAGACTCCCGGACTTTCTTGTCCTGGGAAGCTGTGATTTTCCGGACCAGTAACATGCATGGTCCATTCAGATGCTACGGCATTGCCGCCGTTATCATTTACAACCTGTTTGATAACGGTAAGAGTTCCAGTATTTCTGGTATTAGTGAAAGTACATTCGACACCATTAGTGGTTAGGTTGATTTCAGCCCATTCTTGAGCACCGTAGCTTTGACCATTACAAGTGACATCAGTTACATGGTAGTCAGTTTTCATGTCTTCGGAAATTGTGTAAGTGCCGGTAACCAAAATCCTGGAAGAACCGGTAGCAATGTTCTGTTCGCCTCCGGCAATATCCCAGGTCCAGTCTGTGGCGCCGTAAATGTCTACTTGTCCATCACCGTCTGTATCCACATTTTTGTTAACAGTGATGGTTTGGGTGTCTCTGGCATTACACAGCGTTATCTCTGTGCCGTTTTGGCCAACATCAATATTAGCCGGCAAGGTGTAAGAATAAGGATTTTCACAATTAAGACCAGAAAGATTGTAATACCAGCCAGCAAAATGATAACCCGTTACGTTATTCTCGGTAATATTATAGTTGCCGGTTACCACAGTTTCAGAACTGCCCATTGCCCGGGCCGGAGTTTCTTGGTTAATACCCCAGACAAAACCGAGATTGGTTGCTTCGCTGTTTCCACCCTCAAATATACCGTTGCCATCCGTATCAACTTTTTTATTGACCGTGATTGTTCCGGTGTCTCTGGCATTGTGGAATTCACATTCTGATTGCTGTCCAGCGTAAACAGAGACATCAGTACAGGTGGTTGATACCTGATGATATCCCGCTAAATTGCTTTCAGTTGCGGTATATGTTCCTTGAGGTAATTGATAGAAAATAACATAATTCTCTCCTGAATTTGGAGATTGAGTTCCATGACCGGCAATTGTAAATTCCCATTGATCTGGAGTTGCCGATCCTGAATCAACGTATTTATATACTTTTAGCGAGCCGTTACAAATAGTGGTGATATGAGTTGCTACTCTATTGGATTCTATGCCTTGTGGGATTTGGTTCGAGTAAATCGTGGCGGTGTTATAGATATCTGCTTCCGTGCACGGTTCAATTGCATCTACGGTAGCCTCCCACGTGACAGTGCCCACTTCACCCGGTGTCAAAGTATGAGCATTCCAGCTCAACCTAGAGCCATCAAATCCAGTAGGATTTGGCGAGCTGAACCTATTGTCGGTATAACCAAAATTGACATTAGTTGTTTCCGTGTGGTTTCCATTATAAGTAATGCCCACTGGTACGACATCATCAATTCGAACACCGGTGCCAGTGCAATCAGCCGTGCCGACGTTTTCAAAGCTTAAAGTATAAGTCAATATATCACCTGGCTCTGCGTCAGTATCGCTAACCTGTTTAGTTATTTCCAAACTGCAGAAAGGAACATCAATATAATCACCATAGACATTGGAGATAGTAAAATCACCTTGTTGAGGCCACAGGTCTATCGGATTTATAGTGACATCAAAAGTTTCGGAAATAGTGACACCCGCAGCAATATCTTGTTGGGGCCAAGAAACATATTTTGTAGTTGTATTATAAGTTCCAGAGTCTGAGAGATTGAATGGATTAGAAGTATATTCCACAATATCACTAACGTCATCTTCAATTATAAAACCCGGCGCGGTTCTGTTTCCGGAATTAGTTACTGAAAGAGTATAGCGCAGTGTATCACCTGACTGAGCTGGTTGGGTAACAGTAGTGTAACCGGGGTGAGTTAGGTTTTCTACGGTTTTATTTTTCGTCAGTTCAATAAAGAAAGCTTCAGAAGCCATCCAGTCTTTTTGTAATGGATCAGTATTTGATGCTGAAGTACTGGCAAACAAACTATTAAAGGAAGCAAATGGCGCCTCACTTTTTGGTAAAGCGAGATCCAACCAGTACTGATTAGCATTTTGAGAAGTAACCGTTACCTGAGTGAAGATATTGCTATTACGATTTGCTCCTGCTTGCCATACATGATTAGCTGGATCATAAGTCTGGGCGTTTGGATTATTAGTATAAAGTCCCAGAACTCCCTGATAATTTGAACCGTTACCACCGTAGGTATCTGAACCGTTTAAATCCAAAACATAATCGCTATAATTATCTCCATTTGTTTCAATCAAAACATCCCAGTGATAACTATCGTATAGACTACCGCCGCCAGGAGTAAGAGGAGTGTCAGCTAAGCGTATTCGGAAATAAAAATAATCTGTGTCTTCTCCGGCTTGTAAAGTTGGTTCAGTTCCCGGATTTTCGCACGGAGGGCCTTCTGTTGCATTAGAGGCTAGATCAACACTATCTGGTGCAACATTAGCAGGGCCTTTTGAGACATCGTTGATGCCACAAACATTATCTTCCCAGTCAGTTACAACATGCCCGTTAATTTCATAAGGAGACCAGGTTACACTGGCAAAATCGGGGTTAGGAGGAGGAACCGCTTCCGCTTTTATTGGATAGGCCAATAAAATGCCTTGAAAAGCGGTCATATTTAAGACAAAAATCATCATAATAATAATATTGATGACTTTATAAATCTTTTCCTTTCTTTTTTTACTTAAGATATGGCTAATAGAATTAGTATTCATAGGTTTTTACTTAATTATTATTAAGTTCATTAATTTTTAAATTAACAGTCAATTATATCTACTTTAATAATTTTGTCAAGTTTAGGCATCTTTTGCAGAAATTTCAGATAGAGTTTTGAAATACTACAACACTTCTTCTTTTTTCATTCAAAGTTTTGTTTTTAGCTTTTTTTCTGTTTTTAGCTGGCAAGAATTATAGTGGGAAACAGTTATTTTGCCTTTGCCTGCTTTTCTTTTCTAGTTGATACCCAGATGCCAGCAGTTAACACTCCGATTCCTAATAAATAGAGTAGATAATCAATCCCACTAGTACCAGTTTCCTCTAAAGTAGCACCTAGAACCTCAATTGCTCTTACTTCTAAAGGAACAGTGGCAGTAATGTCATCGTGGTTATCAGCGCTGGCAATGGCCAGGTTGTCATATACTCCAGCGGTGGTATCAGCGCCAATCTTTGTTGCATAGGCGGTGATCTTTTCTTCACCTGGGACAATATTACCCAGTTCCCATGCTTTCACGGAATCAGTAGTACCATCATAGGTGAATCCAGCTGGTAGCTGATCAGTAAGTACTACATTTACTGCATCTCCATCACCGTTGTTCACAAGGGTAACGGTGTATTCCACAATGTCTCCGGGATTAGCAAACTCAACGTTTACTACTTTGGTAATTGACAGATCAGGAGTGGTTACCTCACCCAAGACGGTAGGTAGCACTACATCCACATCAACTTCTGCTGAAATAGGGGAGTGATTATCCGCTTCAGCAGTAGCAGTATTGGTGTAGGTACCAGCACCACTGTTATTTGAAACTACTACGTCATAAGTCTTAGTTACTGAATCACCAATAGCCAGATCACCTAAGGTAAAGGTCTTGGTGTTATCACCACCATCAGCAAAAGTGAGATTAGTGGGCATTACATCAGTCAGAGTTAGGTTGGTTGCATCTTCACTACCAACATTGGTGATGACCACAGTATAGGTGACGGTATCACCCGGATTCACCGGAGAATCGCTAACATCCTTGGTAATCTGCAGAATCGGTGCGGTAGAGGTGGTGATAACAGTAGAAGCGTCATCAGATACCGGATCAGTTTCATCACAGTCAATGGTAGCGGTGTTAACAATCATTGCACCGGCCTCTGCTAAAGAATTAACGGTAACCGCAATGGTGAATATTCCACTATCACCAGGAGACTTAGTGCCTAAGCTCCAAGTGACGGCATTATCAGCAGTGCTGTAGACCCCGCCATTATCAGCTAAGACGAAGGTGCTGTTTAAGGGGATGGGGTCGGTGATGGTTAGGTTGGTGGCGTCAGCGTCAGTTACTCGCCATTCTACTAGGTAGGTAAGAGTTTCGTTAACTTCAGCCGCCCCTTTAGAAACTGATTTATTGACCTCAATGGTGGGCAGGGTTACTTCTGGTTCTTCCGGAGGATTATAAGTATTGGTCAGAATACAAGTTTTCGTTTCATTATATCCTATAGTAATATCTCCATTTTGGTCGCAATCGCCACTGTAACTTAAAGTGTATCCACTGGGTCCGCCGGTTTCAGTTACATTGTAATCGCCGGTAATAACAGAATTAGTTGTTCCGGGATCCTCTGTACCTGGGAAACTAGGCACCGTTTGAGGACCAGTGACATCTATTGTCCAATCTGAAGCTAGAACAGTGCCACCGTCATCATTATTGATTTGCTTAATTACAATTAGAGTTCCGGTATCTCTGGTGTTAGTAATAGTGCAGCTGGCTTGCTGTCCGTCTACTACTGTAACATCAGTACAGGTAGAATCAGTTTGGTGGTAGTCGGGCATGTTATTCTCTTCTTCAACTGAATAGATTCCGGGAATCAGATTTTTAAATAATACATTACTTACTCCGGAATTAGGATAAAGATATCTTTCAACTCCGCCAGCCAGACGGAAACCAAACTGGTCAGCAGTGGCATTTCCTCCTACTACCACTTTGGTTACCTCTAACGATCCGTTATTAAAGGGTATAAGTTCATTACTGTTATCCAGGCTGGTAAACAGAGTTTTATCCAAATTTGAAACCGTTTCAGCATCAGCTTGTATAGGAAAAGTTAAAAATATTCCTTGGAAGGCAGTCATATTAAACAAAAAAGTCATCGTAACAAATATATTGATGACTTTCAGAAATTTGTTTTTTCTGGTTTGGTTAATCCAAGAAGGATTACTAAGATAATTATTCATTTTTTCTCAATAAATTATTAGATAAAATTTGTAAATTTATGGTTATTACCGAACCCTTTTTAAGGGTTCTATTCTTTTTATCCTAATTACTTATTTTTGTCAATAGATAGTATGATTTTTTGTCAATAGATAGTATGATGTTAATTTTATTTTTTATTATTGTTATTGTCAAAATTATGGCAAACCTTATTTATAAAGGTTCTTTCTTTGTATCTTAATTACCCAGTTTTGTCAATAAATTAGGATATTAATTGATAAATTTGTCAAGAAGATTAGGTAATGTCTAAACACTTTTGGCACTTTTTACTAGAGTTAATGAATGAGTA